>JBDHHX010000039.1:0-16580 GCA_039589155.1 Gemmatimonadota bacterium | reverse complement strand
CCCGTCAGCGTCGGCGCCCAGCCGCCATAGACAGCGACATCCTCGAAGACGTGGTCCCGGTCGCGGAGGTCGGCAAACGCGGGATACGACAACCACTCGCGCAGCGGGCCGTCGCGTTCCGTGTAGTCGGCCCAGACGGCCACCAGGCGATCGGGCTCGGCGTAGGGGAGCGAGCGGAAGAGGATCCCGTCCACCACGCTGAAGATCGCCGTGTTCGCCCCGATGCCCAACGCCAGCGTCAGCGTGGCGACCAGCGTCATCAGCGGCGAACGGAGCAACGTCCGCGCGCCATAGCGCACGTCTCTCAGCAGAGTATCCATATCACGGTGCCAGTGAAGGTGTCTGCGAAGTTTCCGGTCTGCAAATGCAAGCGAGGTGCCAGACCGCGAGCTGGCGAGAACCGTTATTCTTCGCGGGTCGTCGGCCGGGCGTGTGGCGAAGGGCTGTCCGCTGGCGGACGCGGCTGTCCGGAACTGAACACTGGTTCGGGGCCGGCTAGAGCTCCGGATCGAAGATACGAATGAGGTCGATAGTCCCGGCGTTCAGGTCGCCGAGTTTCACGGGAAGTCGTTCGCGATACGTCTTTGGGCCGCGGCCGCCGCCGAAGTCCCAAACGTCCACGGATCCGTCGTCGGGATCGACGATCCAATACTGGGTCACGCCCTGGCGTCGATAGAGCTTCAGTTTGATGGACCGATCGCGGTCGGCCGTCGATGGGGACAGGATCTCCACCACGATGTCGGGTGCGCCGCGGATCCCTTCATCGACCAACCGCTTCTCGGACTGGCGCGACACGAAGATGATGTCCGGCTGCACGCCCTCCTCGGTGTTGGGGAACTCAACCCCGATGGGTGCATGGTAAACCCATCCGTGTCCCGCCTCCTGGAGCAACTCGCGCAGCGCGGCCTCGAGGTTGCCGCTGATCCATTGGTGACGGCGTGACGGGGCGGCGGTCACGTACATCTCCCCGTCGATCGCCTCGTAGCGCTTACCGTCCTCCGGCATGAGCTGGGCTTCAGCCCACGTGATTCGTGCGATGGCCATATGTTCCACATTATACCTCCGGGCCCCCGGGTCGGGCGAGCGTGCGGCACAGCGCGATCCTAACGCTGGCGCGTCAACAGATTGGCAACTGACGGAGGCTGTTCGAATGCGACATGTTCGGAAGCGCAGACCGGGCGTCGGCATCGCGCTGGCGCTGTACACAGCTCTACTCGTGCTCGCCGGTCCGCGACCGGCCGCCGGCCAGGCGGGCGAACGCGAGTACGTGGAGGAAGCCGATCCGCAGGTACGAGAGAAACTGGAGGAATGGCAGGACTTGAAGCTGGGGCTGTTGATGCACTGGGGTCCATACAGCCAGTGGGGGATCGTCGAGTCGTGGTCGCTGTGCTCGGAGGACGAGCCATGGTGCCGGCGTTCAATGGAGGACTACGGCGAGTACAAGAAGGCCTACGAGAATCTGCAGACGACGTTCAACCCGACGGAGTTCGACCCGGAGCGTTGGGCGCGGGCGGCGGCGGACGCCGGCATGCGCTACGTGGTGTTCACGACCAAGCACCACGACGGATACACCATGTTCGACTCGCAGCAGACCGACTACAAGATCACCGACCCGGCCACGCCGTTCCACAGCGACCCGCGGGCCGATGTCACGAAGGCGATCTTCGACGCCTTCCGTGACCGGGGGTTCATGATCGGCGTCTATTTCTCGAAGCCGGATTGGCACAGCCCGGACTACTGGTGGCCGTATTTTGCCACGCCCGACCGCAACCCGAACTACGACATCGAGAAGTACCCCGAGCGCTGGCAGCGATTCGTCGAGTTCACGCACAACCAGATCGGCGAGTTGATGTCGAACTACGGTCGCATCGACATCCTGTGGCTGGACGGCGGTTGGGTGCGCACGCTGACCGAGGAGGAGATCCAGGCGCGCATCAACAGCCCGGGCTACAAGTTCGGTCGCATCCAGAGCCAGGACATCGAGATGCCGCGCCTGGTGGCGGACGCGCGGGCAAAGCAGCCGGGTCTGATCGTCGTCGACCGGGCGGTGCCGGGCCCGCACCAAAACTACCTGACGCCGGAGGCGCGCGTCCCGGACGAACCGATCCTCGACCCGTGGGAAGTCCCGATGCCGATGGCGACCAGCTGGTCGTACGTGCCCGACGATCGCTACAAGTCGACGCGCCAGCTGGTCCACATGCTGGCCGACGTCGTCTCGAAGGGCGGCAACCTGCTGCTCAACATCGGGCCGGGACCGGACGGAGCCTGGCACGAAGCGGCCTACGACCGGCTGGCGGGATTGGGCGATTGGATCGGCGTGAACGGCGCGGCGATCTACGGCACGCGCGCCGTGGCGCCGTACCGCGAAGGCAAGATCCGACTCACGCAGGGCACGGACGGATCTGTCTACGCCATCTATCTGGCGGATGAGACCGAGACCCGGTTGCCAGAGTACGTGTCGATGACCGGGTGGCAGCCCGCTCCCGGCGCCACGGTCTCGCTGCTGGGCGCCGACGGCGCGCTAGAATGGGAGAAGGCCGGCACGGGTGTTGTCGTCCGAATCCCGGAGGATATGCGCGGCGATCTGCCGTGTGACCACGCGTGGGTGCTCAGGGTCTCTGCAGCTGTCCGCTGAGCGACTCGGACCAGAGAACAGTAATCCTTATCTGTTGTGCGTATCCAGATCACGCCGTAGAGTAATCGCCTGCGGGTAATCCAACCCAAAAGATGAGCTGGGCGGCTGTGTGGAGTCGTGGTGTGTTGACTTCGCGGAGTATCAGCCATGGTGGCAGCATCTGCGGCAGGTCACGTTTCCGCTCCTTCTCCGACTAATCGGTGCATACGCTTCACTCCACATGTCTCGAACGGCTACCGTCTCAGGGAGGTAAAGATGAACAGGATAGCCCTTCTGATGATCGGCCTGCTCGCCGTGGGGTCCTACGCCTGCAGCGATGGTGGGCCTACGTCCGCCAACCTGAACAATGCACCCAACCTTGGGCAGGTGTCGGCCGTCGCCGTTGCGGGTGGCGAGACCGAGGGGGTCACGATTAGCGCAACGGATCTGGATGGCGACGCGCTAACGCTTGGCATCACAGGGGGGACGGGAGCGTCGTGGACATCGATAGCGAACCCCTCCCAGACCGACAACACGGTGACGGCGACTCTGGTGGTGTCACCCTCGCTATACACGGTGGGCTCGTACTCGGTTACCGTCGAGGCACGCGATGAACACGGAAGCTCGGACAGCCAGGACGTCGACATTGTGGTCGAGGAATCTCCGTTCCTGATGCTTGGAGATGGAGCCGATGACCTGGACGATACCTTCACCGCTGTTGTCGATGATAATGATGGATTCCATAGCCTGGAGTACTTCAGCAATTTCATCACGAATGCGATCTACCCGGGCAGTCCGGTGCTGGATCTCATGCCCGAGACGCCGCTGGGCGGGATTCCCGGTGCCACGCCTCCGGCGTCCACCGTGTTGAACCTTCTCGGATCACTTGCGGCTTTGCCGGCGCGACTTCCGTCGGAGGTGCTTGGTACGTGGGAATGGAGCACCGATAGCTACAGTTACGTTCGCACTTCAAGCACTCCGAGCGATCGGGCCCGCTTCGCGCTGTACGCGATCAATCCGAACTCAGGAACGCTGATCTTGCCACTCGTCGAGATTGGCTATTTCGATATCATCGACAACGGTTCACCGCCTGCGATTGTGATTCGGGCCGAGGCTGTCGTCAACGACGTCACCGTGATCAGTGTAGCGGCGACCGGGTCATTCTCCACCGTTCTCGACCTCGAGCTGGTGGGCGAGGTCAACACCGCGGACGGGCCAGAAAGCCTGGCATTCAACATTGATCTGCTGGTGACCTACTCGACCGTTGAAATAGACATCCTCGCGGTGTTAGGTGGATACACCGTTGATTACAGCCTGGCCAGTGAAGGGGACGTTGAGACGATCGTGGTCACGGTGACGGACGGCGTGGATACGGCCATCGTCGGTACGGAGTTTGACTACGGGGACATGAGCATGGCCGGTTACGTGCGTGTGAACGGGACCTTATGCGCCACGTTCGAGGGTAACCTCAATACCGGGGTCATCAACTTCTTCGATGATGAGGGCAACCCGCTCGCATTAGCGAAGGCCAACTTAGTCTACAGTATCTTCTTCAGTTTCGCCGGCTTCGAGGAATTCTTCCTCGGGCTGATAGATTTCGCGATGGCTCTGTCCGGGCTATACTGAGCCGCTTCACATCGGTGAGTCAGGGCGCAGTTGACCTCTCGGGCCAACTGCGCCTTCTCACACGTGGATTGCGCCCGGACCGCGGAGATGTGATCCTATAGCGGACTTCCTCGCGCCCAACCTTCAATCCGAGTCGCTTCACGCCAACTGACATGGAGGCCTCATGAAGGAGTCTGTACACCCCAAACGTTGGCTGTTCGGAGTGCTGCTCGCTGGTACGCTGGCCGTGCTGGCAGGCTGCGAGCCGGAATTCCCCGCCGACCTGGTTCTCAGGAACGGCGTGGTCGTCACCGTCGATGAGATGGTGCCAGACGGCGAGGCGATCGCCATGGCCGGCGACACGATCCTCGCCGTTGGCAGCAATCGCGAGATCGGACGCTATATCGGTGCCGAGACCGAAGTGATCGATCTTGACGGGCAGCTCGCCATCCCGGGCTTCATCGAGGCTCACGGCCACTTCCTGGGCGTTGGCGCGGCGAAGATGCAGCTCAACCTGATGGATGTAGCCAACTGGGACGAGATCGTCGCCATGGTCGCCGAGGCTGTGGCCGAAGCGGAGCCGGGCGTACTGATCCGCGGGCGCGGCTGGCACCAGGAGAAGTGGGACATGGAGCCGCCGGGCAACATCGACGGCCTGCCCACGCACCACACGTTGAGCGCGGTTTCGCCGGACAACCCGGTCGTTCTCGGGCACGCCAGCGGTCACGCCTCGTTCGCCAACGCGAAGGCGATGGAGATGGCCGGGATTACGCGAGCGACGCGCGACCCGAGCGGTGGCGAGATCGTGCGTGACGCTGACGGTAACCCGATCGGCGCCTTCCGCGAACGGGCGCAGGGTCTGTTGGGCGCGGCGTACGAATACGCGACGCCCACCGACCCACGGCGCCAGGCCGAGCTAGCCTCAGAGGAGGCGCTCTCCAAGGGCGTCACCGCGTTCCACGATGCCGGCGTCAGCTTCGAGACCGTCGATCTATATAAGAGGATGGTCGACGACGGGGATTTGGGCGTCCGGCTCTGGGTCATGGTTCGCCAGCCCAACGAGCGGCTCGCCGAGCTCTACCCCGAGTACCGCATGGTCGATTACGGCGATCGCCGCCTGACCGTACGCGGCATCAAGGTCTCGGTAGACGGCGCGCTCGGACCGCACGGGGCCTGGCTGCTGGAGCCGTATTCCGATCTGCCGACGAGCACGGGGCTCAACACCAGCCCGATGGAGGATCTTCGCGAGACCGCGCGCATCGCCATGGAGAACGATCTCCAGCTCTGCGTGCACGCGATCGGCGATCGAGCCAACCGCGAGGTTCTGGATGTCTTCCAGGAGGCGTTCGAGGCGAACCCGGCGCGAACGGACGTGCGCTGGCGGATCGAGCACGCCCAGCATCTGAATCCGGCCGACATCCCGCGGTTCGCGGAGCTCGATGTGATCGCCGCCATGCAGGGCGTGCACTGCACATCGGACGGTCCCTGGGTGATCCCACGGTTGGGCGAGCAGCGCGCCCGCGAAGGCGCATACGTCTGGCGTACGTTGTGGGACCTGGGCACGGTGATCGCCAACGGAACCGATGCGCCGGTAGAGGACATCGACCCGATCGCCAGTTACTACGCGACGGTGTCGCGGAAGATGAAGGACGGCGAAGCGTTCTTCCCCGAGCAGCGGCTCACGCGGATGGAGGCATTGGAGACCTATACGATCAAGGCCGCCTACGCTGGGTTCGAAGAAGAGATCATGGGCTCGTTGACGCCTGGGAAGCTGGCGGACATCACGGTGCTGTCGAAGAACATCCTTGAGATACCGGAAGATGAGATCCCGACGACGGAAGTGGTCTACACGATCGTCGGTGGAAAGGTGATGTATCGTCGGTAGTGGTAAAGCAGTAAGCGGTAAGCAGTAAGCGGTAAGCGGTGACCGGCCGTACGTGTCACCGCTCACCGCTTACCGTTTACCGGACTAATGCTCGCCCGCCATCCGCGGCCACAACTCCTGCATGGTCTCTCTCGGCTCGCGACATATATAGACTGTCAGATCTCTCTGCTCGCTCACCGCGTACGGGTGGTCGACGTACCCGGCCGCCGTCAGCTCGCCGCAGAAGTCTTCGACGTCGTCCCCTGGGAACCCGTGCAGGATGACCACGTCGCCCGGCAGGTTGCCGGGTCCGAAGAACCAGTAGCTACCCACGTACGATCTGGCTTTGGGAATGTCGTAGCGCGGGCCGTAGAAATCGATGGCGCCCGCCTCGCCGTAGTTGCTGGCGAGGATCACCGCGCGGTAGCGGTCCTCGGGCGGCAGCTCGTGATACACCCGGGCGACTTCCTCAACCTGTTCCTTCCAGTTCAACATGTCGGCGTAGTCTTGGGGAAGACGCTCCTGCCTGCCTATGTTCGTCTCCGTCGCAGTCTCCATGCTGAGCGCGGCCAGGTAGCGCTCCATCGTCGGCGGCGCCAGGATGGGCAGGCCCAGCGGCAGCGTCAGCAGGCCGTAGCCAGCCACCAGCGCCACAGTTCCCCAGCGCGCAGCCGCGCCCCAGCGAGGCCTTCGAATCCGCGCCAGCACGACGGCCCCGGCGCCGTACATCACCGGGTAGATGGGCCCTATGTAGTAGGCCTTTCCCTTGAGCACGATCAGCGTCAGAAAGGCGAAGAGCGCCGTCCAGCCCACGGTCCGGTGGTATCGCCACGAGGGCGCGAAGCAGAGCGCGGCGATGCCAACGACCGCTAGCAAGAATCCCATTCCCATCATCGGCTGCGAGACGATGAAATCGAGCGGCGTCACCCGTGCGAGTTGAGCGCTCGCGAGGTCGCCCATCTGGTCGAACAGCGGCCAACCCAATCGGATCTGTCCGATGAACGAGGGGCTGCCGATGACGAACGCTACGGCCGCAGCGATCCACGGCCAGCGCGTCAGGAAGGCACGGCGCGCCGGCGTTACGAGCAGCGCCAGGAAGGCGGCGAAGCCGAAGACCAGCATACTGAATTTGGTGAGCAGCCCCAGGCCGCAGGCGGCGCCGAAGACGATCCACCAGCGCGGCTCCTCGTCGCGTGCCAGCTTCAGCAGCGCGAAGAGCGCCAGCGTCCACCAGAACTGATCGATCGCCACCGGTTGGAAAAGACTCCCGGTTCTCAAAAAGAGGATGTTGGCGAGGACGGCAAGTGCGGCGAGCCCCTGCGCGAAGCGGCCGCCGCCCAGTTCGCGTGCTGAGAGCGCGGCGATGGCGACCAGCGCTGTGCTGACGAGAGCGACCGGCAATCGGATGGCGAACATCGAGTCGCCGAGGACGCCGCGGGTGACTTGCGAGACGATGGCGATGAACGGTGGGAAGTCCATCCCGAAGAGGCGAAGATGCTCGCCCATCGCCATGTAGAGAAACGCGTCGCGGTGAATCTCGTAGGGACTGAACGCGTTCGTCGCCAGGTGCAGGATCAGCTTCAGCCCGATCAGGGTGCCGACCACGGCGAAAGCGACCGGCGGTCGTTGGGCCGGGCTCGGTCCTGTCACGTTCGGTTCGTTCATAAGGCGACCAATATCGGCCGTTCCCAGCGCCGGGGCCAGTGATCGAGCGCTGGGTGCCCGGATGTCCGGTCGTGGACCGAAAATGCGCATCAATGAGGAGAGAGTCTTTAGCCCAAACCATCACCGGGAGGAAGCATGGCAGATGTAACGATGCGTACAATTGACGGCGGAGATGTTGTCATCGGCGAAGACGCGGTGGCGCAGCTCGCGGCCAGCCTCGATGGCAAGCTGCTGACGGCTCAGTCTCCTGACTACGACGAGGAGCGGGCCATCTGGAACGCGATGATCGACCGGCGTCCCGGGCTCATCGCTCGCTGCGCCAACGCCGACGACGTTGTTTGGGCGGTGAAGTTTGGCCGGGCCAACGGCCTGCTCACCTCGATCCGCGGAGCGGGTCACAACATCGCGGGGAACTCGGTGAGCGACGGCGCGCTGATGGTCGACCTCTCCGGGATGACCTCAGTAAAAGTCGATGCGGATGGCCGTACGGCGCGGGCGCAGCCGGGCGCCACGTTGGGCGATGTCGATGCGGCGACGCAGGCCCACGGCCTCGCACTACCCGTGGGCATCAACTCGACCACCGGTATCGCCGGTCTCACGCTGGGCGGTGGTTTCGGCTGGTTGAGCCGCATGCATGGCCTGACCATCGACAACCTGATCTCCGCCGATGTCGTTACGGCTGATGGCGAGCATCTCAAGGCGAGCGAGAGCGAGAACGCGGACCTGTTCTGGGGAATCCGCGGCGGCGGCGGCAACTTCGGCGTCGTCACTTCGTTCGAGTTCCAGCTGCACCCGCTGGGCCCCGACGTGCTCGCCGGGTTGATCGTTCACCCGTTCAGCGATGCCGCCGACGTGCTGCGCCAGTACCGCGAGTTCGTCGCCTCGGCGCCGGAGGAAGTCACCGCCTGGATCGTGCTGCGCCAGGCGCCGCCGCTCCCGTTCTTGCCGGAGGAGGTTCACGGAACGGAGGTTGTGGTGATTCCTGTGATGTACAACGGTGACATGGCTGAGGGCGAACGTGCGCTCAAGGGCCTGCGCGAGATCGGCAACCCGATCGCCGATGTCATCGCGCCTCAGAAATTCATCGACTTTCAGGCGGCGTTCGATCCGCTGCTGACGCCGGGCTCGCGGAACTACTGGAAGTCACACGACTTCACCGAGCTGAGCGACGATGCACTCGCGGTCGTCCTCGACCTTGTCGGCAAGCTGCCCACGGGCCAATGCGAGATCTTCTTGGCACACCTGGGTGGTGCGGTAGGTCGGGTAGCCGCCGATGCGACGGCCTACACTCACCGAGACGCCGACTTCGTGCTCAACGTTCACGCGCGTTGGGACGATCCGGCGGAAGACAAGAAATGCGTCTCTTGGGCGCGTGAGGTCTTCGACCGCACCGCTCCATTCGCCACCGGCGGCGTCTACGTGAACTTCATGCCCGACGATGAGGCCGATCGCGTTGGTGAAGCGTACGGCTCAAACTACAAGCGGCTGGCTGAACTGAAGAGCAAATACGATCCCGACAACTTCTTCAGGCTCAATCAGAACATCCAGCCGAAGGTTTAAGGGCCGGTCTGGGAAGAGATAAAGACAAAGACAAGGAGAAGAGATACGCCATCTCTCTTCTCTTTGTCTTTGTCTTTATCTTTTGTCTAACCGATCACGGGTACTTGATGAAGAACTGAACGAACGCCCACCACGTCGTCTTCTTGCCGTCCGCGAAGGCGGGCAGCAGGCCGGTGGCCAGATCGTCCGGCACGAAGATCCCGATACCGGCGTCCAGAGTGGCCGGAGCGGCGACCGTCCAACGGCCCACCAGATCGAGCTCGGTGCCCAGGCCCTTCGCACCATCTGGAGTCTGCAGCGTGGTTCGTTCGTGCGCGGTGGCGAACCGGTGCAGGTCGACGCGGGCGGTGGTACTGGCCGAGGTCTTGTACGAGGCCCTGAGCATCGCGTCGACCAAGCCCGCCCCGTCGAGCTGCTGCGGGATGAATAGGAAGTAGTCCATGTAGCCGTAGAACTTGTGGTTCGTGGCATACAGGGTGTTGAAGGCCTTGACCTTGTCGGTGTCGGTCTCGGAATTGCCCGACAGGTAGTCGAGCTGGGCGGCGATACTGCCACGCCCGATGGCCAGGCCAACGCGGCCGCTGCCGAAGAAGGCGCTGCGGTCGGGACCGAACTGGTAGGCGCCGGCGCCCTCGTACAGAATATCGCCACTGCGACCGTGGGCTCTCAGGTTCAGCGTGTACGAGTGGTCGGTAAGTGCGTCGCGATCGTAGGCCGCGGTCAGCTCGGTCGTTGTGCCGCCGAACTCGGTAGTAGCAAATCCGCCGATCAGCCAGCCGTCATCGTAGATCCCCTGGTTCGTCTGCGGGTTGAGGCCGACCGACAGAACGTCGTCGCGTTCGAATATGTTCATCGCGAAAGCGGTCCAGGTTATTCCGTTAGCCTCACCCATCAACCGCACGCCGTCGAACACGAGGCCCGTGTTCACCCACTCCACTGCGCCGATCAGGCGCTCGTCGGCCAGCGCCATGATCTGCCGTCCGAACCGCGCCTTGAACGCAGAGCCGCGGCCGAGGTCGGCGTAGATCTGGTGCATGTCGAGGTTGTCGGCGGAGCCATCGGTCAGCGGGTTCGTCTCCGTCCCCCAGATCCGCGCGTCCTGGATCTGCGCATAGACGTCGAGCCAGTCCAGCAGGTCCGCTTTCACGCCCAGCCGGACTCGCGACAGGACCCCGTAGTCCGGCTTGCTGCCCGCGGTTCGACCGTCCGCTTCACCGCGCAAACGGAAGTGTCCATCGAAACTGAACCGCGGACGCTCGTCCTCACCCTGCGCGAAGAGCGGTCCGGGGAACGAGACGAGGATAAGACTCACAGCAATGAGTACGGCGACCGGCGTGCGCTTACATGCCAAGCGGCCTGACATGGCGACCTCCAATGGAGTTTGTGGGGCTCTGACGAGGACGTGGGCAGGCTGGAAACTACCAGCCGCAGGGCTGCGAAAACAGGATCAGAGTATTGACGCCGTGGGGCCGCCGGCGTAATTTCTGACGCCGAGGTGATAATTAGCCCCTCTGACCTCGTCGGTCAAGCCACCCAACCATCGCGGACCGTGTAGCGGCCTGTTGACCCGGGCCGAGAATGCGGCTACGCTCTCTGCGCCTCAACAAAGCAGCTTCCGGAGTGCAGGGAAACGCCACCAACCAGCCCCGAGGGAATTTGAGATGGCGGACGAAGAGAAACGCGGGGAAGCTACAACAGCGGGCGCCGATCGGCGCGGATTTCTGAAGAACACATCACGTGCGGCCATGGTCGCCGGGCTCGCCGGCGGCTACGGAGGTTTCGTCGCGATAGCGGGAAAGTTCCTCTACCCGGCGCGTACGGACGACGCGATGTGGCAGTACGTGACGGAAGCCGACGGGGTCGAGGTGGGCGAAGCGATCCGCTACGAGGGCCCGTCGGGTGAGACGATCAATATCACGCGCCGCGCCCGGGATGGCGGCACGGGCGATTTCATAGCGCTGTCGAGCACGTGCCCGCACCTGGGGTGCCAGGTTCGCTGGGAAGCGCAGAACAACCGCTTCTTCTGTCCCTGTCACAACGGCGTGTTCGACCCGAGCGGAAAGGCGACGGCCGGGCCTCCGGGCGAGGCGGGTCAGTCGCTTGGGCGCTACGAGCTGAAGGTAGAGAACGGGATACTGTTGATCGCGGTGCCGCCGCCGCAGTTTGCTGGCGCGGCTGGCACGGGCGGAGTGATCGAAGAGGAAGAGGGTGTCAGCGGGCCGGGTCACGACCCCTGCCTGGTCGGCCGTCCGCGAAAGGGCAGCCGAAACGCTTAACGCCGGCGATGTTCGTACCGGGAGACGAATGCGATGAGAGTCGTACGTCGCTGGTTCGGTGAGCGCCTGCCCGTCTCGGGCCGGCAGTTCCGTGAACTCACCAACGAACCTGTTCCATATCACTTGAAGCGCTGGTGGTTCGCCCTTGGCGGCACGCCAGCCTACCTGTTCATCGTCCAGATCTTTACCGGGATTCTGCTGGCCTTTTACTACGAGGCCTCGCCGGTGACCGCCTACGAGTCGGTGGAGTTCATCACCCGCGATGTTTCGTTCGGCTGGTATATCCGCAGCGTCCACAAGTGGGCGGCTACGCTGATGATCGCGGCGGTCATCCTGCACCAGGTTCGGGTGTACTTCACGGGCGCCTATCGCAAGCCGCGAGAGATCAACTGGATGGTGGGGATGTGCCTCTTGCTGTGCGTGCTGATGACGGGCTTTACAGGATACAGCCTGGTCTTCGAGCAGCTCAGCTTCTGGGGCGCGACGGTCGGCGCCAACATCACCGACACTGTACCTCTGGTCGGCGGCTTCATGAAGCGGATGATGCTGGCCGGCGACACCTACAATCAGGCCACCCTGTCCCGCTTCTTCATCCTGCACGCCGCCATCCTGCCGGTAACGATCATCATGTTGATCGCCGTGCACATCACGATCATCCGGCTGCAGGGTGTGACGGAGTTTCGGTTCAAGGACGAGGAAACCGGTGCGCCGAAGACGTTTAACTTCTTCCCGGACCACATGTACACGGAGGTCATGATCGGGTTGGTGTTGATGATCCTGCTCAGCGCGCTGGCGACGATTTTCCCGGCGGCGCTGGGCGAGCCGGCCAACCCGCTGCAGACGCCGGAAGTGATCAAGCCGGAGTGGTTCTTCTACGTCGCCTTCCGCTGGCTGAAGCTGTTCAGCGGCACGGCGGCGGTCCTCAGCATGGGCTTCATCTTGTTCGTCATCTTCGCCTGGCCGTTCATCGACGGCTGGGTTCGCAAGCACACGAGGTTCCAGGAGTTCAGCGTGTATGTCGGCATCCTTGGCGCCATCGCCATCATCGGCATGACGGTCTGGGAAGCGCTTGTACGGCATTGATCTGTATGAGAGGGATTACAACTACGACTACGACTAGAACTATGACTGCGAACCCTAGTCATAGTTCCAGTCCTAGTCCTGGTCCTAGTTCTACGAACCGAGGATCTCCATGACTCTAGAGACGAAAAGAATCGTGATCGCGGCCCTGGGTGGGCTGTTTCTGCTCTCGCTGGTGCTGGTCCAGTGGATGGAGACGGCGCGAAAAGCGGAGGAGGCCGGTATCCGGGCACCACACATCTCCGTGCCGGCCAACTCGCGGGAGTGCGTGGAGTGCCACGCAGAGGAGAACCCGGGGATCGTCGCTCACTGGGAGGGCAGCACGCACGCCGAGAAGGGTGTCGGCTGCTACGAGTGCCACCGCGCCGATCGGGAAGAGATCGACAGCTATCTGCACCACGGCGAGCAGATCGCGACGATCGTCACGCCGGGCGACTGCGCGCGTTGTCACGATCACGAGGCGAGTGAGTTTGCACAGAGCCACCACGCGGCGGGCGGCAACATCCTGGCCTCGCTGGACAACTTCCTGGCGGAGACGGTCGAGGGTGCGCGCTTCGAGTTCAATCCTCACTCGCCGACGCCGGGCAAGGCAGTGGAGTCGGTCAACGGATTCGCCAGCGCCAACTCGGGATGCCAACAGTGTCACGGCTCCAAAGTGGCGATCATGGCTACCGACGGCGGCGTGGTCACCGTGGACGATCTCGAGCCCGACGCCGACGGCCGCCCGACGAATCTGGACGCGGTGAGCCGGATCGTCCGTGACGAGGACGGCAAGCCGGTGCTCTTCGCGAACACGTGGCCCAACACGGGGATTGGACGGCTGAACCTGGACGGGAGCCGCGGCTCCTGCACGGCGTGTCACAGCCGCCACGACTTTTCGCCGCGGCGCGCGCGGCAGCCGGAGAACTGCGGCAAGTGCCACCTGGGTCCGGACCATCCGCAGAAAGAGATCTACGAGGAGTCGAAGCACGGAATCGCGTTCCGTGACCTGAAGGACGACATGAACCTGGATGCCGAAGACTGGATCCTGGGCGTCGATTACGCGGCGGCCCCGACCTGCGCGACGTGCCACATGTCGGGCAACATCCGGAATGGCGGGCGGATCACCCACGACCCGGGCGAGCGGATCTCGTGGACCAACCGCCCGGCGGTCAGCCGCGTGATGGACACGGACATCAACCACAACATCGTGAACGAGACCGATCCGGAGACACGCCGCGCGCTGATCCACGACACGGCGGAGCAGAAGCGGGATCGGATGAAGAACGTCTGCTCGCATTGCCACACCGACAATTACGTGAGGGATTTCTACACCCAGTACGACAACCTGGTGATCCTTTATAACGAGAAGTTCGCGAAGCCGGGCCTGGCGATCATGGGCGCACTGGTCGAGAACGGCCTGCGGACTCCGACCAACTTCGACGAAGAGATCGAGTGGACCTGGTTCTACCTGTGGCACCACGAGGGCCGCCGCGCGCGTCACGGCGCTTCGATGATGGCGCCGGACTACACGCACTGGCACGGCATGTACGAGGTGGCGGAGCGCTTCTACATGGAGCTGATCCCGCAGGCGCGCGAGATCGTTGACCATGCCAGGCAGACGGGGCAGCGGTCCCAGGCGCGTGCCGTGGAAGCAGTAATCGCGGGAATTCTCGCCCGGCCGGAGCACGTCTGGTTCGAGGAAGGAGCCGAAGCGCAGGCCGAGCGGATTCGGGAAGAGATGGAGCGCCGCTACGGGCGCGGCCAGCAGAACTGAGGAGGAAGAGTCGTCATGAGACGAAGGAAGTTTCTCAAGACGCTCGGCGCCACGACCGCCGGGATCGCAGCGTTCTCGTGCGCCGACCAAGAGCAGGCCCGGCGTATCGCCGGTGATTCGATGGCGGATGCGGACCTCAGGTGGAGCAAGGCGCCCTGCCGCTACTGCGGCACCGGGTGCGGCGTCGAGGTCGGTGTCAAAGACGGTCTCGTCATGGCCGTGCGGGGCGACGAGAAGAGTCCCGTGAACCGTGGCCTCCTCTGCGTGAAGGGTTACCACCTGCCGGGCATGCTCTACGGCGAAGACCGGCTGAAGTACCCGATGCTGCGTGAGGGGAGCGGCTGGAAGCGGATCTCCTGGGACGAGGCGCTGGACCTGGTGGCGCAGAAGTACCAGGAGGCCCTCGACGAGAGCGGTCCGGAGTCGGTGGCGATCTACGGCTCCGGCCAGTGGACGGTGTTCGACGGCTACGCGGCCAGCAAGTGGTTCCGCGGCGGCATGCGGAGCAACAACGTGGAGCCTAACGCGCGGTTGTGCATGGCGTCGGCGGTCACCGGCTTCATGACGCAGTTCCAGAGCGACGAGCCGATGGGCTGCTACGAGGACTTCGAGGTCGGCGACGACTTCGTCCTCTGGGGCAACAACATGGCGGAGATGCACCCTGTGCTGTTCTCGCGCATCCTGGCGAACAAGCGCGAGAACCCGGGCGTCCGCATCATCGACATCGGCACCCGCCGTACTCCGACGACGGACTACGCCGACATGTACGTGGAGTTCACTCCGAACAGCGACCTGGCGATCGCCAACGGCATTCTCCATCTGCTTCTCCGCAACGGAAACGTGAACAACGCCTTCGTGCGCGAGAACGTGATCTTCAAGCGCGGGATCGAAGAACTGGATCGCATCGGCTACGGTTGCTGGGGCGAGGAAGGCTTGGGTCTCGACCCCTCGGGCGTTCCCGCCGAGCATTACCGCTTCCGCGATCAGGGTCGCGACTCGTCGTTCGCCGAGTTGGAGGAATTTCTTGCCGACTACACGCCGGAACGCGTCAGCGAGATCTCCGGCGTACCGGTGGGACAGATCCATGCGCTGGCCGACGTCTATGGCGATCCGTCCCGCGGTACGGTGAGCACCTGGTGCATGGGCGTGAACCAGCACGTCCGCGGCACCTGGATGAACAACCTGATCACCGACCTGCATCTCATCACCGGCAAGATCAGCCGGCCGGGCTCGAACCCGTTCAGCCTGACGGGTCAGCCCTCGGCGTGCGGGACGGTGCGAGAGGTCGGCACGCTGGCGCACCGGCTGCCGGCGGACATGGTGGTGATGAACCCGGAGCACCGTGCGAAGGCGGAAGAGATCTGGGGCCTGCCGGAGGGGACGATTCCACCGGTCCCCGGCTACCACACCATGGACATGTTCCGGGCTTTCATGCGCGGCGACGTGAAGGTGATGTGGACGCAGACCACCAACCCGTGGGTCAGCATCCCGAACTTGAACCGTATCCAGCGCCAGCCCGGCGACGGCAAGTTTCTGATCGTGAGCGACATCTACCCCACACCGACCACGGATGTCGCCGACCTGGTGCTGCCGGCGGCGGCCTGGGTGGAGCGCGAGGGCGTGTTCGGCAACTCGGAGCGGCGCACGACGCAGTGGAACAAGGCGGTCGATCCGCCGGGTGAGGCGAAGGAAGACGCCTGGCAAATCGTGGAAGTCGCAAAACGCATGGGGATGGGGCACCTGTTCCCGTGGCCGGACGACGATTGGCACGAGGCGATGTACGAAGAGTACCGGAGCTTCACGCTCGGGCTCGGCAAGGACGTGGCCGCCTACGAGCAACTCAGAGAGACGCGGGGGCTGTTGTGGCCAGTGGTCAACGGAGTGGAGACCCGCTACCGCTACGCAGCGGGCTACGATCCCTACGTCGAAAAGGACAGGGGTGTCCACTTCTACAAGGCGAAGGGCTACGGCGAGCGGGCGGCGTTCTGGCTGCGGCCGTGGCACCCGGCGGCGGAGTCGCCGGACGAGGAGTTCCCGTTCTGGCTCTGCACCGGCCGAGTGCTGGAGCACTGGCACACCGGGTCGATGACGCGGCGTGTGAAGCAGCTGCACCAGGCGGTCACCGAAGGCTACGTGGAGGTGAATCGCGCCGACGCCCAG
>JBDHHX010000038.1:0-16594 GCA_039589155.1 Gemmatimonadota bacterium | reverse complement strand
TGGGTCTCCGGGAAATCAGAAGGAACGTACGCGGCCACGTTGCGCGCCAACTTGATGTGGTCCCACTCGGAACCCGATTTGCTGAGCCGGAAGTACTGGTAGCCCAGCTTGACCGGCACGGCGCTGGGCGGATTGGCAGTGTGGATCATCTCGAGGCCCGGGAGGGCCTGCTTGATCAGGCGGTCGACGTGATCGCCCGAGCTCACCTTCACCAGCTGCGGCGCCTTGTTCACCAGCTCGGCCTGATCCATCTCGGCCTTGAGCGCCAGGTAGAGCTGCGGCGCCGCGAGATAGCGGTCCTGATCCACCGCCGTCGCGTAGACCGAAGGCTCCACGACCTGCATCGGCAGCGACACGTAGTTGGCCGGGACCACCGTGTCGAGCAGCAGCCGTAAGCGCTCATCCAGTTCGGTGAAGCAAGCGGCCAGGTCGAGATGGTCGTAGCCGGGCAGGTCCCGGGGGTGCGCGTCACTGGAGAACGTCGTCAGGCACCCGGCCAACCCCAGCATCTCGGAGAACAGCTCGCCGGGGTGCCCGCGCCGTGTCTCATATATATGACGCAGGTGCGGCATGTATGTGTTCACCGTGTACAGCAGCCAGAAGCTCGCCACGTCCGAGATACCGAATTCCGCCAGGCTCAGGTTCCGCTGGCGCCGCGAGTCCGATAACGCGCTGCTCTTCGCCGTCAGGATCTCCACCAGCCGCCGCGCGATCGACATCAGGTAATCGCTGGCCTCGATGCTGACCAGCGGCGGCACGAACTGCTGCGCCAGCTGGTACTCGCCGGTCGGCGTTCGCGTCACGCGCGCCACCGGCAGCAACGAGCTGCCCTCCTGCGACTCGCCCTCGACCAGCAGCCGGAAGTTCTTGCGCGCCACCTGTATCGGTTTCTCCGACATGCCGGTGTTCTCATCGCGCCGAACCACGACCTCCGACAGGTAGCGCGTGCTTCGATCTTCATTGGTCGACGAGACGTTGAGACCACCCACCCGGTATTCCGGTATGGCGAGGAAGACGTCCAGCTCATCCTCGTCCGGCTCCCAGCACTCGTCCAACTGCCTGGGCGCCGGCGCCAGATCGGCGGCCGGGATGTCGAACAGCAATCCGTCCGGCAGAATGCCCGCCGCGGAGGAGATGGATAGCGCGCCACCCGCCAGGCTCTCGCGATCGATCTCCAGGCGGCTGAAACCCCAGGGGCAGAACGCGAGCGCCGACAGCTGAAAACCGATGAGATCCTCGAGGAAGCGGTCCTGCGTCTGCAGGTGCTGCGGGCTCAACAGCACGCCCTTTGTCCAGAGAACCGGTTGCATCTGTCGCATGGCCCCGTAACTTAGCACCGCCCACGCTATGGCCGCCAGATAATAGAGGAGGCGCATGCCCGACGAGCGCGAACCCGAGGTTGGGTTCGAGGTTCACGTGCGATCGGAGCCCGGATCGACGGCGCCGATCCGCGAGACCCCGTTTCGTATCGCCGTGCTGGGCGACTTCAGCGGCCGCGCCAATCGCGGAATCGTCGAGAGCGGCGGCGTGCTGGCCGGCCGCAAAGCGATCCGCGTCGATCGTGACGATCTCGACGACGCGGTCGCGCGGCTCGCGCCGCGTCTGACGCTCGCCACCGAGCCGCCGCTTTCACTCGCCTTCGAGCGGCTCGATGACTTTCACCCCGACAGCCTGTACGAGAGCCTGCCGATCTTCGCCAGGCTACTTGAGACGCGCGCTCGTCTGGCCGACCCAAAGACGTCCGCCGACGCCGTGCGCGAGCTGCTGGCAGACACCGGCCCGAGCGTGTCGGCCGAAGACCGGGATGCTGAAGCGGGCGGCTTGCTGGATCAGATCCTCGACCGGACGTCTCCGGCCCCCGCCGATGCCGCCGCGGCTCTGACGTCCGACTTTAACGAAGTCGTCAGCCGCATCGTCAGACCTTATATGAGCGATGCTGATGCGCGGGGCCCGGAACTGCTCGAGCAGGTGAACGAAGCGACGAGCTCGCTCATGCGGGCGCTGCTTCATCACCCGGACGTGCGGTCCCTCGAGGCATCGTGGCGCGCGGTTCATTTCCTGACGCGTGGGGTCGAGACGGACGAGCACCTGCAAATCTGGTTGATCGATGTCTCCAAGCAGGAACTCGCCGCCGACCAGGATTCCGACGCCGACCTCCGCGGCAGCGGGCTCTACAAGCTGCTGGTCGAATCCACGGTAGAGACGCCGGGCGCCGAGCCCTGGGCACTCATAGTGGGCGACTTCGCCTTCGGTCCCAACGACGACGAGCTGTTGTTGCTGGCGCGGCTCGCCGCGATCGCCAACCTGGCCGGCGCGCCCTGGATCTCAGCCGCCGAGCCCGGGTTGGCCGGGATCGAGGATTTCGCGACGCCGCCGGATGCGACGGCCTGGCGGCCCCCCGAGAGCCCGCTGTGGGAGGCGCTCCGCAAGGAGCCCCAGGCCGTCTCGCTGGGCCTGGCTCTGCCGCGATTCCTGTTGCGCCTGCCCTACAGTCCCGACGCCGAGCCCTGCGACAGTTTCCCGTTCCGGGAGGCGGCGGCGCCGCCGGATCACGACGACTACCTGTGGGGGAACCCGGCCTACGCCTGCGCCACACTGCTGGCGCGGTCGTTCTCGGCCGACGGTTGGGAGCTGCGGCCCGGCGCGCACCAGGACGTCAAGGGTCTGCCGCTTCATGTCTATAAAGTAGAAGGGGATACGGAAGCGAAGCCCTGTGCCGAGGCTTTGCTCAGCGAGCGCGCCGCCGGGTTGCTCCTCGACCGCGGGCTGATGCCGCTGGCAAGCATGAAGCAGAGCGATTCCGTACGGCTGGTTCGCTTCCAATCGGTGAGCAATCCGCCGCAGGCGCTGGCTGGCCGCTGGTAGGCGACATGCGCTACGCGGCACGCTTCTTGACAACATCATATGACGACTCCCAACTTATTGTGGGATATAAGACTCAGAGTGATCCGGCAGGGAAGTGGTGGCGCGGTTTTTCGGCGTGGCCGGTGAGTCGCATCTGCCAGGTCGGTTCCCCGCCCTCTGTCTTGGCCCGTTAGTGAGATATCCCGTCAACGATCGGCCCCAGTGCCGGCCGAGCTCGATGTCGAAACGCCCGGTAACGGCCAAACGAGGAGCTTGATGAGCATGGCGAAAGAGAGCGTACAGAAGAAGCTTGAGCGGGTACGGCCGCCGCGCGTCAACATCACCTACGAGGTGGAGACGGGTGACGCGATCGAGACGAAGGAGTTGCCGTTCGTGATGGGTGTGCTCGGCGACTTCTCCGGCAAGCCGGTCGAGCCGCTCGGCAAGCTCAAGAACCGCAATTTCACCGAGGTCACGCTCGATAACTTCGACGACGTGCTCGCCGGCGCCAAACCGCGACTTCAGTACTCCGTCGAGAACAAGCTGACTGAAGAGGGCGGCAAGATCGGAGTCGAGCTCGAGTTCCAGAGCCTCGAGGACTTCAACCCCGATCGCGTAGCCCAGAACGTAGAGCCGCTCGCAAAGCTGCTCGACTTGCGGGCCCAGCTCGCCGACCTGCGTGGTAAGCTCCAGGTCAACGAGAAGCTGGAGGAGATCCTCCAGTCCGCTGTCAGTGACGAGCAGAAGTTGAAGAAGCTCAGGGACGAGATCGGCTCCGAGGGCGACGAGGGAGGCAAATGATGATGGCTGAGGCGAAGAAGCCCAAGCAGGCGAAACAGGAAGCCGCGGAGGCCGCCGAAGACCTGAGCTTGCTCGAGCAGATCATCGAGGAGGGTCGCTTCGGGAAGGAACAGGCGGCACAGGAGCGCGGACGCGACATGATCAAGCAGTTCGTCTCCGAGGTTCTCGAGGGGACCATCACTGTTGCGCCCGATACCGAAGCGATGCTGAACGCGCGCATCGCCGAGATCGACCGCCTCGTCTCGGACCAGTTGAACGAGATCGTTCACGCGCCCGAGTACCAGCAACTCGAGGCCAGCTGGCGCGGCCTGCATTACTTGCTCTCGCAGTCCGAGACCAGCGAGATGTTGAAGATCAAGATCCTCAACGTATCGAAAAAGGACCTGCTGCGAGACCTGAAAGGCGCCGCCGAGTTCGACCAGAGCGCGCTGTTCAAGAAGGTCTACGAGGAGGAGTACGGCGTCTTCGGCGGCTCGCCGTTCAGCGCGCTGCTGGGCGACTACTACTTCGACAAGAGCGGCCAGGACATCGAGCTGCTCGAGAAAGTGTCGCAGGTGTCGGCAGCCGCGCACGCGCCGTTCCTCTCCGCCGCTTCACACGAGATGTTCAATCTCGAAAGCTACACCCAGCTGGACGCGCCGCGCGACATGGCCAAGGTGTTCGACACCACCGAGTACGCCAAGTGGAAACAGTTCCGCGACAGCGATGACTCGCGCTACGTGGCGCTCACCGTCCCGCGCATGTTGCTGCGCGAGCCGTTTGGCAGCGAGACGGTGCCGATCGAGGCCTTCAACTACGAGGAAGGCGTCCATGGCGCATCCCACGAGCAGTACCTGTGGGGCAACGCCGCCTACGCATTGGGCGCTCGAGTGACCCAGGCGTTTTCGGCTTACGGCTGGTGTGCCACCATCCGCGGCGTCGAGAGCGGTGGCCTGGTGGAAGGGCTGCCGGTCCACAACTTCCAGACCGACTCTGGCGACGTGGCGATGAAGTGCCCGACCGAGAGCCCGATAACCGACCGGCGCGAGAAGGAGCTGGCCGATCTCGGGTTCGCCCCGCTGGTACACTGCAAGGGCACGGCCGACGCCGCGTTCTTCAGCGTGCAGTCGGCGCAGAAGCCGAAGAAGTATCAGTCGGATGCCGCCACGGCGAACGCGCGGATCTCTGCGCAGCTGCCGTACATCTTTGCCGTATCGCGCTTCGCTCACTACTTGAAGTCGATGATGCGCGACAAGATCGGCGGATACATGGCCAAGAGCCAGGTGCAGTCGTTCCTCAACAACTGGATCGCGGAGTACGTCGTCGCCAACCCAGACGCGCCGCATTCGGTGAAGGCGACTCGCCCGCTGGCCGAAGCACGAATCGATGTCGAAGAGATCCCCGGCAAGCCCGGCGCATACCATGCCGTCGCTTTTCTCCGCCCGCACTTCCAGTTGGAGGAGTTGAGCGTCGCGATGCGCCTGGTTGCTGAACTTCCCGCTCCAGCGCAGAAGTAGAAGACCTTTAACCCCCTGCCGAGGAGGACCCGATGGCGTTCGACGCATTTATGAGCGTGGATGGAGTCGACAGCCAGTCGACGAGGAAGGGCTTCGAGAGCGAGATCGAAATCTCTTCCTTCAACTGGGGCGTGAACAACCCCACCAGTGTGATGCATGGTGAAGGCTCCGGATCAGGTAAGGCGATCCTGACCAGCTTCAACATCACGAAGAAGACGGACATGTCGAGCCCGCAGCTGTTCCAGGCCTGCTGCCTGGGTAAGCACTTCCCAAGAGCGTCGGTTACGCTGCACAAGGCGGCCGGTGACAACCCGATCGACTACCTGAGGCTCGATTTCACCGACGTCTTCGTCACCGACCTGCAGTGGGCCGGCAGCAGCGGCATGGGTGACGACGTTCCGGAAGAGTCCGTCGCCTTCACGTTCGGCAAGGTCGAGATGACCTACAACACGCAGAAGTCGGACGGGTCGAAGGACAAGGCCATAGTCGCGAGCTACAGCCCGAAGACGGGCACGGCCGACTGACGCCGCCGGTTAGTCCTGCGTGAGAGCCGAAGAGCTTCTCCACGCGGGAAAGCTCGCCGAAGCCATAGAGTCGCTGAGCGTCGAGTTGCGGAGCGATCCCACCGACGTTCAGCGACGAATTTTCCTCTTTGAGCTGCTTGGCTTCGCCGGCGAGCTGGATCGCGCCGAGAAGCAGCTAGATGTGATCGCCCAGGGGAGCCCCGAGGCCGGAATGGGGGCGCTGCTCTACCATAGCGCCCTCCACGCAGAGCGGATCCGGCAGCGGATGTTCTCGACCGGGGAATATCCCCGCGGACCCGCACCACGCGCGCCGTCCGCTACGTTGAACGGTGCCCGCCACGAGTCGATCACCGACGGTGATCCGCGCATCGGGGCCCGCCTGGAGGTTTTCGCCGCCGGGCAGTACACGTGGATACCGCTCGAGCACATCGCGTCCGTCCGCATGTCTCCACCGAAACGGCTGCGCGATCTCCTCTGGATACCGGCGAATGTGCGCGCCGGCCCGGGCTTCAAGGGCGTCGAGTTAGGCGAAGTGCTGATACCGGCAATGGCGCCACATAGTTGGCTGCATGCCGACGACGGCGTGAAGCTGGGCCGGATGACCGAGTGGCAAGAAATCGAGGGCGGCGAGCAGGCGCCGGTGGGGCAGAAGCTGCTCCTGGTCGATGGCGAGCCGTTCCCAATACTCGAGGTCCGCGAGCTGGACATCGATCCGCCCTCTGACAACGCAGACTGACGACGAAATGCCGTTGCGAGATGAACTGCTGACCCCGATCGCTGGTGCGAGCCCGGGCGGGAACGACCTGCTCGACGACCCCGTATTCCTCGAGCTCAAGGAAGCGCGTCGCGAAGACGACGCCTTGCCCCAGGGCGACTGGGAGCGCAAGCGGAAAACGGCCGACTACCCGCTGGTGGTGAAGCTGGCCAGCGAGACGCTGAACTCGAAATCCAAGGACCTCTGGGTGGCGGCCTGGCTGACCGAGGCGCTGTTGAGGCGCGACGGGTACGCGGGGTTGCGCGAGGGGCTCGATCTGTTGCACGGCTTGATGGAGAGCTTCTGGGACGACCTCTACCCTCAGCTCGAGGACGGTGACGCCGAGATGCGTGCCGCGCCGCTCTCCTGGGTGGGCCTCTACCTGGAGCCGGCCGTGAAGTCGGTGCCTCTGAACGGTCGTGGTCATGGCTTGATCCAGTACCGGGTCGCCCGCTCGGTCGGTTACGAGGCGGACGCCGAGAACGACAAGGAGAAGCAGGAGGCGCGGGCAGAAGCGATCGCCGCCGGCAAACCGACGCTGGAGGAATTCGACCGCGCTTTCGAGGCGACGCCGAAACCGTTCTGCAAGAATGTCGTCGCCCAGTTGAGAAGTTGCCTGGTGACGCTCAAGTCGCTGGACGAATTCAGCGAACAGAAGTTCGGCGAGTTTGCGCCCAACTACAGAACGCTGCAGACAGCGCTGTTGGAGGTGCAGGAAGTGGCTGATGATCTGCTGGCCAAGAAGCTGGAGGCCGACCCCGATCCGCCCGAGCCCGAGCCGGCCTACGACATCCTCTCCGGCGGCCCGGCCGCTGACGCGACCGTTTCACTCCAGCCCGAGAACGCGGCCGACGCCGCCGTACGCATTGCTGCCGCCGCCAACTTCCTTCAGCAACAGGATCCGACTAACCCGGCACCTTACATGTTGCTGCGTGGGTTCCGTTGGGGCGAGCTGCGGACCCGGGCCGACGAGCTCGATCCGCGGCTACTCTCGGCGCCGCCCACCGAGATGCGCACTCGCCTGAAGGGCCTGCTGCTCGATCAGAAGTGGGACCAACTGCTCGAGGAGGGCGAGAAGGTCATGGCCACGCCACACGGACGCGGCTGGCTCGATCTCCAACGCTACATCCTCACCGCCTGTTTCAAGTTGGGCAGCGAGTACGACCACGTCGCCGCTGCCGTCATCAGCGCGTTGACCGCGTTGTTGCGCGACCTTCCTCAGCTGCCCGAACTCACACTGATGGACGACACGCCCACCGCCAACGAAGAGACCCGCGTCTGGCTGCGTGAGTCGGGAATCCTCGAGGACGCCGCTGCCGCCGATGTCCCCGCCGGACAGCTGGCCGCCGCCCGCGAGCGCGGCCGTTCCGCTTACGACCGCGCCCAGGTGGAGGTGCGTGCCGGTCGACCGGAGAAGGGCATCGAGATCCTGATGGCCGAGGTCGAGCGCGAGAAGAGCGAGCGCGCTCGCTTCATGCACCGTTCTCACGTCACCGGTATCATGGTCGACAGCGGCCACGAGTCGGTGGCGCTGCCCATCCTCAGGGAGATGGTGCGGAAGATCGAGGCCCACGACCTCGAGGGCTGGGAGGAGGGCGCCATCGTCGCCGCCCCCCTGGGCCTTCTATACCGTTGCATGAGCGCGCTCGGCGAGTCGGAGTCGGAAAGGCACGACCTCTACCTCCGCATCTGCCGCCTCGACCCCGTGCAGGCGCTCAACTTCCGAAGCGAGAACGCGGAAACCAGAAACGCCGCCCCGTCCGAGGGCGGCGATGTACAGGTCGTCGACCTATCGCCTGACGACCAGCCGAACGATGGCTAGGCGTGAAGAGCCATCCGTCCAGCCGTCGCTCATCGACCGGCTCATAGACCGCGATCCCGCCAGTCCCGTCGATCCGCAGTACAGTCGCTCGCAGTCGGCGAAGTCGCACAAGGACGCTGTTCGTCGCGACCTCGAGTGGCTGCTCAATACGCGGCGCATCGTCGACCCGGCGCCGGAGGCGTTCGCCGAGACCTGTGGCTCCCTCTACCACTACGGGATGCCCGATATCACCTCGCTCAGCGTCGATGCGCCGGACACGCCGCTCCGCCTGATGCGGCAGCTCGAGCAGGCTATCGAGCTGTTCGAGCCGCGTCTCTCCGGCGTCCGCATCACGCCGATCGAGACCGAGGACTCCGAGGCGCGACACGTCCGCTTCCTGATCGAAGCCTTGCTCGAGATGGAACCGGAGCCGGAGCAGGTCGCCTTCGACACGGTGCTCGAGATCTCCAGCGGAAAGTTCCAGGTCGATGCGTGACGACCTGCTGTTCTACTACGAGCGAGAGCTCGCTTACCTCCGCCGCATGGGCGCGGAGTTCGCCCAGAAGTACCCCAAGATCGCCTCGCGACTCCAACTCGAGGAGAGCAAGTGCGACGACCCTCACGTCGAACGTCTGCTCGAGGGCTTCGCCTTCCTAGCAGCGCGCGTTCACCTCAAGCTCGACGATGACTTCTCAGAGGTCAGTGAGGCGTTGCTCAATATCATCTACCCCCACTACGTCAGGCCCATCCCGGCGGCGGCCCTGGTCGAGTTCGAGCTCGACCCCGAACAGGGAAAGCTGACCGGCGGTCTGCACATCCCCCGCGGATCGGAGCTCTTCTCGCGGCCCGTGGGCGGTGACCGCTGCAAGTTCAGAACCTGCTACGATACGACAGTCTGGCCCCTTTCCGTGACGGCGGCGAACTGGCGCACGCCCGACCAGCTGCAGCCGGCCATCAAGGCGCCCGATGCGGTGGCGGCGATTCGGTTGGAGCTCGAGTGCCTGCCCGACTTGAGTTTCGCGGACCTCGAGCTCGATACGCTGCGGCTCCACCTGAACGGCGAGAACGCTCTCGTCTCCACGGTCTACGAGCTGCTCGTCAACAACTGCGCCAGGATCCTGGTACGGGACCCGGCGCGGCCGCGACGGCAGCCGCTGGAGTTCCCGGCCAGCGCGCTGGCGCCGGTTGGGTTCGGCGAGGACGAGGGCATGCTCCCCTATCCGCGCCGCTCTTTCGTCGGCTACCGTCTGCTGCAGGAGTATTTCGCCTTTCCACAGAAGTTCATGTTCCTCGATCTCTCGGTCTTCGACGCGTTGCGCGCCGACGGCTACGGCTCCACGGCCGAGGTCATCCTGTTGGTGGCTCCGTTCGAGCGCGGCGAACGACGCGAGATGCTGGAGACCGGGGTCAACGCCCGCGTGTTTCGCCCGGGCTGCGCGCCCGTCGTGAACCTGTTCGAGCTCGTGTCCGATCCGGTTCTGCTGGCGCAGCAGACGTACGAGTCGCCGATCATCACGGACGCGCGGCGCCGAGGCTCGATCGGCATCTTCTCCGTCGACAAGGTGGTCGGTGTGGTGCCGGGCTCGGACGAGCCGCCGCGTTTCGAACCCTTCTATTCGTATCGCCACGGCGGCGACGGTGGCGGCGATCGCGTGTTCTGGTACGCGAGGCGAAGGCCCAGCGCCAGCCGCACCGGCGACATGGCGGATGTCATGCTTTCCTTCGTCGACCTCTCAGGGCAGTCGGCACGGCCCGATCTCGATTGCGTGACCTGTAGCCTTACCTGTCACAACGGTGATCTGCCGGCCCGCTTGCCGTTCGGCGACGAGGCCGGCGACTGGGAGATGCAGGGCGGCGGAGGTCTGCGGCGGATCGTCACGTTGGTCAAGCCGACGGCGGCGATTCAGCCGCCGCTGGGGAAGGCCCAGCTGTGGCGGCTCATCTCGCAACTTTCGCTCAACTACCTGTCGCTGGTCGAGGGCGGCACCGACGCGCTGCGCGAGCTGCTGCGGCTCTACAACTTCAGCGATTCGGCGGCCGCGGAGAAGCAGATCCAGGGGATCACCGGGCTGGCAAGCAGTCCCTGCTACTCGCGGATCGAAAGCGCCCACGGACTCACCTTCGCCCGCGGCCACCGTGTCGACATCGAGTTCGACGAGGAGCACTTCACCGGCGGCGGCGTTTTCCTCTTCGCCAGCGTGATGGAGCGATTCCTCGGACTTTACGCCTCGCTCAACAGTTTCTCCATCCTCGGCGCCCGCACCCGGCAACGCAAAGAGCCGTTGGCCGAGTGGCCGCCGCGGGCCGGCTGGAAGGCACTCCTGTGAGCGGCGGTCTGCGCGACGAGCCGCGCGCCTTCGGTTTCTTCCAGGCCGTGCGGCTGCTGCAACGCCTGTGGCCGGGCCGCAAGGCCGTGGGCCGCTTCGCCGACCCCGCCGAAGAAGTGGTCCGCTTCGACGTCGCACCGTTCATCCATTTCCCTGCCAGCGAGATCCACGAGCTCGAGATTGACGACGACGGGCCCGCCCGCATGACCGTGAACTTCATGGGCCTCACCGGTCCGCTGGGCGTGCTGCCGTTCTACTATACGCTGCTGGTCGGCGACCGCGTGGCGGCCCGCGACCGCACGATCAAAGACTTCCTCGACATCTTCCACCACCGGATCGTCTCGCTCTTCTACCGGGCGTGGGAGAAGAACCGCCTGGCCGCCGGCTACGAGAAGGGCGATGACGACCGCATCACCGATCACCTCCACGACCTGATCGGTCTCGGCCTTCCGGAGCAACGCCGCCGCCTGGCCGTCCCCGATGAGGCGCTGCTCTTCTACGCCGGTCTGCTGGCGCCGCAGCAGCGGTCCGCGGTCGGTCTCGACATGATGCTCGAGGACTACTTCGGCGTGCCGGTGGAGGTCGAGCAGTTCGTAGGCGGCTGGTACCCGCTGGCGACGTCGTCGCAAACCAGCGTGGGCGAAGCGGAGGCCTCGTCACGACTGGGCGATGGCGCGGTGGTGGGCGACGAGATCTGGGACCAGCAGGCGCGCGTCAGGGTGAAGGTCGGGCCGCTGAGCAGGGAGCGCTACGACGAGTTCCTGCCCACGGGTAGCGCCCACGAGGCGCTGCGAGCGTTGGTCCGTTTCTACTGCAACGACCAGTTCGATATCGAAGTGCAACTCATCCTCGATCGCGACGAGGTGCCGGCCTGCGTCATCGGTGCCACTGATGACGATGCGGTACCGCTGGGTTGGTCGACCTGGATCAAGACCACGCCGTTTGATCGCGACGCTGATGAAGCCGTCTTGAAGATCTAGCGAGTGCGCATAATGAACGTCGACCTGCGATCTCTGATCGGAAGGCTGAACGACGAGACTCGGAACGCCGTGGAATCGGCGGCTGGCCTCTGTGTCTCGCGCACGCATTACGATGTCGAGATCGAGCACTTCCTGCTCAAGCTGCTCGACGGCACCGACAACGACCTCGCGCTCATACTCAAGCACTACGGCGTCGATCGCTCACGCTTCGCCGCGCAGCTGACTGAGAGCATCGACAGGTTCAAGTCCGGTAACGCCCGCACACCCTCGCTCAGCCCCTCGCTCATGCGGATGCTCACCGAGGCGTGGCTGATCGGGTCGGTGGACTACGGCGCCGTCGCGATCCGTACCGGCTTCACCGTTGCCGTTCTGGCCAGCGACGATGAGCTGAGTCGGCTGATTCGCGAGTCGAGCCCGGAGCTAGGCAAGATCCCCGGCGAGAGCCTGCGCAAGGATTTTAACGCCGTCGTCGCCGGCTCCGTCGAAGGATCAGGAGTCGTCGCCCCCGGTGACGCGCCTCATGCGGCGAAAGCCGCCGGCGGACCGACCCCGGGGCTGGATGGTTTTACCAACAACATCACGCAGCGCGCTCGCGACGGGCTGCTCGATCCGGTGCTGAGCCGTGAATTCGAGATCAGACAGGTAGTGGACATCCTGACGCGTCGCCGCCAGAACAACCCGATCCTGGTCGGCGAGGCCGGCGTCGGCAAGACGGCGGTGGTGGAAGGCTTCGCCATGCGAATCGTCGAAGGCGACGTACCGCCGCCGCTGCAAAACGTCGAAATCCGCGGCCTCGACCTGGCGCTGTTGCAGGCGGGCGCCGGAGTGAAAGGCGAGTTCGAGAAGCGCCTCAAGGGTCTGATCGAGGAGGTGAAGTCCTCGCCTACACCCATCATCCTTTTCATCGATGAAGCGCACACGATGATCGGGGCGGGAGGGTCCGCAGGCCAGGGTGACGCCGCCAACCTGCTCAAGCCGGCCCTCGCCCGCGGCGAGTTGCGAACCATCGCCGCGACTACGTGGTCGGAGTACAAGATGTACTTCGAAAAGGACCCGGCGCTGACGCGCCGCTTCCAGCTCGTGAAGGTCGATGAGCCCTCGGAGTCGAGCTGCGCCGTCATGATGCGCGGCATCGCACCGTCACTCGAGGCGCACCACGGCGTCCGCATCCTCGATGACGGGATCGAAGCCGCCGTGCGGCTGGCTCACCGTTACCTGCCCGACAGACAACTGCCGGACAAGGCGGTCAGCGTACTCGACACCGCCTGCGCCCGGCTTGCCCTCGGCCAGAGCGCCACGCCCGCCGCCGTCGAGGACGCCCGGCGCCGCCTCGACGATCTCGTCGTTCAGGCCCGGATCCTCGAGCGCGAGAGCGCCGTCGGCGCCGACCACTCCGGCCGCCTGGCCGAGATCGCCGCCGAGCGCGAGTCGACCGAGAAGGAGCTGACCGAGCTGGGCGATCGCTGGGAGCGCGAGCGTGAGCTGGTCGTCAAGATCCACGCCCTGAGGACGGAGCTGGAGGAGATGACGACCGATGGTGGCGCCAGGGGAAAGAAGGCCGACTCCCGGCGCCAGGAGCTGGCCGGTCTCACGGCCGAGCTGGAAGAAGTCCAGGGCGAGGCGGCGCTGGTGCCGGTCTGCGTCGATGCCGAGCTGGTCGGGCAGGTCGTCTCCGGCTGGACCGGTATCCCGGTGGGCAAGATGCTGAGGGACGAGGTCAACACGGTCCTCCAGCTCGAGAAGCACCTCGGCGAACGCATCATCGGTCAGGACCACGCGCTCGAGGCGGTCAGCCACCGGATCCGCACCTCGCGGGCCGGGATCGAGGATCCGAAGAAGCCTGTCGGCGTCTTCATGCTGGTAGGTCCGAGCGGGGTGGGTAAGACGGAGACGGCGCTGGTGCTCTCCGATCTCTTTTTCGGCGGCGAGCACAACATGATCAGCATCAACATGTCCGAGTTCCAGGAGGCCCACACGATCTCGACGCTCAAGGGCTCGCCGCCGGGCTACGTGGGCTACGGCGAGGGCGGTGTGCTCACCGAGGCGGTACGGCGCCGTCCCTACTCGGTGGTTCTGCTGGACGAGGTGGAGAAAGCGCACCCCGACGTCCTCGAGCTGTTCTTCCAGGTCTTCGACAAGGGTGTGATGGAGGACGGCGAAGGTCGGCAGATCGATTTCAAGAACACGATCCTCATGCTGACAACCAACGCCGGCACCGACACGATCATGAATCTCACGGCCGATCCGGAGACCGCGCCCGATCACCTCGGCCTCTCGAAAGCACTGAAGCCGGAGCTCGATCGGATCTTCAAGCCGGCGTTCCTCGGTCGGCTGGTCATCATCCCGTATTTCCCCATCGGCGACGAGAACATGAAGAAGATCGTCGTCCTCAAGCTGGACCGGATCCAGGCACGGCTGGCCGACGCCCACGGCGTCGACCTGATCTACGACGATGCGCTGGTACAGACGGTGGCGGACCGCTGCACGGAAGTCGAGAGCGGTGCGCGCAACATCGACAACATTCTGACGAACACCATGCTCCCCTCGATCTCGCGCCTCATGCTGGAGGCGATCGTCGAGGGCGAAAGGCCCGCGGCTTTGCGGGTCGGCGTGGGCGCTAACGGGGACTTCGAGTACGCGATCGATACCGCATAATCCGTCGCGTACAGGCCGGCACCATAAGCGAGGCTGTCATGGCGAAGTACACTCAAGACGCACGCCCATTCAAAGTCGACACCGTCCTCGGGAAGGACGTTCTGCTTCTCGATCGGTTCACCGGCGTCGAGCGCGTGTCGAGCCCGTTTCACTATGTGCTCGAGATGCTCTCGCAGGATGACTCCATCGACGCCGATGCACTGCTACGCACTGCGGCGACGGTGACCGTTCAGCTGCCCGATGGCAGCGAGCGAACCATACACGGTGTGGTCAAGCGGTTTATCCAGCTGGGCCAGACGGAGAACGGAGATCTGACCGTCTACCAGGCCGAGATCGTACCGCAGCTCTGGTTCCTGTCTTTGTCGACGGACTGCAAGATCTTCCAGAACATGAGCGTGCTCGATATCGCTCAGCAGGTGCTCAGCAGCCAGGGCGTTACCGACGTCGAGTTCCGCTGCGTCAGGAACTACGCGCCTCGCGAGTTCTGCGTGCAGTACCGCGAATCACACTTCGATTTCGTGTCGCGGCTACTCGAGGAGGAGGGGATCTACTACTTCTTCCAACACTCGTCGTCCAAACACGTCTTGATCCTGGCCGATGATCCCAACGCGATTAATCCATGCCCCGGACAGTCCAGCGCCCGCGTCGTCCCGATGGCCGAGCGCTGGCAGGAGGAGGATGTGGTCACAGCGCTCAGGCGCGAGCACAACGCCTTCGTCGGCCGCGTCACACTGCGTGACTACGATCCCCTGCAGCCCAGCCTGCAGCTGGAGAGCTCGGTGGCCGGGCCGGGCATCGAGGAGGTCTACGACTACCCCGGCAGATATACGCAGCCCGGTGACGGCGAGCGGCTGGCGCGCCTGCGGTTGGAAGAACGCGAGGCCTGGCAGCAGATCGTCTTCGGTGAGAGCACCGTACGCGCGCTGCAAACCGGCCACAGCGTCTCGGTCAAGGAACACTACCGCAAGGATATGAACCAGACCTACCAGGTGCTCGAGATCCGCCACTCGGCGCAGGCTGGCGATTACAAGACCTGGGATGAAGCGCCCTGCGACTACCGCAACGAATTCGCGGCGATCCCGCTCTCGGTACCCTTCCGCCCGCTGCGCCGCACGGTCAAGCCGGTGGCGCGCGGCACTCAGACCGCCGTGGTCGTCGGCAAGGCGGGTGAGGAGATCTGGGTAGACGGTCATGGCCGGGTGAAGGTGCAGTTCTACTGGGATCGCGACGGACAGAAGAACGAGGACAGCTCCTGCTGGGTGCGCGTGGCCAGCACCTGGGCGGGCAAGGGCTGGGGTCTCGTCTCCATCCCGCGGATCGGCCAGGAGGTCATCGTCGAGTTTCTCGAGGGTGACCCCGACCGCCCGATCATCACGGGCCAGGTCTACAACGCCGAGATGCCGCTGCCATTCGGTACGCCGGGTAGCGCCACGCAGAGCGGCATCAAGTCACGCAGCTCGAAAGGCGGCGGAGGCGGAAACTTCAACGAGATCCGCCTGGACGACCAGAAGGGAAGCGAGCTGTTCTTCGTCCGCGCGGAGAAAGACCAGCAGGTCGAGGTGGTCAACGACCGCAGCCGGACGGTTGGCCACGACGAATCGGTCCAGGTCAGCAACGATCGCCAGAAGACGATCGGCAACAACCAGTCGCTCAGCGTCGGAAACGACGAGACGATCACTATTGGCAACAACGAGGCGATCACCATCGGCAACAACCGGACGAAGCAGGTCGCTGTCGATGAGTCGGTGTCGATCGGTAGCAACCGCGACAAATCGGTGGGCGCCAACGAGTCGGTCACCATCGGAGCGAACGAGAGCGTGCAGGTGGGCGCGAACGCCACCAAGAACGTGGGCGGGAACGAGGTGCGGACGGTCGGCAGCGCCCGGTCGGTGAACGTCGCCGCGGCCGACCAGCTGGGCGTCGGCGGAGCGCGCGCGGTGACGATTGGGGGAGCGGATGTCCTGGCCGTGGGGTTGGCGCTAACGATCACCGCCGGCCTCCTGGCCAACATAACGGTTGGAAAATCTAGCATCTCTCTTAAGACGGACGGATCGATCAAGATCAAGGGCAAGAGCATAGAGATCGAAGGCTCGGATACCGTCGCCATCAAAGGAAGTTCAGGCGTGGCGATCGAGGGCGAGACGATAACGCAGAATTAGGATGGTGACGGGCTTCATCCCCGCAGTTTTCGAGCGCCACCTCGCCGAGCTGGGCTCCTTGTGGGCCCGGCGGCAGAAAGGCCTGCGCCATCCCGCCCTCAGCTTGATGGCGTTCTCGCGGTTCGAGCGGATGATCGAGGTCCACCTCGAGGGCGTCTTCGTCGCCGGCTCGTCCGCGGCCCCGGAGCTGGAGAAGCGGCTCGAGGCGGAGGAGCCGATGACGGTCTTCGTCGCCGCCTACTCGCTGCTCCAC
>JBDHHX010000037.1:0-16909 GCA_039589155.1 Gemmatimonadota bacterium | reverse complement strand
GTTTTGACTCGCATCGACGTTGCGATTCATCAACTCGCGGGTGCTTGACGCATCGCACTTTGCATCCTAAACTCATCTTCGCGGACCATCTTCCACATTATCGGGAGAACACGGCGGTCAACACCGCCCTGGATCTATAGACAGCATCTCTCCCCCCTGAGAGAGACTCGCCTATAACCGGAACGGTCCCCTGTGGCCGTGCCGAACAAAGATGGCTTTCTGGATTTCGTTCCAGACGGCATGAGGCGGTGTCATCTCTCGCTGGGTCTTTGGAGGTTCTGATGTCTGAGGTGCTCACGACAATCGAGAGACGGATCTACAATTATCTCGTCGACTACTTGAAGCGCGAGACGTTCCAGCCGAGCATCCGTGAGATCGGCACCCGCTTCGGAATTCGGTCGACGAAGACCGTGACCGAGCATCTCCAGTCGCTACAACGGAAGGGCTATCTTGATCGAACGCCCTCCCGGTCCCGTGCCCTACGGATTCTGGGGTTGAACCTCTCGCCGGACACGTATACGATCCCGCTATATGGTAATGGATCCCACGAAACGGCGGATGATGTGGAAGCCCGTTTCGACCTCGACCGGTCGTTCGCCTGCTCCGCGGACTGCTTCATGGTCCGCGCGTGCGGCAACGGCCTGAACGCGCACGGCATACTGGAAGGCGACATGCTGGTAGTCGAGCCGTGCCAGGAGGTCAAAGGCAGCGAGTTGTCGGTCTTCGAGAACGAGGGCGGCGTCGAGCTGCGGGCGGGCGAGCCGAACGGGGTCAACGGCAGCCCACCACCGCGATTCATCGGCGTGGTCCGGGCGGTGTTGCGCACCTTTCCCAAAGACTAAGATCACCAACAGACAGCGAAGTAATCCACAAACGAGCGGTGGGACGTGATGACGGCGGATGACGCTCGCTGGATGAAGATCGCCCTGGAGGAGGCATGCGAGGCGGCGGCCGGCGGAGAAGTGCCGGTGGGCGCGGCCGTCGTGTGCGAGGATGGGCTATTGTCTCGCGCTCACAATCGGACGCGGGAGCTGGCGGACCCGACGGCGCACGCGGAGACGCTCGCGCTGAGGGAAGCGGCGGCGAAGCTGGGCGATTGGCGGCTGACCGGGTGCACGCTGTACGTGACACTGGAGCCGTGCGCCATGTGTGCCGGTGCGATAGTGCTGTCGAGAGTCGAGCGGCTGGTCATCGGGGCGCCGGACCCGAAAGCGGGCATGTGCGGCAGTCTGGGCAACCTGGTCCAGGACGAGCGGCTCAACCACCGGGTGCCGATCGAGAGCGGTGTGCTGGCGGACGAGGCCGGCGAGCTGCTTCGGGCCTTCTTCCGCGAGAAGCGCTGATCGATGTCTGGGCCGGCCCCCAAGCTCCGTGTGCTGGTCGCCGAGGAGGTTAGGGACTTCATCGACGCCGTCGAAGTGCCGACGGATGTGGAGATCGATTGGGTAGCGGCGTCCGAGCCGCTGCGCGCGGGAAACCACGTTGGACTGCTCCCGCTCTTATCGCGAACAGTTGATACCTCGATCCTCGACCTGCTGCCCGACCTGAAAGTCGTGGCCAACTACGCCGTCGGCTACGACAACATCGATGTCGAGGCGCTGCGGAAACGCGGCGTCGCCATCTCCAATACTCCAGACGTTCTCACCGAAGCCACGGCCGATCTCACCTGGGCGCTGATCCTGGCGGTGACTCGACGGGTAACCGAAGCAGAGGACCTGGCCCGGACGGGAGAGTGGGCGTGGGGCCCGACACTGCTGCTGGGGATGGAGCTGGGCGACCGTACACTGGGCCTTCTGGGCGCCGGCCGCATCGGACAGGCCGTGGGGCGCCGCTCCGTCCCATTCGGTATGCGCGTCGTCTTCTGGGACAAGCAGCCGCAGCCGGAGTTCGAGGCCGAAACCGGCGCCCGTCGGATCGAGTCGCTACAAGAACTGCTGCGCGTCGCCGATGTCGTCTCCCTCCACGTGCAGCTCAGTCCGGAGACGCAGGGGCTCATGGGGCGCCAGCAGATCGGGTGGATGAAGAGCGGCGCCGTTCTGATCAACACGGCCCGCGGTGGCCTGGTGGACGAGGAAGCGCTCTGCGAGGCGCTGGAGTCAGGTGCGCTGCGCGGCGCGGGCCTCGACGTATACGAAGGTGAGCCGCGGATCCGCGATTGTCTGAAACGGCTGCCGAACGCCGTGCTGCTGCCCCACATCGGGAGCGCCACCGAAGATACCCGGCGGCGGATGTTTCAATTGGCTTGGGAGAACCTCATGTTGGGCGTGCGAGGCGAGCCGCTGGTGACGCCTGTTGGACCGCAATAAGTAGACGAGTAGACAAGTAGACGAGTGGACCAGACTAATTCTCGTCTACTCGTCTACTCGTCCACTCGTCTACCGCTTATTTGTCCATGCATCCTTTCCTCCCCATTCCTCAGTCTAACAACGAAACCTGGCAGTCCCACTGCCGTAGGGTCTGTTTGAGACGATGACCCTGAACAGCACGGAGGACATCTATATGACTACCCAATTCAGGTCGTCTGCGTGGATCGTAGTGGCTCTGGCCGGCCTGGTACCGGCGGCGGGAGCGGCGCAGACGGCGGTAGCCCCCTCGGCACCCATCTCGGACGTTCAATACGACGTGACGTACGATGCCAGCACCGCACCGCTCCGGCAGATCGCCGTCGCGATGTCGTTCCGCACGTCCAGCTCCGAGCCGGTAGTCCTGTCGCTTCCGGCGTGGACGCCTGGCTCATACGAGCTGGACAACTACGCGCGGAACATCAGGGACTTCTCGGCGACCGCCAGCGGGCAGGAGATCCGCTGGGACAAGGTCGACTACGACAGCTGGCGCGTTTATCCCGACGGCGCTCGAGAGGTGACGGTCGGCTTCAATTACCGGGCAGACAACCTGGATACGGGCAACTCATGGTCGGCCACGGAATTCGCGTACTTCAACGGAACGAATCTCTTCTTCTTCGCAGAGGGCCAGAGCCTCGAGTTCCCGGCTAGAGTCAACATCCACACAGAGCCCGGCTGGCAGATCGCAACCGGCCTCACCTGCGAAGGTACGCCGGGCGAGTACACGGCGGCCGACTTCCACGAGGTCGTCGACATGCCGACCTTCATCGGTCGCTTCGATCTCGACAGCATGGTCATCGACGGCGTGATCCACCGGCTCGCCACCTATCCCGCCGGCTTCGTAGCCGGCGAGTCACGTGAGCTGATCTGGAGTCAGATCGAAGGCATGATGCCGCCCATGGCGGCCGTCTTCGGCGAGTACCCGTTCGAGAGCTACACAACGCTCATGGTCCTGGACGAGGAGTATCCCGGCGCCTCGGCGCTCGAGCACCGCAACTCGCACCTCGGCATCTACATGGCAGGCGGTATCGGCAACCCGATGATGATGCAGATGCTCTCCTCCGTAACATCACACGAGATCTTCCACGCCTGGAACGTCAAGCGTCTTCGGCCGGTGGAGCTGGTGCCCTACGCCTACGGCGTCGAACAGCCGACGACGCTGCTCTGGGTCTCGGAGGGCGTCACCAGCTACTACGACGACCTGCTGCTGGTACGTGGCGGCGTCGCTGACCGCGAGTTCTTCTACCAGAGCACGGTCGGGCAGATCAATAACGTGAGGAACGTCCCGGCCGTTGCGCTTGAGGACGCCTCTCTCTCGACCTGGATCGGGCCGACCGACGGCACCGGAGGCATCTACTATGCGAAAGGCGCTCTGGCCGGCTTCATGCTCGACATCCTGATCCGCGACGCGACGGACAACGACGCGTCGCTCGATAACGTGATGCGCGAGCTTTACCGGGAGACATATAAGAAGGACTTCACCGGCTTCTCCGAGCAGGACTGGTGGGACGCGGTGAGCCGTGCCGCCGGTGGCAAGTCGTTCGAGGAGTTCTGGGCCCGTTACATCGACGGACGCGATCCTTACCCGTGGGAAGAGGTCCTGCCGCTCGCTGGGCTCGTATTCAACGAAGACACCACGCGCCGGCCGCTGGTCGGCATCTACCCGGCGGAAGACAGTCTGGGCGTTCGTATAGGTGGACTGGTGCCCGGCGGCGCCGCTGCCGACGGCGGCGTCCAGGAAGGTGACTACCTGGTGAGCGCCGGCCCGGTCGAGATCAGCACCGGCGACAGCTTCGACGAATTCCGCGCCTACTTCTCCCAGCAGCCGGTGGGTAGCATGTACGAGGTGGTGGTCCGGCGTGGCGAAGAGATGTTGACACTCGAGCTAGAGCTAAGGCTGGCCGAGGAAGTAGAGCGCTCGATCACGGAGGATCCCGACGCGTCGGAGAAGGCGGCTCGGATTAGGGAGAGCCTATTCACTAGTAACTGACTTCAACAGCCGACAGCCAACAGCCGACTCTCGACGTTGAAGTTTTCCTCAACGATCGACGTTCGACATCCGACATCCGACGTTCATCGCATCGCTGAAGGTCGGAAGTCGGACGTTGATCGTTCAAGGCGCGACAGAGCTTGTCCGGCACGGCCAGTACCTTCTCGTCCTGGCCTTTCTCGATCTCGTCCTATTCCGAGGTTCGCAGCTGGCTTGGTTTGCCTACGAACCATAGCACCGCAAACAGTATCGCGATGCCGACAACATACGAGACGATCCACGGCATTCCGTACGCCGTCGGTATGTCACCGATCAGCATGCCGACCATCGCCACCAGCATCGCGTAGGGCAGCTGTGTACGCACGTGATCCACGTGATCGGATGCCGATGCCATGGAACTCAGCACCGTGGTGTCCGAGATAGGCGAGCAGTGGTCGCCAAAGATGGCGCCGGCCAGCACGGAGCTGACCGTACCGAAGAGCAGCGGTTGGAATTCACCGGGTGTCAGGCCGCCGGCGGCGCCCAGCGTCGCGGCGAGTGGGATGACCAGCGGGATGAGGATCGCCATCGTCGCCCACGATGTCCCGGTCGCGAACGCGATGGCGGCGGCCGCGGCGAACACCGAGACCGGCAGCATACGCAGCGGGAAGCCGGCGGTCTCGAGTATGTAACTCACCCACTGTGCGGTGCCGACGGCTTCTGTCGCAGCGCCCAGCGACCAGGCAAGCACCAGGATGATGATGGCGAGCAGCATGGCTCGCATGCCGCCGGCCAGCGCTTCGATCGCCTCCTGCATCTTCAGTATCCGCTGTCCCGTCGCCAGGAGGAGGGCGGCGAACGCACCGCAGAGAGAGCCCCAGAGCAGCGCGTTGAAAGCGTTTGCCGCACCGAGGATCTCGGTCAGCGAACCGGGTCGCCCCAGACTGCTGCGACCGTCGATGAACAGCCCCAGCAGCACAACGACCACGACCGTGCCGACCGGGACAGCCGCGTTGTACCAGCGGTGCGGCTTCCCCTCTTTCGGCGCCATCAGCTCGGCGCTCGTGTCCACCATCAGCATGGCACCATCCCGATACAGTCCGCCGCCAGCGGAGGCGCGACGCTCGGCTGCGAGCATGGGACCGAAGTCGCGACCCGTCCACGCCACAAGGAAGACCATCAAGAGGGCGAGGATAGGGTAGAACAGGTACGGGATGGTGCTGATGAAGGTGGCAAAGGGACTGGCCGACTCGAGTGCCGAGCCGAGTTGGGGCGCGCTGCCAGCGACCTGGACAGCCGCCGCGCCCAAGCCATCGCCGATCAGCGAGATCTGGTAGCCCGCCCAGGTCGACACGAAGACGATCGACGCCACCGGCGCCGCCGTCGAGTCCACTATATACGATAGCTTCTCTCGCGAGATCTTGAGCCGGTCGGTGATGGGCCGCAGCGTGTTGCCGACGATCAGCGTGTTGGCGTAATCGTCAAAGAAGATTAGCAGCCCGGCCAGATAGGTGGCTAGCTGCCCGCGTCTCCGGTTGGTTGCCAGCGGCGCCACCGCTTCGACGATGCCGTGGGTTCCGCCGCTTCGCCCCATCACACCGACCATTCCACCCAACAGCAGGCTGAAGATCACGATCGACGCGTGGTCCACACTCGCCAGGGCCGGCGTGATGAATGTGTCGATCGTACGGAACAGCGCCGCGAAAGGATTGAGGCCGGCGACGAAGAACGCGCCCAGCCAAATCCCGGCGAACAACGATATGACGACCTCTTTGAAGATGAGCGCCAGCGCGATGGCGACCAACGGCGGCAAGATGCTGAACCATCCCGGCAAGACCAGTACACGGAAACCGCCGCTCACGCCGGCCGCTTCGACACGGAAGGGAAGGTCGACGCGGCCATCGATCATCAGGCCGTCGACCGCGATCGCGGCGCCCGGCTCGACCAGGCCAGCGGCCAGCAGCTCGCCATCGCGAACACGCACCAGCCGCCACTCGATGACACCGGAGACATTCTCCGGCGCGGTGAACTCCAGGCTGAACGGGACGTGGGTTAGCACTGTCTTGGGACCGCGCACGTCTATTTCACCCTCGTCCTGCGCCAGGGCCCGTGTCGAGGCGGTCGGCGCGCACGTGAGCAGCAGCGTGATCAGAAGTAGTCGTCGCATTGATTGGGTTCCGGTTTGAAGGCCCGGGGATCATAGGGAAGCACACCGCGACTTGTAAAGAGAACTGCGGTCCAGCGCCGTCTCGTAGGCCCCCTAACACGTTGACACTACGGCGCGTAAGTTGCTATACTCGCGGTGGCCCACCTGGTGGCGGGGGGCGGTAGGGGGAACTGTGCATACGGAACAGAACTCGGTCGTCATGGACGAGCGAGCGGTGCGGCGCGCGATAGCCCGCATGGCCCGCGAGATAGTAGAGCTCAACGACGGCACCGATGGCCTGGTGCTCGTGGGCATTCATCGCCGTGGCGTCGACCTGGCCGAGCTACTGGGCGAAGAGATCGAGAAGAGCGAGGGCGGGAGCGTCCCGAGCGGATCGCTCGACATCACTCTGTACCGCGATGACCTGAGCGTTATCGGCCCCCGACCGGTCATCGGCTCAAGCGATATTCCCGACATAGATGAACGCGCAGTCGTCATAGTGGACGACGTGTGCTATACGGGGCGCACGGCGCGCGCCGCGATGGATCACCTGGCCGACTACGGTCGCCCGGCGCGGATATATCTATGCTGCCTGGTGGACCGCGGCGGCCGAGAGCTGCCCATTCAACCGGATTTCGTTGGTCGCCACTTCGATGTGACTCCGGCCGAGGACATCGCCGTCCACGTGCCGGGCGAGGATGGGCGACTTGCCGTCGAACTTCGCAGGACGGACTAGGAGTGAGCGCTACGATTTCATTCGGCAAGGATCTCACAGGGCTCGAGCATCTCAGTGCCGAACAGATCACAACCATCCTCGATGTTTCCGAGCCGTTTAAGGAGATCAGCGAGCGCCCCATCAAGAAGGTTCCCGTTCTTCGCGGGAAGACGATCGTCAACCTGTTCTACGAGCCTTCCACCCGGACACGCGTTTCATTCGAGTTTGCCGAGAAGCGACTATCCGCCGATACGGTCAATATCTCGGCCTCGGGCTCGTCGGTGGTGAAGGGCGAGAACCTGGTCGACACAGCGCGCAACCTGGAAGCGATGCGGATCGACATGGTTGTCATGCGGCACCGCTCGTCCGGTGCCGCTCAGTTCCTCGCCGACCGGATCCCGTCCAACGTGATCAGTGGCGGAGACGGCCAGCACGAGCACCCGACCCAGGCGCTGCTCGACATGCTGACGATCCGCGACCACTTGAAACGCATCGAAGGTGTCAAGGTCTGTATCGTGGGTGATATCGCGCACTCGCGTGTGGCGCGCTCGAACATCTACGGGCTCACCAAGCTGGGAGCCGAGGTTGCCGTCTGCGGCCCACCGACGCTAGTGCCACGCGGGATCGAGGAGCTTGGCGTCCAGGTGTTCAAGCGCATCGAGGAGGCGATCGAGTGGGCGGACGTTCTGAACATCCTGCGGCTCCAGCTCGAGCGTATGAAGGCGGGTTTCATACCATCGCTGCGTGAGTACAACCGGTTCTTCGGTGTCTCGGTCGCCCGTCTGGAGCAGGCGCCCGGCGACATCCTGGTACTGCATCCTGGTCCGATGAACCGGGGGGTGGAGATCGACTCGCACGTTGCCGACGGCCCGCACTCGGTGATTCTGGAGCAGGTGACCAACGGCGTCGCCGTTCGCATGGCGGTGCTCTATCTGCTGGCCGGCGGCCAGCCGGAGCGCGCCGAGGCGGCCAAGAGGGAGAAAGGCTCATGAGCCGGCCGATCCTGCTGAAGGGCGGTCGTGTCATCGACCCGTCGCAGGACCTGGATGGGATACTCGATTTGCTGGTCGCCGAAGGGCACATCTCCGGGCCGTGGCAGGGCCTGGAAGTGCCGGATGGCGCTGATGTGATCGATTGTTCCGGGCTGGTGGTAGCGCCGGGGCTGGTCGATCTGCACGTGCACCTGAGGGAGCCGGGTGACGAGCACAAGGAGACGATTTCCTCCGGCGCCCGGGCGGCGACGGCCGGCGGCTTCACATCGATCTGTGCCATGCCCAACACGCGGCCGCCGATCGACAACCCGGCGGCGGTCGGGTTCGTGCGGGCGGAAGGCGAACGAGCGGGCTACGCCCGCGTCTACCCGGTGGGAGCGGTCTCGGTCAATCTGAAGGGCGAAGAGATGACCGAGATCGGTGAGCTGGTAGTCACGGGTGCGGTGGCGGTGACGGACGATGGACGGCCGGTCTACGACTCGGGTCTGCTGCGCCGAACGCTGGAATACATACAGTCGTTCGACATACCGTACTTTTCGCACGCCGAGGAGTTGTTGCTCAGCTCGAACGGCGTCATGAACGAGGGCCCGGTCTCCACCTCGCTGGGGCTGCGCGGCATCCCCAACGCGTCCGAGGACGCGGCGGTCGCCCGCGAGTGTATCATAGCGGAACTTACGGGCGGCCAATTGCATATCTTACATGTCTCCACCCGCGGGGCCGTCGAGGTCATACGGGCCGCCAAGGCGCGGGGGGTGCGGGTAACCGCGGAAGTGACCCCTCACCACCTGGCCCTGACCGACGAGGCCGTTCGCGGGTACCGCACTGAGGCCAAGATGAACCCGCCCCTCAGGTCGGCCGCCGATGTGCAGGCGGTGCGTGATGCGCTCGTGGAGGGCGTGATCGACTGCATAGCAACCGACCACGCGCCCCACCATTACGAGGATAAGGAGCGCGAGTTCGACGACGCACCGTTCGGCATCGTCGGTTTGGAGACGGCGTTCGGCGTGTGCAACCGCGAGCTGGTGGCGTCCGGTCGCATGGCTCTGCCGGACCTGATCAACCGCATGTCGTGCGTGCCGGCGCGTATCGCCGGACTGCCGGCCGGAACGTTGAGCGAGGGATCGCCGGCTGACGTGGTACTGCTCGATCCCGAGCAGCGCTGGACGTGCGATCCGAACGAGTTCCTCAGCCTGAGCAGGAACACACCGTTCGCCGGGCAGGAACTCGTGGGTAGGGTGGTGATGACGCTGGTGGGTGGCCGACCCGTCTACGATCCAGCGGGTAGGTCGCAGGCGGGTGCCGAGGTGAGCGAAGATGTCTGACGCAGTCCAAAAAGAAGTCGACAAGCTTCTCAAGAACCGGGAGAAGTACGAAGGCTGGCTGAAGCGTCTGGAGTCGGAGAAGACGGCGACGACGGAGCGCGCCTACGAGCGCGTGCGTGTGGATTACCAGGCGCGGCTCGACGAGGTCACCAACCAGTTGCGCTCCCACTCCGACACCATCAACGGAAAGCTTGGCCAGCTGGAAGCGTCGGTTGCCGACCTCGAGGCACAGCGGGCTGCGAAGGCCGAGGAGTTGGACGAGGCACAGCTGCGCCGCAGCGTCGGCGAATTCCGCGATGACAAGGAGTGGGGCGACCTGGAGAACCAGCTGCTCAGCTCGATGCGTGATGCCGAGCGGGAAGTCGAGCGCAGCCGGATCGAGATCCAGCGTCTGCGAGAGATCGTCACTCTGGTGAAGGGCGCCGAAGCGCAGCCGGCCCCGCGGCCTCAGCCCGCGCCGCCGCCACAGGCGCAGCCGATGGCGCCACCGCCACCGCCTGCCGTCGATCTGCCGGAACCCGCGCCAGCACCGCCGCCAGCACGGCAGCCCGTGGCCGGGGGTGCCGCCGCTGAAGAGGGCTTCCTGTCACTCGAGGAGCTCGTTCTGGAGGACAAGGACCCGACCGATGTCCTGGGCGCCGAGCCTGTGTCGTCGCCGCTGCCCGAGGCGCAGCCGTTTCCCGAGCCCGGGCCGCCGCCGGCTCCCGAGTCCGCCGACCCGTTTGCGGAAACGGACATCAGTCCGCCACCCGAGCCGTCGCCTCCGGAAGGCGGCGTCACCGACGAGCTGGCCTTCTTGGAATCGCTTTCGCTGGGTGGCGGCGAGGAAGCTCCGGGCTCCGACGCTCAGTCGTTCAGCTTCCTGGAGCAGCACGGCAGCGGGACACCCCAGACGATCATCTGTCCGCACTGCTCTGCGGCGAACGACCCGGCCGAGTGGTACTGCACCGAATGTGGAGAAGAACTACCGGCCGAGTAGGATGTTGGTAGTGGGAAGTTGGGAATCCCCGAATCGACTTCGGCAATTCCCAACGAATCCTGAGATCCGGAATCCCAAATCCCAAAAGAAAGAACCCGAGGCGAGCGACGATGTACGTCACTCGCCTCGGGCTTGTTTTCGTGTCTACGGCCGCTCTACCCGCCGAGTTTGCGGACGTGCGTCGCCAGGCGGCCCTTGGAGCGGCTAGCCACGTTCTTGTGGATCAAGCCCCGAGCCGCCGCCCGGTCCAGCAATCTGGAAGCCTCGCGGTAGGCTTCGGCCGCCTGCCCGGCATCCGAGGCGTCGCGCACTCTCTTGAGCGCCGTCCGCAGACGGCTGCGGGCCGTCTTGTTGTGGACCCGGCGCTTCTCGCTTTGGCGTAGACGCTTGAGCGCAGACTTCGAGTTTGGCACGTATTCTCCGATTCGTTTCGTATCTCGCGACAACCGAACGGTTCCGCCGCGCCAGCGCGGCGCTGGATACTGGGGGTCGTCACCCCGGCACCTTTGTCCGGTTGGAAAGCCGCGTAAGGATATTCCAGCCACCCGGGGGTGTCAACCCGCGAAAGCCCAGCTTTGACACGGGATTTCGCCGTCTATAACTTCTAGCCATAGTGATCCGGGGACGTCGAACGTACTTGCTGGGGCTTCCTCCAACTACGCCGGTACACCTTCTGGTGTCCCAGCGGGTGGACGGGTAGCCGGTGGAAGGGATAGGGAAGAAGATGAGGCTGCCCGCGCCGACGAGCTCGCGCATCGCCGGGGACGACGACCGGTTTGTCGTCGAACTCGAGCGCTTCCAGGGGCCGCTCGACCTGCTGCTCCACCTGATACGATCCCAGGACATCGACATCTTCGATATCCCCATCGCCGAGATCACTGAACAGTTCGTCAAGGCGATCGAGGGAATAGACGAGCACGTCTCGCTGGAGCGGGCCGGCGAGTTTATCGAGATGGCCGCCACGCTGGTCCGCATCAAGGCGCAGATGCTCCTGCCGCGCCGCGACGATTTGCTCGACGACCAGGACCCGCGGTCCGAGTTGGTACGTCGTCTGCTCGAGTACGAGTTCTTCCGCGAGATGGCCTATACGCTGGCCGGCGCCGAGGCGGACAGAGCGTTACATCGGCCCAAGGGATATATCGAACCGCGACTGCAACCCGACATGGGCGAGTTGCCGCTCCAGCTTACGCTGGAAGATTTCGTAAAGGCCGCCGTCTCGTTGCCGGCGCCGCCCGAGAGGAAGCCGCACCGCGCGCCGGTTAGACCGGTCACCGTGGATGAGAAGATCGACCTGTGGTTCAGGGTCTTGAAGGAGAAGACGCGGGTCCCCTTCGAGTGGTTCATGCGGCGCTGGCGGACTCGTATTCACGCGGTCATGTCGTTTCTCGCCGCACTGGAGCTCGCAAAGCGTGGCCGCGTTCGGTTGCGCCAGGACCGACACTTCGGAACCCTTTGGATCTATCGCGGTGAAGCCGACAAGGATAGTTGAAGCGGTGCTGCTCGCCAGCGAAACGCCGCTGGGGCCAGCAGAAATCGCCCGCGCCAGCGGTGACCTCTCCGCCAAAGACGTGGAAGAGGCGATCGCCGAGTTGTGCCATGAATACGAGAATGACGATCGCGCGTTTCAGATCTACCCGCTGGGTGACGGCTACCAGATCCTGACCCGGCCAGAGTATGCGCCCTATCTCGAACGCTTCGACTCGATCACTCGTACCAACAAGCTGTCGCGGGCGGCGCTCGAGACACTGGCGATTATCGCCTACCGGCAGCCTGTCGGGCGGCTGCAGATCGAAGAGTTGCGCGGTGTCAGTGCCTCCGGAGTCCTGCGCAGTCTGCAGGAGCGCGGGATGATCGAAGTCGTCGGTCGTGCCGAGGGCCTGGGGCGGCCGCTGCTCTACGGAACGACCTCCAAGTTCCTGGATCACTTCGGACTTCGGGCGCTTGACGATCTGCCCCGACCCGAGGAGCTGCAGATCGCCCTGCGCACAGAGGAATAACTGTGGACGCGCCTCGCGGTCGAGAGGCGGTTCGCTTGCAGAAGTACCTGTCACGCGCTGGGGTCGCTTCGCGCCGCGAAGGCGAAAAGTTGATCAGCCAGGGGCGTGTGAGCATCGACGGCGTGGTCGTGACCGAGCTCGGTACTCGGGTCGTTCCCGGCGAGCAGGTCGTTAGTGTCGACGGCGTGCAGATCAATGCGGGCCCGATCCGCTGGATCGCCGTATGCAAGCCGGCTGGCTACCTGACGACGCGAAAAGACGATCGCAACCGCCCCACGGTGTACACCTTGCTGCCTGACGGCAGCGCAGACCTGTTTCACGTGGGTCGGCTCGATCGGTTGACCGAGGGTCTACTGATCTTCACCAACGACGGCGAAACAGCTCACCGCCTGTTGCACCCGAAGTACGAGATTGCACGACGGTATCGCGTGGTGGTGGATGGCGTCGCCGGCGCCGCGGAGGCCCGCAGGCTGGAGCGAGGCGTTGCTCTCGACGACGGAGTCGCCCGAGCCGAGGACGTGGAGGTGGTCCAATCGGCGCGCGGCAGAAGAGCGACCAGCGAGTTCCACGTCACTCTGCGGGAAGGACGGAAACGAGAAGTCCGCCGTATGATGGAGGCTCTCGATCTACCGGTAAGGCGGCTTGTTCGAGTCTCGTTTGGCCCGGTCGAGTTGGGCGGTTTGGCACCGGGAATGTGGAGACAGCTGACGGCCCGTGAGGTCCGGGCGTTGCGCGCGGCGGTCGGGATGGGGGAATCCGATGGAGATACGTAACACCAGAGTCTTGATCCTGGGGGGCTCCGGCCTGGTCGGCATGGCCATCGCCCGGGAGATGCTTCCCTACGAGCCGGCCAGGCTGACCATTACCTCGCTGCTGGAAGAAGAGACCGAAAAGCCGTTCGCCGAGCTCAGGGGCGCGGCCGGGAAGAAGACGGAGGTTGCTCGGGCCTGGGGCGACTTGTTCGTGGCGACCGAGTTCAAGGACATGCCACAGAGCGAACTGGTCGAGTCACCGGAGATGCGGCGTCGTGTACTCGACGACATCTACGGCCCTCTCGATCGCGAGCGCTTGGAGCGCTCGACCTTCTACGCGCTGTTGCTGCAAGAGAAGCCGGACATCATCATCGATTGCGTCAACACGGCAACCGCGATCGCCTATCAGGACGTGTTCAGCAGCGTCAAGGAAGTACGCGCCGCGCTGGATGGGGGCGGCGATGTGAACGACGTGGTCGAGCGGCACCTGGGCGTCCTCTACATGCCTCAGCTTATCCGTCACGTGCGCATTTTGCTCGAGGCCCTGCGCGATGCCGGTGTCGAGTTCTACCTGAAGGTCGGTACGTCGGGCACCGGCGGCATGGGTCTGAACGTGCCCTTCACTCATTCGGAGACCCGGCCGTCCAATATGCTGCTTGCCAAGTCGAGCGTGGCGGGCGCCCACTCGCTGCTGCTGTTCCTCACCGCTCGGACGCCGGGCGCCCCGGCGGTGAAGGAGATCAAGCCGACGGCGGCGATCGCCTGGAAGGGGATCGGAACCGGCCCACTCGCCTGGCGCGGCAAGGCGATTCAGCGCTTCGATTCCAGTGGCTCCGTCCCATTCGAGCGGGCCCTCGACGACGAGAGCGGTAACTGGCAAGCGCTGGGCGGGAACCTCGAGGCGGTCTACATCGACATGGGCGAGAACGGCCTGTTCAGTCGCGATGAGTTCGAGACGATTTCGACGTTGGGCTTGATGGAGCTGGTCACGACCGAGGAAATCGCTACCGCCGTGCTGCGCGAGATCCGTGGCCAGCCGACCGGTCTCGACGTCGTCTCCGCCATCGACGGAGCTGCCATGGGTCCCACCTACCGGGGTGGCGTGCTTCGCGAACTGGCGCTGAAGCGGCTGGAGGAGCTGGAGGAGGAGACGGGGCGACGCAGCGTCGCTTTCGAGATGCTCGGACCCCCGCGCTTGAGCAAGTTGCTGTTTGAGGCGTATATACTGGAGAAGATCTACGACACATTAACGGCCGCCGGCGATCTCGACCCGGAGCGGACCGCCGCGGCGGCCGAGTCGTTCTTGGCGGAAAGCGACGAGACGCGGATAAATATCTTGTCGATCGGGCTGCCGATCCTTAGCGCCGACGGCAAGTCGGTGATGCGTGGTCCGGAGGTGAAGTCACGTCCCGAGCCTGGCACGCCGGTCGATGACGGCGTCATATCCAGGGGCTGGATCGACTTGCGGCCGTCCAATTGGGAGATCTGGCGGGACCGCATTCGCCGCTATCTGGAAGAGGTGAACATGCAGCCCGGGCCAGATGAAGGCTCGATTGCCGACGCCGACCTGGCGAGTCGCTCCACCAGGATCAGGCCGGGGGCGGCCGCAGCCTGGATTTTCAAGTTCGAGGACGGCGGCCTCCGTGTGAAGCGCTGAGCACTGCGCTTCCGTAGTATCAACTGCGAGGTTGACACCAAGCCCAAGGACGGAATCCAGCATGGCAGACGACGTCACGGTGGAAGAGCGGAAGAAGAAGGGTGCGAAGAGCGCCCAGCTGAGCCTCGACCCGGTGGTCAGCACCGCCGGCCTCGAGCTCGCCGAGGCGATCACCGGCCAGGTCCGCAAGCGCATCGTCGGGCAGGAGTACATGGTCGAGCGGATCCTGCTTGGCCTGCTTACCGGCGGCCACGTGCTCCTCGAAGGCGTGCCGGGGCTTGCCAAGACCCTCACGATCCGGACGATCGCCGAAACCATCGACACCAGCTATCAGCGCATCCAGTTCACGCCCGACCTGCTGCCGGCCGACTTGATCGGCACCATGATCTACAACCAGAAGTCGGGCGAGTTCGAGCCGCGGCCTGGACCCATCTTCGCCAACATCATCCTGGCGGACGAGGTCAACAGGGCGCCGGCGAAGGTACAGTCGGCCATGCTCGAGGCGATGCAGGAGAAGCAGGTCACATTCGGCGGCGAGACTTTCGCGCTCGACGAGCCCTTCCTCGTCCTCGCCACCCAGAACCCGATCGAGCAAGAAGGCACCTATCCGCTGCCGGAAGCGCAGATCGACCGCTTCATGCTCAAGGTCAAGATCGGCTACCCGACACGCGAGGAAGAGAAGGAGATCATGCTGCGCATGGCGTCGGGTGAGCCGATTCCCGTGGATTCGGTTACGGACCCGGAGGCGATCGGCCGCGCCCGGTCCGACATCGTGCGTCTCTACATGGATGACAAGATCGCCGATTACATAGTCGATCTCGTTCACGCCACGCGCGGGCCAGCCGAGTACGGCGTGCCCGAGCTCGTTCCGCTCATCGAGTACGGCGCCTCACCCCGCGCCACGATCTACCTGGCTCAAACGAGCCGCGCCTTCGCCTACCTCCGCGGCAGGGGCTACGTCATCCCCGACGACGTCAAGGCGGTGGCGACCGACGTCCTCCGCCACCGGATCATCACGACGTACGAAGCGGAGGCAGAAGAGGTCACCTCGGACGAGATCGTCAGGCGGGTGTTGGAGGCGGTTGAGGTACCTTAGGTCGGTGCAGTGAACATTGAACATTGGACATCCGACATCAAACATCGAAGAGGGGCCGAACCCCAACCTTTGACCGTTGAACCCAGAACATCGAGCGTATTAGAAACGTTCGGAGTGCAAGGTTCGATGTATGGTGTTCAATGCTCGGCAGTGATTCGATGTTCGATGTCGGATGTCGAATGTTCAATGTTCAAATAGGAACAGTATGGTCCCTGCCACTCAATCAGTCCCAAGAGAGGTCCTCCGCCAGGTCAAGCTCATCGAGCTCCGCACCCGTGGCCTGGTCAACACCGTGTTCAGCGGCGAGTACCAGTCGGTGTTCAAGGGTCAGGGGATGGAGTTCGCCGAGGTGCGTGAGTACGCGCCCGGCGACGAGTACCGGGCGATCGATTGGAATGTCTCAGCCCGCATGGGCCACCCCTACGTCAAGAAATACACCGAGGAGCGCGAGCTCACCGTCATGTTCGCCGTGGACCTGTCCGGGTCCGAGCAGTTCGGCACACGCGGCCGATTCAAGGCTGAGCTGGCGGCCGAGGTCGCAGCCGTGCTGGCGATGGCGGCGATCAAGAACAACGACCGCGTCGGATTGCTTTCGTTCACCGACCGGATAGAGGAGTTCGTCCCACCGAAGAAGGGTCGGCGCCACGCATTGAGACTGATCCGCGACCTGCTGGCCTTCCAGCCGACGGGCGTTGGCACCGACCTGTCCGTCGCCCTCGACTACCTGGGACGGATCCTTCGTCACAAAGCCATCGTCTTCCTCATCTCTGATTTCCTCGACAGCGATTTCGAGAAATCACTGAAAGTCGTTGGCCGGCGGCACGATCTCGTCGCGGTTACGGTTTCTGATCCGCGCGAGTTGGTGATCCCGGATGTCGGCTACCTGGAACTGGTCGATGCTGAGAGCGCCCAACGTGTCGTTCTCGATTCGAGCAATCGCTT
>JBDHHX010000036.1:0-17030 GCA_039589155.1 Gemmatimonadota bacterium | reverse complement strand
GTTGGGGAACTTTGTGAACGCCGCCTCGCCCACCAGCCGGTAGGGCGAGCCGATCGGGAACAGTTCGGCCCGCAGCGCCACGATGATCTGCTTCTTGGTCGTGTAGAGAGCGACCGGGGCGATCGTCGAGGGTAGGATCGGCTTGCCCTCCTTCGCGTCCGCCGCCCGGCCCATGTAGTACGTGTAAACCGCGGTGGCGCCAAAGCCGAGGCCCGTCTCCGGTTGGTAGAAGACCACCGGGATGGGGACCAGCGTGCTGCTCAATGAGTCCTCCGCCTCTGCCCGCGCCGTGTCCGCCTCGACCGTCTCCTGCGCAACAAGATCACGACCCCACCCATACGTGGCGGCGACGAACGTCGCCGTCGCAAGTGCGCAACGAAGGCTGCGCGAAGTTCTATGGGTGAGATTCATAGCTAAATGGGCCAGGGTGAAGAACCGCGGGTTCAAGCTGCGAAGCACAGCCCGCCTGTCAATGGCAAGGCGACGTCCGCGGGCTCACTCCGGCCCCGCTGGACAACCCGGTGTGCAGAGGAGAGATTCACCCGAGTCCACACTGCTGACAAAAGACAGGGAGATCGAGATGCTGCTGCGCACATCGACATTTGCGCTCGCCGTCCTGCTCGCGGGCTGCGGCGGTCTGCAGGTCCAGACGGACTACGATCCGGAGGCGGACTTCGCTGGCTGGGAGACCTACCGTTGGGCCGAGCGAACCGACGAAGGCAGGCAGGATCCACGAGTCTACAACGACATCACCGCGAGCAGGGTCAAGTTGGCGGTGAACCGTGCGCTCGAGGCCAAGGGCTACCGAGAGGTATCCTCGGGGTCAGCGGATTTCGTCGTGGCATGGCACGGCGCCATCGACGAGCAGGTGAGCGTCAACACGGTGAACACCTACTACGGCTATGGCTGGGGCTGGTACGGGCCGGGTGTCGGTACGTCACAGACGTACGTGAACACCTGGAACGAGGGTACACTGGTCATCGATATCGTCGATGTCAGTGCGAACCAGCTCGTTTGGCGCGGTATGGGGACGGATACTCTCGGCGGTGAGAAGTCGCCCGAGGAGACGCAGCGCCTGCTCGACCAGGCCACGGCGAAGATCATGGCGGACTTCCCGCCAGGTGCTGGCAACTGACGGTTAGAGAGAAAGGGCTGATAGGGAGATGAAGTTTAATCCTTTGCTTCTGGTACTTCCGCTCGCTGCGATGCTTGCGGGGTGTGGTGGTGGATTAAGTACCCACGCGGACGTCGACCCTGAGGCGGAGTTCACCGGCTGGCGGACCTACCGCTGGGCCGAGCGCACCGAGGAAGGCAAGGAAGACCGCCGCGTCTACAACTATGCCGTCGAGGGCCGGGTGAAGAACGGGGTGAATAGAGCGCTCGAGGCCAGGGGCTTCCGTGAGGACAACACGGCGCAGCCCGATTTCCTCGTCGGCTGGCACGGCTTCATTCAGGGCCAGGCGAACTTCACCGTCATCAGCAGCTACTACGAGTACAGCTGGGGGTGGTACTCGCCGGGATACGTCTCGTCCCAGACCTACCTGAACAATTGGAAGGAAGGGACGCTGATGATCGACATCGTCGACGCGCAGAAGAACGCCCTGGTGTGGCGCGGTTTGGGGACCGGTACCATGGGCAAGGCGGAGGGGCCCGAGGAATTGCAGAAGGCCATGGACGAGGCGACGGAGAAGATCTTGAGGGATTTCCCGCCCGAGCAGGGCGGCTGACGCCCGGCTCCATACATCTCGCGTTGTTGACGATCCGTTGATGGCGCGCCGCTAGCGTGCCTGTGTGTGGTCACAGGCGCGCTCAGTTCTATCGAGATACTTCGGGTACAGCGATTTCAGGCCCGGGCAGAAGGCGGCGATTCTCTCCGCCCTCGGCGATCGCGATGCCCTCGTCGTCATGCCCACCGGCGGTGGCAAGTCACTTTGCTACCAGGTCCCGGCCCTCGTTCTCCCCGGACTCACCCTCGTCATCTCACCGCTCATCGCGCTGATGAAGGACCAGGTCGAGGGGCTGCAGTACCGCGGCATCCCGGCGGCCCTGGTGAACAGCACGCTCAGCGGCGAAGAGATACGGGACCGGCTCACCCGAGCGGTGTCGGGCGAACTGAAGCTGCTGTACGTGGCACCGGAGCGCTTCGCCAGCCCGCGTTTCAGGAGCGCGTTGGTCGACATGGAGATCGGCCTCGTGGCCATCGACGAGGCGCACTGCGTCTGCGAGTGGGGGCACGACTTCCGGCCAAGCTATCTGAAGCTCAGGCGCTACTGGTCCGAGATCGGTCGTCCGCGTCTGCTCGCCCTTACCGCGACGGCCACGCCCGAGGTGAGGCGCGACATCGTCAGGGAGTTGGGCCTCAGGAACCCCAACGTCATCGTCCGCGGGTTCGACCGCCCGAACTTGCGGTGGAGCGTCCAGCGCCACGACAAGGCCGGCGAGAAGAGCAGGGCGTTGATCGAGTTGCTGGGCAGCGGTCGCGAGGCCGCCGTGGTCTATGCGTCGGCGCGCAAGATGGTCGAGGCCGTGAGCGAGCTGCTCAGGGGCGCAGGCGTGAACGCCGCCGCCTATCACGCGGGCATGGGCCGGGATGCGCGAAGCTGGGTGCAGGAAGCCTGGACGACAGGTGAAGTACCCATCGTTGTCGCGACAAACGCGTTCGGCATGGGAATCGACAAACACGATGTTCGTCGCGTCATACACTTTCAGATGCCTGGCTCCCTCGAGGCCTATTACCAGGAGGCCGGTCGCGCCGGCCGCGACGGCGAGCCGGCCGATTGCGTCCTGCTGCACAGTTACGGTGACAGGTTCATCCACGAGTTCTTCATCCGGCAGTCGTATCCGCCACGTCGAATCATCGTCGCCACGTACCGTGCACTCGTTGAAGCTGCCCGTTCGACGGACGATCCCATCGCACCTGCCCGCTTCGCCCAGCAGGTAAAGGACCTTAAGAGCGAAGGTGAACTCTACTCGGCGTTGCGGATCTTGAGAGACGCGGGATGCATCGAGAACAGCGCCGTCGAGCGTAACTGCTCGATACGGTGGATCGCTGGACCCGACTCCTTGCGTGGGCTGCTCGACGGCGGCTTCGACGCGGAAGAGCTGGAAGGTTCGTTCGCCGTCCTGGAGGGGCTGGCCCGGGTCTCGCGCTTCGGCGAGCGGCGACGCTTCCGGGTGTCGCAGCGCGACATCGTCCGCTGGTCCGGCGGCGATTTCGGCACCGGTCGCGCCGCCCTCGACGCTCTACAAACGGCAGGCCTGCTGGGCTGGCGCGACGAGGCGAAGCAGCCGGGCTATCGCCTCCGGCAGCCGGCGTCGGCTCCCGACGATTTGGCCGTCGACTGGGAACGCATCGCACGGCTGCGCGAGCTGGAGCTCAGCAAGCTGAAGCGAATGGAGAGCTATGCGTTCCATCGTGCCTGCCGGCGCCGCTACCTGCTCGACTACTTCGGCGAAACGCTCGGCCGCTGGCGCTGCGACGGCTGCGATCGCTGCAGCTGAGAACGCCGTCAGGCGTGGCCTGTCACCTGAGCTGGATGGTCGTCGTAGCCGTGCCGCCCTTCGCCGCCGAGTATGAAACGGTCATCGAGCCGGAGCCCCGCACCAGGTACTCGATCGTTCTTGTCGTACGCCCGGGTGCGCCGCTCCGGATCATGATTCGGTCGAGTTCCTCCTGGTCGATGAACTGCGTCGGCCCAGGGCGATGCTTGTTAGCCACCCAGCCGGCGGCGATGATCTCCACGCTTCCGTCCACCGTGAGCAGGTCGGGGCGCACGACCCGGTTCTGCCTTCCCCGCACGGTGATGGTCGGAATGAGCCGCTCGTTCGTAATGTCGACCCGCACTTTGTAGACGTTCCCGCCCACGCTCTCCACGCTGGTCTCACCCATCGACATCAGCGGCATCTGGTCGGCGTGGTAGAGAGTGAACGCCATGTTCCGGTGGAAGAGCTCCATGCCCATGAAACGGGGGTTCACGCGTCCGGAGTAGCGCTTCCACCCGCCCATCTCCACCGCGCCGTACTCGGGATGATCGAAGGGGGCCCACTCCATGTAATTGTCGCCGAGTTCAACGAAATCGTCGAAAAAGAAGCGGGACTTTTGCCCCGATATCGGTGAGTCGGGATCCTGCTGCTGCTCCTGAAGTAGTGGACTGTTGAAGTACTGTCCGCGGCTCCACAACTCGTTCGAGAAGGAAACGGCGCCCATCCCGTCGTTGGTCCAGTCGATGGAACCGCCGTGCACGGTGTAGAGTCCCTGCCAGATGATGAAATAGTTGTAGTAGGGAAGGATCCGCTCGCCGTCCTCGCCCAGTTCGTCGTAGACCCGGATGTCCTCGGGCGGGTAGGTGCCGTGCCACGCCATACCCGGGCCCCGCAGGATCATGCCGCCGCTGTTATGGTATGACTGCACGCCGGCGATGTTGGGATGCGCCATCCAGAAGTCGTTGATCGAGCGCGTCTCGGGAAGCTCGAACGGATAGTTCATCGAGCCGCCCTGGATGTAGTTGGGCTGCCAGTCCGATCCGTAGTTGCGGTTCGGGTCGTAGCCGCCGACCGGGTCCTCGTTCACGCGCCCGTCGCCGTCGTCGTCCCGACCCTCGGAACCCAGTAGCACCCAGTCTCCCTTCTCGCCCGACGGAACCGTCTCCATGATCCGTGGGTCGTCGTGGCTGATGCGGTGAGTTCCCTCTCCGGGCACGTACTTGCGGATCTGCTCGATCACGCCGTTCCCGTTCAGGTCGTTGGGTCCGTCCTCATCGACCAGTCCATCGCCATCGCTGTCCACTGGAACGTGACCGGTGCGGGCGCCGGAGCCCGTTCCGTGCATGAAGTAGTCGCGACCGTCGGGATTGACTGACGGCAGGATGTAGAAGACCCGCTCATCAACGATGCGCGTGACCTCGTCGATCCGGCCGTAGTTCTCCATCAGGTACCAGATGGTGTAGAGACAGACCTCGGCACCCTGGATCTCGTTGCCGTGAACGTTCGCCTCGATGAACATGGCGGCCTTGTCCATCTCCGCCCCGGTTCGCGGGTTGTTGATGGTCATCAGCCACATCTCGCGGCCGCCGTGGCTCTGGCCCAGAGACCGAAGCGACAGGAAGTCGGACCATGTGTCCGCAATCAGCTGCAGTCGCTCACCGACTTCCTCGTGATCGAGCCAGCGATCCCACGTGAGGTCGAGCCGGTGCTCCGGATCAGAGCCTCCCTGCGCGTACACGTCGGGAGCGCCGGCAACGAGCAGGGCCACGAGGAGCAGGGCCATCCCTATGGTCTTCATCGATCCGTTTCCATTTCCGTGGTCCATGTCCATTACCTCAGCGTCACTGTGGCGCTGTCGGTCCCGCCTTTTTGGGCGCGTACCGTGATCTCCACACTCGCTCCATCGCTTCCCTGGATCACCCACTCGAACCGCTCGCGGCTCTTCGAGCCGTCCAGGGCCTGCACGGTGCTCGTCTTCGCCGCTCCCGTTATCACGTTCTCCGGTGGAACCTGGATCTGCACCGTCGTCGGCTGAACCGAGCGCGACACGACACCGTGCCGTAGAGAAGTGGGGAAGTAGCCGGAGTTCTCCACCTCGACCGCCACGGTGAACAGACCGCCACCGTGGGCAGTGACCTCCGTCTCGACGATTGTCACTCGCGGCAGCATGCCCGCCAGTCGCGCGACGAACTGGCCGTGCTTTTGGCCCAGTTCCGCGAGATCAGCGGCGGGAGGATTCGTCGTCGCATAAGGCAGGAAGCCGCCGATCTCCACCGCGCCGAGGGTCGGATGCGAGTAAGGGCTCCACTCTGCGAACGCGTCGATGCCGGCGCTATCCAGAGCGCTGAGCAGCTTCGCATCCAACCCGGATGAACCGCCTGCGCCGGCACCTCCGGGCCGCTGCCTGCCGCCACCCGGTCGAGCTGCGCCGCCAGCGGGTCGAGCAGCATCACCAGCGGGCCTGGCGCCGGGATCGGCGGCCTGCGCCCCTGGGGCGCCGGCGCTGTCCTCTTCGGCCGCCTCGGCGGAAGGAAGAGCCCATCCGGGCGTGCTGAAGGAGGGGACCCCGTACTGGAAGTACCCGAACTGGAAGAAGGCGCCTGCCGGCCTGCGGTGGATGCCGACCGATGTGATTCCCGTGATCGATTTGTAAGCTTCGGAGACGGTCTTGAAGTACTCCAGATCCGCCGAGTTCACCGTGGTGGCCGGCCGGCGGCCGGCGCTTGGATCGTTGTCGCGTCCCAGCTGTGCTCCGCGGAAGCCCGATCCGCCACCGAATGGGCCGAAGCCGAAGAAGCCGCCGAAACCGGACGGCCGTCGCGCTTGAAAGACCCCGACCTCGAAGACCGTCGCGTTCGAAGCATCGGCGAACGCCGGCAGATCGAGAACCGTCGCGTCGGCCAGGTTGCCTCGAGAATCGGGAGGGGTCACCAGGTTGTCGGTGAGACCGAAGGCCAGGATCGCGCCGATGTTCCGGTGAGCGATCGCGAAGTCCATCAGCGCTCGGCTCCCGGGCTCGCTGACCATGTAGCGACCCGCGTCGTGCTCCCAGTAGGGGTATTCGTGCTGGAAGTTGCGGTTCAGGTCCACGCCACCGGCGGCGTCCTCGTTGTAGAAGCCGTCACCGTCCGAGTCCGTACCCTCCCAGTAGATCGCGTAGGCGCCCTCTTCGCCCTTCTTCGCGTCGGCTCGCTTCATCAGGCGAACATTCTCGGGGTCGATCATGTAGTCGCCGGAAGCGTCTGGGACGCGCATGACCGTGATGAAGCCGTCGCCGTTCAGGTCCTCGGGGCCATCCTCGTCGACGCGACCATCATTGTCGTCATCGAACGGGCGAGCGTTCTTCATCCGTTCCGCTTTGGCGCTCGCGAACATCGCTTCGGCGCCGTCGGGATTCGCCCGCGGGAAGACGTAGATCACCTGATCGTTCAAGATCGCATCGATCGCGCCGCCATCACCGGCGCCGTCCACGAAGTAGCGGATCGTCTCCAGCGCTAGCGCGCTGCCGACCAGGTGATTGCCCTCGAGGTTGCCTACTACCAGGACGGCGGGCCGTTCACCCAACGGCTTACCCGATCGATTCGCGATCTCCACGACCCAGATCTCCCGGCCCTCGAGCGATTCGCCGGCCGAGCTCATCTGAGCCACATCGGAGCCGTTCACCAAAGATCGCAGCTCGCTTGTCAGATCATCGAAATCCAGGTACGAGGTCGCCTGAGCGTGACCCATCACGGGTAGCGCCCCAATCGACGCCAATACGATCAGCAGCGCCGCGGTCTTTGAACCGCAGACTTTCTTGTTGCGCACGGCTTTCTCCTTGTACGGGTGCCGGAGTGAGAATAGATGTGTGGCTGCTGCGAGACCAGAGGACCGGCCACCGGTTACCGGTTGGTCACTCCCACTCGATGGTGCCAGGCGGCTTCGTAGTCAGGTCCAGGGCGAGCCCTGATACGCCGTCCAGTCTCAGCACGTCGCGGCGTAGCTCGTCGAGCAACGATGCCGGAAGCTCAACCGGTGCCGCCGTCATCGCCCGCTTCGAGCGGATCGGCCGCACCACGACCAGCTCGCCGCCGTCGCCGGCCAGATCCAGCGGGACGAGGACGGTGGGGCACTGCCAGATCTCGTCGTAGAGGCCGTGACGGCGAAGCCCGTCCATGACGAGTTGGTCGGCCTCGCGGAGTAGATCCAGTCGCCGTCGTGTCACCGTGGCGGCCAGCGGCACGGCCGTGGACGGCGGCCCGCCGCCGAGGTTCCAGATGCAGCGATTGATGCCCGGGACCTCGGCGGTGAGCACGGAAGCTGCCGCCAGCAGATCCTCCCAGGGAGCATCGCCGCTCAGCAGGACCGGGTGCTCGTAGGCGCGGAGGTCGGCTTTGACGCCGACGGAACGGATGGGAAGCACCTCGGCGTCCAGCCCGTGGCTCCTGCCCACATCGGCAACGATCGGGGCGATCTCCTCCAGGCCTTCCAGGTCACCCGCGCCGTCGCCGCACAGCAGACGCACGCCCAGGCCGGGGCCGGGGAAGGGGTGGCGCCAGACGAGCTCGTGCGGGATTCCCAGTCTTTCGCCCAGCTCCCGCACCTCGACCTTGTAGAGCTCGGCCAGCGGCTCGACCACGCGGCCCGCCGCTATCATCTCGTCGATCGCCGGCACACGGTTGTGGTGCGTCTTGATCGTGTCGGCTCGCTTGGTACCGCCCGTCTCGATCGTGTCCGGGTAGATCGTGCCTTGGCCTAGCAGGTGGTCGTGAAGGCCCAGCCGCTCCGCTTCGTCCTGGAAGACCGCGATAAATGCGTCGCCGATGGCGCGCCGTTTCTCCTCCGGCTCGATCAAGCCTTCGAGCTCGGACAGGAAGCGGTCGCTGGCGTCGATGAAGTGGACGTGAGAGTCCAGGCCCAGCCCACGGAAGAACTCGATCACTTGCGCGCTCTCGTCCTTCCGCATCAATCCGTTGTCGACGTGCAGTAGATCCACTCGCTCGGGACCCAGGGCGCGGGCGAGCAACGTTGCCGCGACCGTGGAATCAACGCCGCCCGAGGCCAGCAGGAACACCGAGCGCTCGCCCACCTGCTCCTGGATCTTCGCCATCTCCTCTTCCAGGAACGCTTCCATCGACCAGGTCGGTCGGCACCCGCAGATCTCGAACACGAAGTTCGAGATCATCTCGTTGCCGTGCACCGTGTCGTCCACCTCGGGGTGGAACTGCAGACCGTAGCGCCGAAGTGAGTCCGAGCCGATCGCCGCGAAACGATGGTCCGGGCCGCCCTCCGTCGTTTCGCTCCAACCCAACTCCTGGAATTCCGGCCCCACAGAAACGACGCTGTCGTAGTGGCTCATCCAGACGGGCTCGGTGGGCCCCAGCCCCTTAAACAGGGGGTGTTCGCCGGCCAGGTGCAGGTCGGCTCGTCCCCACTGCCGTCCGCCGTGCACCACCTCGCCGCCGTAGTGTTTGGCGATCTCCTGGTGACCGAAGCAGAAGCCGACGATGGGCACGTCGAGATCGTAGATCGCACGCGTGTAGTCCGAGTCCTCGCCGTGTGATGCGAGGCTGGGGCTGCCTGAGACGATGATCCCTTTGTATGGTGCGAAAACCTGGATGGGGTCCTCGGGCTGGCGGATCTCCGCCAATACGCCCAGGCGTCGGACCTTTGTGGCTATTAGGTGTGCATACTGGCCGCCGAAATCGATGACGGCGATCGCGTCGTGCTGCATCGGCTCCTCGTTGGGGCGAATTCAGTTGTTGGACCTGAAATAGCCGGATGTGCGGGCATTGCGCAATGCCCAAACATATGTTTGGCTCCCCTACCGCCGCTCGATGCCCTCTGAGATCGATGGGAACAGCGGGGCCAGCTCTCGCGGAACCTGCTCCTCCATGACGCGAATGTCGCTGGGCCGCTGGTACATGAAGCTCGACAGCGTTCCAACCAGCGCGGCGATGACCAGCAGCGGAACGAACGCCGCCGCGATGGAGCGCGACCAGGTCTTATCCCCGAGGAGGTGACGCTCGAGCCAGAGCGCTACCGGGATACATGCGGCGTGCAATGTGATGATGACGTGCCACGATTGTATCGTAACCGGCGAGATCGCCGAGGCGAGAACGATGGTCAGCAGGAAGGCGAGCGCGTAGTGGCGGACCCATTCCGGATCGTCGCCGTCCGCCGATCGGTTAACGGCGTTGCGCCGGAAGTACTCCCACGATGCCAGGATCGCGACCAGAATCGATAGCACCGCGATACCGATGAGCCCCATCAGCAAGAACTTCACGAGCGGGAGTAGCGTCGAGCCGTCCAGGCTCGTCTCGGCGTAGGGGATCGCCGCGTGAAGCCTTCTTCCCGCATCCAGGCTTCCGAGCCGGAACCAGTAGAGCAGTCCCTTGAAGGCGTTGCCCACTACGGGTGGGAGGTCGCCGCCCCAGTTGGGCGCCAGTCGGGCCAAGTCTCCGCGGAGCAGAGCCAGGGCCGTTGGTATCAACGTCAGGCAGCCGGCAGCGAACCCGACGGAGGCCCCCAGGAGATTCAACCGCAGCTTCCTCATCCCCATCAGGATCGCCGTGGCTACGACCAGAACCAAGAACGACGCGTGAACCTGCATGGTGAGGATGATGGTCGCGGCCAGCGTAGCGCTCGGCCAGAAACGCGGCTCCTGGCGAAGCCGGTACGCGCACGCCATGTGGATCGCCGCGGGCAGAAATACGAAGCCCGGCTCCCACAGAAAGGCGGAATGAAACAGCCGCCAGGGCGACAGCCAGTATACGGCCAGGAAGAAGACGGTAGACCGGTCGCCGATCGCCGACCGCAGAGTCAGGCCAAGGATCGATACAGCGGCGAGATGCGTCAGCGACATCAGAAGCGTCGGCGATCGGTAGTCGGGCCAGATCTCGAGCGAGCCCCCGATCAACAACTGCAGGAGCGATCCCGGGATCCGTCCGCCGCCGCTCATGAACTTGGCGAACGGCTGCAGCGGGCCGCCCTGGACCCAGTCGTAGCCGAGCGCCAGAAGCGTCAATTGATCGGGTGCCACCCAATGACGTGACCAGAGGAAGAACTGTAAAGCCGCGCCGACCGCTAGAATGATGACTGCCGCGACGCGGATCTTTCGTTCCTGGTCGAGCGACATCTATTGAGGTCCGCCTTCGCCGGTGAGACGGGCGAGCTCGGTCCTCACACCTTCCACGTCATCGACGAGTTGCGGTTCCGGATCCGATCGCAGCGTGAGGTAGTGCTTGTAGGCGCGAATCGCCGCCTCACGCTCGCCCAGCAGTGCCGCGAGGCGTCCCTCTTCGCGCAGATAAGTGGACAGGTAGCGAGGATTGAAGAACTCACGCCGCTGAATTGCTCGATACGCGGCCTCGAGGTCGCCCTGCAGTTCGAAAAGTTGAGCGGTGACGAGGTTGCCGGTCTTGTCGAGGCGCTCGGGTTGGAAGACGCCCTGTGGCATGTCCCGAAGCGTAGAATCGAGCTGAGCCACCAGGTCAACCGCCCCCGGTTGACCAGTCGCTGATGCAAACAGCGCTTCCAGGATCGAGGCGCAGGTATGGGCGAAGCCGGCTGTCCAGCTCGAGTCTGTGGGGTAGGCGGAACTCCGCAACTTGTCGATCGACCGCGGTGCCGAGACATACTCGCCCTGCCACAACCGCCACTGCTCGACCGTGCAGATGTCAGAGAACTGGATCGCTCGCTCTTCCACGTCGTCTGAGAGTTGCGCCGTCGCGTTGGCGGAAAGGTCGAGAGCCGCCTGTCTGGCGGCGTCGGCATCACCGTCACCGTATAACCCGTCGAGCACTCGCAGGCGCAAAGGCAACCGCGGGTCAGTATCGAGGAGGATCATCTCCTCCGTCGCTGCGAGTGCCTGCGACGGACGGCCGCGGTTCAGCTCGTAGTCGTGCCGGAGCTCGAACGTCGCGATTCGGACTCCTGGCGTTCCCGGTGCATCGCGCAGGTGCGCCCACGCGGTTTCGGCATCCTCGAGGTCGTAGCCTCTTAGCATGCTGGTCCGCACGACGGCGCGAAGCGCGCCGCCGGTCCAAAGCGAGAAGCCCGTCCGAATGGAATCGAGCGCGGCCGAGTCGCCGAAGACCAACGCAAACTGCCAGCGCTCGTAATCGCGAAAGTCACCGGTCGAGTCGACAGCGAGGTAAAGCGCCAGATACCGTTCGGTCTCGGGCCGGTCTTCGGCCATGAGCGGTATGTCAACAAGGTGCGACAGCGGACCGGAGAAGCCGGAGTCGAGAGCGATAGCGCTCTTGAACGCTTCACCGGCAAGTCGTTGCCAGGCCGTGAAACCGAGCGCCGCGCCCTGGTGCCAGTACGACTCGCCCAGCCAGTACCAGCCCTCGGGTCGATCGGGTGCCGACTCCACCGCCTCCTGCAGGGCGATCAACACTTCCCGCCCCGTGGATGCCTCTGGGAAGTTTGGCCCCGCCAGCGCATACAGCAGCGTGAGGTCGCGGTCGCTCAGGCGATCGCGATGCCTCCACGCGGCTGTGATCCCAACGAAGTCAAACCCGTTCACGGTCCAGTAGCGGGCGGATACGTACCCTAGCGCAGCCAGTGCGAACGTCGAGTCGGCCTCCATGGCGTCGCGGAAGTGGCCCTCCGCCACCGTGTAGTGCCCACGCCGGTAGGCCGCCTGACCATCCAAGTAGTCACGGAGGGCGGGCAACGACGCGCTGGTCAGCGCCGCCAGTCGTTGCTGCGCCTCGCCGGCTTCCCGGGCGAGCAACTGCGCTGTTAGCCGATCGACGAGCGCCGTCAGGCTGTCGGTCGGTCCTTCCACACTGGCCTGGGCGCTCGTGGCTCCGCCGGGGACGCCGAGCAGCGACGCATTTAGCACGATATTGTTGCCGGCCTCAACGATCCCTCCCAGCAGCACACGACCCGACCCGAGCGATGCTGCGAGATCGATCGCTTCTTCATCCGTCAGCCCAACCTCACCCGCGCTAGTGGCGCGAGTCCACGCGCTCATCACAGCGCGGGGATCGACGGCGCGCGGTCCACCTTCACCAGTGAGCTTCGCCGCCAGCAGGTCGAGCATCCCCTCACCCAGGTACTCGAGACTCGGTCCGCCCGTAACTCGGAAGGGAAGAACCGCGACGACTTCCGGGTCGAGGTCGCCCGCTGCCGATTCGCGATCCGTTCGATCGCCGAACATCATCCAGCCTGTCGCTACTACGCCCCACAACGCTAGCGCCACTACGCCGCCGCTGATCGCGTTCCGCCACGTGAGCAATTTTGTCGCGGTGGATGTGGTGGTTGGTGCCGCTGGTGGAGTAGCTACTTCGGTTTCCGCAAGATGCTCTTCTCTGCGTGGACCGACTTGCGTGCCTTCCTGCACGATCGCTGTGGCCAGAACGATGGGCAGCCCGATGATGAAGAGGACGACGGCGAAGGCGGGGAACCAGGCCGGTAGGCCCATGCCCTCGGTGAGGCTCTGCACGATCTCGTACGCGATCCAGGCGCCCACAAGATAGATGCCGAGCACCTGCCAGAGCGATCGCCGGTGGATTTCGTGTATGAGCTTTCTTAGGTCTGGCATGCTGGGCTCGCAGCGAGAACCTTACGCGTCAGGGCTCCTTCGGATCTATCGATCGCGGAATATGTCGTCTTGGCAGCAATGGAGCAACGTGAACGAGCCTGCCCCTCGCGCAGAGGGGCAGGCTCGATATCTTCGGATCATCAGACCTATTAGGCGCCAGCCGTCGAGTGGATCGCGAACGCCGCGCCCTGCGGGTCCATGCACTGGGCGACCAGGTCGCCGCCAGGCACTTCCATGGGACCGTTCAAGATCTGTCCACCAAGCTTCTTGATACGCTCCACCGCCGCATTCACATCGTCAACCCTAAGGTAGTAGAGCCAGTGCGGCGGCGCGGGCATCTCAGCCGGCTTGTTGTACATCCCGCCCAGCGGGTGGGCGCCGCGACCGTACATCTGGTAGATACCCGCTTCGCCCATGTCCATCGCGTCGGCCTTCTGCCAGCTGAACATCCCGGAGTAGAACTTCCAGGCGGCCTCGTAGTCGGTGGTCGCCAGCTCGTGCCACGAGAATTCACCTTTCGCCGCCGGCTCTTCGCTACCCGGTGCATCACCGGTCGCCGAGAACAGAGCGATCACCGCTCCCTGCGGGTCGGCGATCACCGCGAACTTACCGACCGTGGGGATGTCCGTCGTCGGGTGCATCACCTGGCCGCCCAACTCCTCCGCCTTGGCGCACGATGCATCGACGTCGGGCGTGTAGACGTAGGAGATCCAGTGGGGCGGTACCTTCTGTTCCACCAGCTCGGGCGGCAGCTGCATGACGCCGCCCACCGGCTTCTGGTTGTTGGTGAACATCAGGTAGGGTTTGTCTCCGCTACCTTCCCATACTTCGGTCCCCCAGCCGGCGATTTCTGTATAGAACGCTTTGGCGGCATCAGGGTTGGACGTCATGAGGTCGAACCAGCAGAAGCGACCTTTCGCGGCATCGGACATGGGGGCCTCCTTTGACTACGGTGATGGTTGGGTTTGCACGGATTACTCGTCCAACAAACTGGCCAAGCGCTCGCGAGCGTAAGCGACGAGCGGCTGGTATTCAGCGTCAGCCTCCGACCATAGCTCGAGGAATCGGTTGTAGTGACGGGCCGCCTCGTCGGGTCGACCCAGCTTCTCGTACATCTCGGCGCGCCGGAAATGCGACGGGCCCAGGAAGGCGACGTCGTAGGTCGAGTGCTCCAGAAACGAGCAATACCAGGATGCCGCTTCCTCGTAGCGGCCGAGCGCGTTCAGCAGCTCGGCCCGCATGTAGCGCACATAGTTGAGCGCGTAGAACGAAGAGTTAACCGTGAGCAGGTAGCTGCGGATCATCGGCGCCTGCTGCAGTATCGCCAGCGCCCCACCCTCGTCGCCTCGTGTCCATGCGATCTGCGCCAGCACGCCCTGCACCTGGTCGCGGGCCAGCGCCTGGGCTTCAGGGCTCCCTCCCATTTCGTCCAGCTGTCGCGCATAGCGCCTGGCCTCAGCCTCGCGCCCCAGCCGTGCGTTCAGCAGGCCCAGTAGGTAGACACGCAGTTGCGGGTGCAGGTCGTCATGAGGCACGGCATAGGGATCGCTCGCCGCGGGCGCAGCCGGGGGGTCCCAGGCGACGAGCGTCGCCCTCAACTCATCCAACACGGAGTCGGGTGTCGCAAAGAACGGCACGATCGCGTACAACGTCCGGTGTTCGAGCGCGGCGGCGTAGTCGAGTGTTTCCGCGGCCGAGAGTTGCGCCTGGGCCGAGCGCCAGCGACCGCGTGCGAGGTCCAGGTTGGTCATCACTACGCGTCCCGACACACGCACCGCTGCTGTGCGCGACGGCTGGATGATCAACTCGGCCAGCTCGGCCGCACCGTCCACGTCATCAGTGAACACCGAGACGTTGTAAACGGCATTGTTGCGTGCGTTGTCGCTGGCCAGCGCGAGATCGGACCGTATCTGCTGCTTGGCCGCTTCGTCCTCGAGACCGTAAGCCAGCAGCGCGTTCATGTAGATCGCGTAGTCGCCGCCGGGCTGGTAAGCGAGGGCCAGGCGAATCAGTGAATCGAGCTCCTGTGGCCGCTTCTCGACCGACGCGATCCTCGCCATGTGCACCAGCGCCGGCACGTGGTTGGGCTCGAAGAACAGGACCCGTTCCCACGCCGCACGCGACTCGATCACCGAACGGCCGCGGCGCGGACCGTAGTGGAAGAGCAGTTCTCCCAGCTGCCACCAGACCTCGACATCGTCGGGATGCGTTCCGAGGATCGAGCGGTACAGCCGCTCCGCCTGGTCCGCATCGCCCTCACGCCATAGCATGAACGCCTGCAACACGCGTTGATCGCGATCCGACAGGCGATCGCTCAACTGCGACGCCTGCTCCGCGTAGTCGCCGGCGAGATCGGCGCGGACCAGCCACTCGGCGACGATGCTCAAACGGTAGTAGGCCAGCGCGAACGCGCTGTCTTCTACGATGGCGCGTTGGAACGCCGACAACGCCTGCTCGAACCTTCCCGACCGGAACTCCCGCTCGCCCTCCAGGTACGCTCTTAGCGCCGGCAGCGAGTGCGTCGTCACGGTCGCGATCCCCGTGGATCGTCCGCCACCGCCGGACCGGCCCACCAATAGCTGGGCCGCCAGGTCATCCACGGCGGAGAACACCTCGTTCACGCTTACTTCCGACGTGGCCGTCGCCACAGGCTCGTTGCCCTGGCTGACGTCGTACAGCGCGGCCTCCAGGTGCAGCTGGCCTCCGATTTCGACGACGTCACCCAGCACATAGAGCCCGGCCCCAAAACTGCCGGCCAACGCTCCCGCCCGCGCCGGATCGAGCTGATCCACACGGTCCCGCTCCAGCGCGCCAATCAACGCCCGCGGATCCACCGTGCGCAGGTCACCGGCGCCGTCCAGCTTCGTGCTCAGCAGGTTCACCATCCCTTCGCCGAGGTAGGCGAATTCCTCGCTGCCACGAACAGAGAAGGGAAGCACGGCGACGCGGGTGCCGCCCGAGCCGTCTTCAGCGACCGGCACTTCGCGCGTCGGCGTGCCGGCGACCAACAACCAACCGGCCGAGAACACCCCGAACAGCGCGAACGCGAATACGCCGCCCATGATCGCGTTCCGCCAGGTGAAGAGATCCCTCCACGCACAGCTCGCCGTGGCGCTGGGAGTGCCCCCGGCTACACCGACGGCAATCACGGCGTCAGGTATCAGCGTTGGGTCACGGTGCGACCAGGTCCGAAAACCCTCCTGCAAGAACGACGTCGCCAGAACGATCGGCAGCCCCACGATGAACAGCACCAACGCCAGCGCCGGGAACCAGCTGGGAAGATTCAACCCTTCCGTCAGCCCCTGGATCACCGAGTAACCGATCCACCCACCAACGATGTAGATGGCCAGTACCTGCCACAGGGAACGGCGGTGTATTTCGCTAATCAGTTGTTTGAGACTCGACATTCCTCGATCCGTCCAAAGCTGCTGGCTGGGCCGTCCTCGCCGGGTAGTGCGTGGAAACTGCACACCCGGGGTCCGCTGATCAACCGCAACAGCCCGACTCGTTACTAGATAACGCGGTAAGCGAGAGCCCGGTTTCAGAGCGGCTTGACGTCGTGGCGCTGCGAGTGTATCATTGTATGGGTAAACCGATACACTAGGGTGACATGTTCAGCCGGATCGACCCCAGAAGCCCGACTCCACTTTACGACCAGATCGCCACACGGATAAGGATAGCGGTGGCATCCGCCGAGTTGCGGCCGGGGGACACTCTTCCCTCGGTCCGCGCGCTGGCAAAACGGTTGCGCGTGAACCCGGCCACCGTGGTTCAGGCCTACCGGGAATTGGAGCGCGAAGGGTTCGTCGAGATGCGGCAGGGGGCAGGCACCTACGTTCGCGAGCTGCAGGCCAAGAAGCGAGACGACGCAAGGGCGAAGCAAGCGGTGAGGTTGGTGCGGTCGGTGCTGAAGCAGGCGGCGAGCCAGGGGCTTGAGAGTGAGGAGATCATGACGGCCCTGAGGCGCGAACTGGGAGACAAGCGGTGAGCTACGCTATCGAGACTGAGGGGC
>JBDHHX010000035.1:0-17103 GCA_039589155.1 Gemmatimonadota bacterium | reverse complement strand
ACATCTCCGATTCGGGCGCCGGTCTGACCGCCGAATACCGTTGGGACGTGGACTTTCCGCCGCTCGCCGGGTTCGACCTGATCTACGAGGGTGAATCCGCCGTGCTCACGTGGCAGCCCGGACCACCCGGCTTCATCCGCGGCTACGAGATCCAGGGTGCCGACGCGGTCGGCGGCCCTTATGTCGCCCTGGCGCAAACAGAAGCACCGCCGTTCATAGTCGATCCCGAAGCTCGGTCCGAGGATCCGCCGCGCTACGTGCGCGTGGCACCGGTCTACATCACAGGCGTCAGGGGACGCCCGACCTCGTCGCTGCCGCTCGCCTACTTCACCGCCAATGCCGCCTACTTGAGGGGTGAATTCGACACGGCATTGCGTGAGTCCAGCGAGGGCCTGCGGCTCCAGGACATGGGCCTGCTTGATTCCAGCGATGAAGCGCGAGGCCGATTGCTTTACCTGGCGTTCTCCAGCGCCTACGCCCTCGGCGACTTCAATCAGGCAGTCGATTTCGCGCAGGAGCTGATCAACATACAGCTGCCGCGTGAGCGGTTGATCCCATTCTTGTTCCAGCTCGCCGAGATCTACGTTCGTTCTGGCGATCCCGAACAAGCTTCCCATCACATCCTGACGTTGGTCGGCCAGGGTCCGCGCGAAGAGTACTATAGAGATCCGGCGGTGCTCAACCAGTCGTTCTTGATCTACCATCGGCTGCGGCAGACGGGTAACGCTGCGGACGCGCTGGAGTTCATTCGCCTCTACTCGCAGTCGATCCCGTCAACCGTCCAGGACCTCAAAGACGAGTACACGGACTCGATCATCGTCTTCTCGACCCGCGACAAGCTGGGACCGGGCTTCGAGTACTGGGCGAACGCCGACTACGGGGCAGTTGTTACATTCTACGAGCGCCTGGTCACGGAGGGCGGCCTCACGATCGAGCAAGCGGTGGTGGGGCGCCAGGTGCTGGCTGTCGCGTACTACGCGTTCGGCCGGCGGGTCGACGCCGAGGACACGTTCAGGGAGATCTTCAGCCTGCGGCCGCAGTTCGATCTGGAAGGGGAGATCCCGAGGATCAGGTCACTTTACGGGCTGATCATCTACAACCCGGAAACGCGGCGATTCTTCGCGGCGCTGACACCTAGATCATGAAGAAGGACATTTTCCTAGGCCGGCGCGTAGCCGTCTACCGTATCGACCAGTTCCTGGGCGAGGGCGGTTTCGCGTACGTGTATAGGGCGCGCGACACGAACCTGGACATCGACGTCGCGCTGAAGGTGCTCAAGCCTGCGTTCGCCTACGACGAAGTATTCGAGGAAAACTTCCGCCGCGAGGCCCATCGGGCGGCCAAGTTCCGGCACCCGAACGTGATCGCTATCCACTACGCCGGCAAAGACGACGACATCGTCTTCTTCTCCATGGACTTGCTGCCCACCGGGCTCAAGGACGTGATGAAGCCCGGCGTGCCCACGGAGGAGGGAGTGATCATCAAGGTCGGCTGCGACGTCGCCTCGGCGCTGCAGTTCGCCCATACGCACGAGGGCGGTATCGTCCACCGCGACCTGAAACCCGACAACATTCTGTTCGACCGCCACGGCAACGCCGTTGTCACCGACTTCGGGATCGCCGAGGCGGCGACCAACTACACGGCGGCGACCGGAACGACGGTATACGTCGGCACTCCGAAGTACATGTCTCCGGAGCAGGCCCGGGGCCAGCGCGTCGACCATAGGTCCGACATCTATTCCCTCGGCGTCACGCTTTACGAGATGGCGAGCGGCCAGGCGCCGTTCACCGGCCGCGATTGGTTCGAGCTGGGGCGCAAGCACATCGAGGAGCTCCCCACCCTGCCCCGCGAGATCAACCCGGATCTCGACCCCGAGCTCGAGCGCATCGTGCTCAAGTGCTTGCAGAAGAACCCGCCGGACCGGTTCCAGAGCGCCGACCAGCTGCGCAACGAGTTGATGGATCTGGACGGCAGCGCCCAGCGCACCGTGGTCGTCACGCTGGAGAAGCCAAAGGAAGAAAAGAAAGAGGAGCCGACGCCGGTCACGCCGGCTCCGTCGGTTCAGGAGGCGCACGAGGAGGAGGCGCGTGAGATCCAGCGCGGACCCGCGTCGCTGTACGAGGCCACGACTCATCCGCCAAAGAGGGGCCGCCGCCGCTGGGTGTGGGTCGCCCTCGTGGTCGCGCTGGCCGGGACCGTGACCGCCTACGCGCTGAACCTCGGCGGTCTGCGCACGCTGGGCGAGGAGAAGCTGCCCTTCCTGGCGAACCTGCCGCTCTTGGGGACGGGGAGCGTCTACGCCACGTCGTTCGGCTTCATGAGCATCGAGGGCGGAGCTGACGTCATCGAGCCCCGTTTCGAGATCTCGTTCAGCGGAGCCATCAACGCCGCGACCGCGACCAGCGTCAACGTTAGGCTGATCGCGCCGAGTGGCCGGCAGCTGCCCACGGAGATCGAGGTCAGGGACGATGGTCGGCGTATCGTCGTGACCACGAGCACCCAGCTTGAATACCGGACCGACTACACCATCGAGATCGGCGCCGGCCTGCTGAGCGCCGCCGGAACCCCGATCCTGAGGAACCCGCGGGCCAGAGAACCCGGTGCTGTCTTCACGTTCACGACCCGCAACCCGCCGCCCGACACGCAGTCGCCAGGTCTGAGCTCGAGCGATCCGGCCACCAACGCCCGTGGCGTTCCGATCGACCAGCCACTGCGGCTCACCTTTGACGAGCAGCTGGACCCTACCACAGTCAACTCGGAGAGCGTCAGACTGCGTGACGCGCAGGGCAACTACATCAACATCCAGGTCTTCATGAACGAAGACCAGCGGACCGCGCAGATACAGCCGGCGCGCTCGATGGCGCGCGGCTCGCGCTACGTGCTGTTGGTGGGCTCTGACGTAACCGATCGCGCCGGTAACGCGATGCAACCCGACAGCGTACCGTTCAGCACCGCCGGCGGAACGCCGGTGGCAGCGGCCCCAGCGCGGCCAGCCACCATAAGCGTGAAGGTCCTGCCCACGCAGGCCACGCCGTACATCAAGATCGTTCTGGACGATCAAGAAATCGGCAATCCGCCGCGCCTCGACATGGAGATCCCCTCCCAGGTCCGTCACACGATCAGGCTGATTGGCGCCCCGCAGCTGTCGATGCACCAGCTCGTGCTGCACGAAGAAAGCTTCCTTCCCACGCCCGGCCAGCACAAAGAGATCATGAAGGAACTCCGCCCCTTTGGCTGGGTCACCGTCACTGCCGAGCCCACCGCCGATGTCTTCATCGACGGCACCTTTGTTGGCTCAACTCCCGTGGCAGGGTATACTCTATTCTCTGGGTCGCATAACCTGGAGCTGCACCCGACTGCCGAAGACTCGGAGAGCTTCGGCATGTACACGACCCGGTTCGACGTTCCCCAGTTTGGCGGAACGAACCTGGGCCGAATTCGGCTCCCGGCGAAGTAGCGGAGGAAGAGCCCCGCCGCCATGGAACTCGTACTCGTTGTCCGCGAAGGCCAGCATGTAGGCCGCATCTTCAATCTGCCGTCCCGCACACCACATACGATCGGGCGAGCGCCGGAGTGCGACATCCGCTTGCCCGACCAGGGCGTATCGCGACGCCACTGCACGGTTGAAAACGTCGGCGCGCGGATTCAGGTGATCGACCTCGAGTCGGCCAACGGCAGCTATATCAACGGCGAGATCGTCGAGCGCGGCACGTTGGCACCCGGCGACCAGCTGGCCGTCGGGCCTGCCATCCTCGAGTGCCGGATGAGGCCGGAAGCGGAGCGAGCGCCCGGCGAGGCGACCCTGTCCTACCGCGAAGAAGGCGGCACGACGACGGTGGTTCGCAAGGTCATCGACACTCATTTCCCCGGCATGGAGGCGCTGAAGGAGACGCAGCTCGAGGACCTTAATGACCTGCAACGCGCGCAACGCAACCTCGCTACCGCCTACGAGGTCTCCAAGCTGCTCTCCAGCGCTCGCGACGTCGAGACTCTGTTCGAGGGCGTCATCGACTCCATCTTCGCCGCGTTGAACGCCGACCGAGCGGCCATCCTGTTGACCGACGCCGATGGCGAGTCGAAGACGGACTTGAAGATCGTGACGGCACGATCGCGCAAGGAAGAGGAAGCGCTGGAAGAGATCGAGGTCAGCCGCACCGTCGTGCAGGACGTGCTGGAGAACGGCGTGTCATCGCTGAGCCGCGACGCGACGGCCGATGCGCGCTACCGTGAAGGCCAGAGCATCATCCAGCAGAAGATCCGCTCGGTGATGTGCGCCCCGGTCTTCACCGACGAGAGCGTTCTCGGCGTCCTCGGCGTTCTCTACGCCGACAGCCGCAGCCTGACGGGCGCGTTCTCGGAGAGCGACCTCGAGTTGCTGGCGCTGATCGGCAACCAGGCGGGAGTGGCGATCCATCGGGCGCAGCTGATGGCCCAGTTGGAGCAGTTCTTCTTCGACACGATCCGGGCCATGGTAGCGACGATCGATGCCAAGGACGGCTACACGCACCGGCATTCGGAGCGGGTGGCGGCGTTCGCGATCAAGATCGGCGGCGAGCTGAGCGTCGATGAAGAGACGATCGATGTGGTCAAGCTGGCCGGTTTACTCCACGACGTCGGCAAGATCGGCGTGCCGGAGCGAATCCTGAACAAGCCGGGCAAGCTGACGGCCGCCGAATTCGACGAGATCAAGAAGCACCCCGTCCACGGCGTGAACATTCTGAGCAACATCCAGAGCCCACGCTTCAAAAAGATCCTGCCTGGCGTCCGGCATCACCATGAGAAGTGGGACGGATCCGGCTATCCGGACGGGCTGTCGGAAGACTCGATCCCCTTCCTCGGACGCCTGCTGGCCGTCGCCGACGTGCTCGATGCCCTCAGCTCGGATCGCTCCTACCGAAAAGGGCTCGGCTTCGACCGCACGGTCGAGATCATCCAGGAAGACGCGGGTAGCCACTTCGACCCGGATGTTGCCGCCGCCGCGGTGGCGCTGCATTCGAGAGGCGAGCTGGAGGTGCCGGCGGAATGGATCGAGCCGGGACCCGACCCTCAGCCGACGGGCGACTTCGGGGTGCTGGATACGCTGGACGGCGACTAGCGGACGCGCCTTTTTCTCCGCGAAGACAACCAGCCCGACAACGGCAGGTGCCGGACGATGTCCTGGAAGCGGTCGCCAAGCCGCTGGCCGGGCTGCATGGGCAGCAACAAAGCGGTGATCAGAAACACCAGGCCTAGCCAAAACATCCACGGTTGGCCCAGCGGTTGTGCGGCAAGCGCCAGCGGCGCTCCGACCAGGATTCCGGCTAGCTTGAGCTGCAGGTAGATCAGGCGTCTCCCGTCTTCTTGTTCTTCTTGTTCTTCTTGTCGACGAAGTCTCGCACGCCTTCCTTGTAGTCTTCGGTGAGCCGAGCCAGCACGTTGAGCTCGGCGCCGGCCCGGATGGCGGCCTCGAAAGAGTGGCGTTCGGTCTGATAGATGAGCCGCTTCGAGAGCGCCACCGCCGTGTAGCTACGCTCGGCCAGCTCTTCCGCGAACGCGTCCGCCTGCTTCTCGAACTCCTTCGCCGGGAACAGGTGGTGAACGATGCCGAAACGTTCCGCCGTTCCCGCATCGATGATCCGCCCGGTTGCCACCAGGTCGAAGGCTCGTTTCTCGCCCACGGCTCGCCGCAGCATCGCGATCACCATGGCCGGTACGAAGCCGATCTTCACCTCCGGGTAGCCGAACTTCGCGTCATCCGCAGCCAGCACGATGTCGCAGGCCGTAGCCAGGCCGCAGCCGCCGGCGATGGCGTGGCCGTGGACCGCCGCGATCACCGGCGTCTCCACACGCCGCATGATCATGAACAGGTCGCCCAGCGCGTCCGCATCCTCGAGCTGTTCTTCGACGCCCGCCTCCATCATCTCGGACAACGCTTTCAGATCGGCTCCGGCGCAGAAGTCCTTCCCTTCACCACGCAACATGATGACTCGGACACGCTCATCGGCGTCCGCCCAGGCGATCGCATCCGCTAGCTCGTCCACCATCACCGCGCTCAACGCGTTTCTCTGCTCTGGCCTATTAAGGCTGACCGTAGCAACTCCAGTCGCCGGATCGACCTGGATGACGACGACGTCGTACCCCTCTTCTTTCATGCCCGTGGCTCCCTTTCGGCACCTACTCCTATCGAGACCCGCGACGGTCCAGGTACGCGAACACCCCCAATGCGATGAATCCGAAGGCGCCCAGCAGATAGAGACTGATCTCCACCTCGTCGAGCTGACGCACTACCGCCCATACGCCCACCACGACGGCGGCGATCACCAGCGCTCGAACCACGGTTCGTACCAAGTTCCGCCTCCCTGATCGATCAGTCGTCTGAGCCGTCGCCCACCAGCGCGGCCAAATCGTCCGGAACCTCGATCTCCATACGCAAGAGCGCCGCGCTCAGCGTCTTCCCCTGGGCATCGGTCCGCAGCGACAGCGTACCACCGCCGCCCAGCGAGTTGTGGAGCAGGAAGTTCAGTGCCTTGAGATTGGGCAGCTCGAAACACTCCACCGGTCCCAGGCATATTCCACTGAAGTGATCCTTGACACGATCGCACGTAACCTCTTTAACCAGAACAGGATATAATTCTTCTCTCAAGGCGATTAGACCCACGTTCGCCGAATCGCCTTTGTCGCCGGAGCGGGCGTGAGCGAGCTTCAGAAGCTGAACCTTCACGACTCAGCCTCCCCGTGCGGCGCGGGCGACGCGGCGACGACGCATCCACTCCAGGCCGAAGACGAGGGCGACGGGAAACCACATGGCGGGGCCCGCCCTGTGGATCCACTCGATTCTGCTATCGAGCACCACGTCGAGGTTAACGAGGGCCACAGAGAGCAAAAGGAAAAAGAGGGCGCCTACCTGGCCGGTAGTGGTTCTCCCCTGCTTCTTGAAGAGAACCCAGCCGGCGATGACGCAGACGACGGCGAGGGCGCTGTAGATGATGGTCCAGCTGCTGGCGACGCCAAACAAGGTCTTTGTGGCCACGGTATAGCCGACGGTTACGCTGAAGATCGCCGCAAGGCCGGCAAAGACCCCGGGTGTGATAAGAAACCTCAGCTCCTCGCGCTTCTTCTTTTCACCAGTATCACTCATCAGCCCGATCCCCGATGTCAGTGGTGCTCGTCAGTACCGTACGTGCGACCGCGCAGCCATTCGACGCCAGCGCCGAGCGTCGCCAGCCAGAGGCCGATGGCGCCGACCCAGCCGAGCCATCCCGTAGCAGCATTGTACAATAGGCTGGAGATGGCGAGGGCCATAGCACCGATGCTGAAGAAGCGCACGCCCAGGGGAACGGAATCTCCGGTCCCCAACCGCAGGTACATGAACCAGGCGGCGAAGGCGGTCGCGGTACCGACCAGTGCGAAGCTCATGGCGATCATGTCTGCTGCGCCCGCCGCCTCGAGCAGCGCGGCGAAGACAGAGAGCGTAGCCCCACAAGGCAGCAATAGGCTTGGCTTGGTGTTGGACGACATCATGCGATCTCAACCTCCACCCGAGGAGAGACTTGAGTCTTGGGAATGAGCGCGGGCCAGTAGGCGACCATCTCCTGAACGCGCGGGCGGCCGCCGCCGAAGCCTGTGGCCGTCGGCGGTCCGGCCAGAATCAGCGAAGCGATCTCGCGAGTGAAGCGCTCCACGGCGTGGCGATCGCTGGAGTGCTTGACGCCGATGCGGACTTCGACCTCCGGGGCGTCGGGATCCGGCGGTCCCGCCAGCGGGCCGTGGCAGGCGCCAGCGCCCAAGTACTCCGTGTAGACCTCGTCGAACGAGAGCCCAAGCCGATCGAGCCGTCCGCGGATCGTTCGGTCCGCGGCTCTAGCCTTATCGTAGGCACTGGGCCACGAGTAGACCATGCGCCCGATGGCCTTGAAGCCGGCAAGGTACGAGATGGAAACCTTCAGCATGTCGGTGGCGTGGCGGCCCTTGACGCCGTGCACTCTCACCCGGTCCTGGCCGTCGCCTTCCAGCTGGATGGTCCGGAAATCGGCGACGCAATCCGGTGTGATGTACTCCGCCGGGTCACCCATCTCGTAGAGCAGCTGTTCGGTCACCGTTGCGATAGTCACGCGACCGCCCAAGCCGTCGTGCTTGGTGACAACGAAATCTCCGCCGGGGCGCGACTCGACGATTGGGTAGCCGATGTCGGTGTAGTCGATCGAACGCCAATCAACCCCCGTGTTGCCGCCCGTCGCCTGCGCCCCGCACTCGTTGATGTGTCCGGCCACGACGCCGGCTGCCAGCTTGTCCCAATCATCCACGGCCCAACCGTGCTCGAACATCATCGGTGCATAGGTGAGCGCCGTGTCCGTAGTACGGCCGGCGATGATCACATCGGCGCCGCCATGGAGGGCCTCCACCATCGGTTTCGCGCCGATGTACGCGTTCGCCGACTGGATCATCCCGCGCACCGCTTCCAGCGGCTCGCCGGTCTCCATGTTGCGCAACTCGATGCCCCCTGCTAGAAGCTCATCGAGACGACCCATGAGATCATCGCCGGTGATCACACCGATGCGAGCCTTCCCCGCCAGGCCTTTCTCGCGGGCCATCTCGACCACCGCGTCTCGGCAGGCCTCGGGGTTCACACCGCCGGCATTGGCGACGACGCGGATTCCCTTCTCGATGCACGTGGGAAGGATGCGGCCCATGAGCGGCACGAAATCGCGGGCATAGCCCTGCGAAGCGTCGCGGCTGCGCTGCTTCTGCAGGATGGACATCGTGACTTCGGCCAGGTAGTCCATGACGAGGTAGTCGATGGGGCCGGCCTCTACCTGGCGAACCGGCGCCTCCAGCCAATCGCCCCAGAACCCCTGGCCGGAGGCTATGCGAACGGCTGCACCGCCTCCCATCACTTGAGCAGGGTCTCCAGCGAGCCAGGCAACGCGAACGGGCCGATGTGTGGCGCCGGGTTCTGGATCGCCGACTTGAGTGCGAGGGTGAGTGCAGGCCGCGTCTGTTCCGGCGTAATCACCGCATCGACATAGCCGCGAGCGGCGGCGTAGCGAGCGTCGAGCTGGCGGTCGTACCTGGCCACGGTGGCGTCGAGCTGCTTCTGGGTCTCGGGGTCGAGCTCGCGACCCGCTTCCGCCGCTTCCGCCAGCGCGCGCCCATGAATGGCCACGGCAGCAGACTCGCCTTCCATTACACCCATGCGGCCCGTCGGCCAACTGAAGATGAAGTCGGGATCGAAGCCCTGACCTGCCATCGCATAGTAGCCGGCGCCGCTGGCGTGGTTGATCGTGAGCACGATCTTGGGCGCCGTCGCCACCGACATCGCCTCCACCATGCGGGCGCCCGCCCTGATGATGCCGGAGTGCTCGGCATCGGTGCCCACCATGAAGCCGGAGACGTCCTGAACGTAGAGCAGCGGCCGGCGGTGGCGGTCACAGGTCTCGATGTAGTAGGCGCACTTCTCGGCACTCTCGGTATAGACGATTCCCCCGAACCGCGGTGGGCCGCCCTTCTTGTCTTGAAAGATGCCACGATCGTTGGTGAGGATGCCGACAGGTATGCCGCCAATCCGCGCGTCGACACAAATCATCTCTTTGGCGTGTTCCGGCTGGAACTCGCGGAACTCGCCTTCGTCGACGATGGTCTCCAGCAGAGCGCGCATGTCGTAGCCGGCACGGTGGTCGTCAGGGATGATCGTGTAGGCTTCCTCCGGCGGCCGCACGGGATCCCGCGGCTCGGAGATCGTCATCGGGATCCTCTGCGGCGGCGGCAGATCCTTGATGTACTCGCGGATCCACTCGATGCACTGCTCATCGTTCTCGGGCTCGTAGTGTGCCACACCCGAGATCTGCGTGTGGGTGTCGGCGCCGCCCAGCGTCTCGCCATCCACCGATTGACCCGTCGCGCCCTTCACCAGGTTGGGACCGCCAAGTCCCATGAAGCTCGAGCCCTTCACCATGAAGATCACGTCGGACAGGGCCGGCAGGTAAGCGCCGCCGGCGATACAGTTCCCCATCACCGAAGCGATCTGCGGGACCCGCAGGTACCGCCGCATGAGCGAGTTGTAATAGAAGAGGCGAGCCGCGCCGTACTGACCGGGGAAGACGCCGCCCTGGTAAGGCAGGTTGATGCCCGAGGAGTCCACCAGGTAGATGATCGGGATGTGGCACCGCATCGCGATCTCCTGGGCCCTGAGCATCTTGGGGATCGTTTCCGGCCACCACGATCCGGCTTTCACCGTGCCGTCATTGGCGACGACCACGACCTCGCGACCTTCGACGACGCCGTAGCCGGTGACCACGCCGGCGCCTGGCGCCGCGCCGTCGTACTGGTCGTGCGCGACCAGCAGCCCGACTTCTTGGAAGTGTTCGCCCTTATCGAACAGCAAATCGAGGCGCTCGCGCGCCGTCAACTTGTTCTCGGAGTGCTGCTTCTTGACCTTGTCCGGACCGCCGCCCTGGCGTAGCCGCTCCTCCAGCTCCTTCAGCTCGTCCGCCAGCAGGCGCATCCGCGGCTTCCGCTTTGCCGCACTCACACTCGTCCTCCCGATCCCAAGCTCACGCGGGACGCTTATAGACTGCGAGGATCACTCCTCGCCGGCATGATTTTTCTTGAACCACTCCCGGATGTACTCGACAGCCTCGGTCGTCGGCGTTCCCGGGCCGAACAGCTGGCCCACCCCCATCTCGAGCAGCGCGTCCATGTCTTCGGCCGGGATGATGCCGCCACCGGTCAGCAGCACGTTGTCCATCCCCTCATCGCGCAGCAAGCCCAGTACGCGTGGGAACAGCGTCATGTGGGCGCCGGAGAGAATCGATAGGGCGACTACGTCCACATCCTCCTGAACAGCCGCCTGAACGATCTGTTCCGGCGTCTGATGAAGGCCGGTATAGATCACTTCCATGCCCGCGTCGCGGAGGGCAGCGGCGACGACCTTGGCGCCGCGGTCGTGCCCATCCAGGCCGGGCTTCCCCACCAGCACGCGTATCTTGCGATCTGCCATATCGTTGTGTCGTGTGAGTGAACGTCGACTCTCGACCGCAAGATAGCTTGCGCCCGGAAGGCCCGGCAACCTCAGAAGAGCGGCCGCCGCAGTCGTTGGGCCGCCTCTTCCGGCGTCGTCACCAGGATGTGGACGCCCACGCCCATCTCGAATCCTGCCGCCAGGTAGCGTCGCGGGATGATCTGGAAGAACCAGGGCAACGCCGCCTCGGCGCCTTCGATCAGGGGCGGGCATTGGAGTATGCAGTTGTAGTCGGGGCCGCCGAGGGCGCGTTCCATGGCCGAAATGGCCTGCCGCAGGGCCGCGCCCAGTTCTGCGAGCGTCCCGTCGTCTACCGCGTCGAAGCGCGGCGGCAAGAAACGAGGAGATACCCACATCTCGTAGTCGTAGGTGGGCGCGAAGGGCACGAAGGTGGCGAAGCGGTCCGTCGCCTCGACAACTCGCGATCCCTGGGCCAGCTCTCCCTCTACCAGGGCGCAAAGCAGAGGGCCGCCCTGCTCCGCCTCATAGTGCCGCGACCGCTCCAGTCTTTTGGCAAGGACCGGCGGCACGAAGGCGAGCCCGGCCAATTGCGAGTGCGGGTGCTCCACGGAGGCGTTGGCCATCGCCCCCTGGTTGCGAAAGATCACCACGTGCTCGATCCGCTCGTCGGCGGCGGCGGCGGCGAAACGTTGCCGGTAGGCCCGCATCACGTCCAGCACTTCGCCGTCGTCCAGGTCGGTGTAGCCGCGGTTGTGTTCCCTTCCCTCGATGATCACCTCGTGTACACCCGTCGCCGCCTCGACGCGTTGCAGGTGCGGCGCCGCGCCGGGCACGCCCGGGAGCTCAGACACAAACGCCGGATACTTGTTTCCCACCACCCGCACCCGCCAATCATCGACGCTCGAGCCCTCGGGAATCCGGTACCTCTCCCGCGGCGTTTCCAATTCGTTGCCAGGACAAAAGGGACACCCGGAGTCGAAGGTGGGCAGTTCCTGGTGCTTCGGCGTTCGCGGTTCGGCTTGCGGACGGTCAGCCCGGGTCGGAGCAACAACAGCGCGGTCGCCAGTGAAGGCGTTGTATCTAACCTGAGGAAAGGATTCGCTAGCCAGTGGACTGAGCAAAGTCGAATGTCAAACGTCGGAAGTCCAGACTCGGAAGTCGGACAAACACTTCAAAGTCGGGCGTCGAGTGTCGGCTGTTGGCTGTCGAATACAACATCAGAAGAATACGGGCTCTCTGAAGCGTCCGTATACTTTTTCGATAGCGTAGCGGATCTCGCCCAGCGTCGCATAGGCGCGCGCGGCATCGAGCACCGGCTCCATCAGGTTTTCATCGTTTTGCGCCGCCAGTGTCAGCCGCTCCAGCGCTTCCTCCACCCGTGCCGAGTCGCGTCGCTGCCTCAGGTCCGCCAGCCGCTGGCGCTGTTTCTCTTCGATCTCGGGGCCAATCCTCAACAGATCGATGGACGGATCTTCGTTCCCGTTGGTGAAGTCGTTGATGCCGACGACGAGCCGCTGATTCGTCTCCACTTCGCGCTGGAAGCGCTCGGCCGACAGTGCGATCTGGCCCTGGAAGTAGCCCTCCTCGATTCCCTTGACGACGCCTCCCATCTCGTCGATCTCGGCGAAGATGCGCTCCGCGTCCGCTTCCATCTGGTCGGTCAGCCACTCCACGTAGTACGAACCGGCCAGTGGGTCGATGGTATTCGCCACACCCGTCTCATAGGCGAGGATCTGCTGCGTCCTGAGCGCGATGCGCACGGCCTTCTCGGTGGGCAACGCCAGCGTCTCGTCCAGTGCGTTCGTGTGCAGCGACTGGGTGCCACCCAGCACAGCCGCCAGCGCCTGGTAGGCGACCCGGGCGATGTTGACTTCCGGCTGTTGCGCGGTCAACGAGACGCCGGCCGTCTGCGCGTGCGTGCGCAGGCGCCAGCTTTCGGGGTCCTTCGCGCCATAGACGTCTTTCATGTGGCGCGCCCAGATGCGGCGGCCGGCGCGGAACTTGGCCACCTCTTCGAAGAAGTCGTTGTGCACGTCCCAGAAGAAGGAGAGCCGCGGCGCAAACTCGTCCACGTCCAGGCCCCGCTCGATACCCTTTTCGACGTAGGTGAAGCCGTTCTTCAGGGTGAAGGCCAACTCCTGCACTGCGGTCGATCCAGCCTCACGGATATGGTAGCCGCTGATCGAGATGGTGTTGAACTTGGGCGCCTGGTCCGACGACCATTCAAAGATGTCGGCTATGATCTTGAGCGCCGGCGCGGGCGGGTAGATCCAGGCGTGCTGCGCCTGGTACTCCTTGAGGATGTCGTTCTGGATCGTACCGCGGAACTGCTTCAGGTCGGCGCCCTGCTTCTCCGCGGCCGCCAGCAGAAAGCAATACAGCATCATGGCCGGGCCGTTGATCGTCATGGAGACCGACACATCCTTCAGCGGAATCCCGTCGAACAACGTCTCCATGTCGGCCAGGCTGGAGATCGCCACACCGCAGACGCCGACTTCGCCCTCGGAGCGGGCGTCGTCTCCGTCGTAGCCCATCAGCGTCGGGAAATCGAACGCCACCGAGAGCCCGGTCTGCCCGTGGTCGAGCAGGTACTTGTAGCGCTCGTTCGTCTCTTCCGCCGTGCCGAAGCCGGAGAACTGGCGCATCGTCCACAGGCGCGTCCGGTACATGGTCGTGTAGGGACCGCGGGTGAACGGGAACTCGCCGGGGAAGCCGAGCTTTTCCAGGTAGCTGGGATCGAAGTCGCCGCTGTCCAGCGGCGTGTACAGTGGCTGCAACACGCGACCCGACAGGCTGTCGAACGTGACCTCGTCACGTTTCGGCGCGGAACCGTACTTCCCCAACCAGGCCGCACGCTCGCGCCGCAGCTCCTCCAGCTCGGCCTTGATCTGCTCGATCTCGGCCGCGAGTTCCTCGGTCGTTTTCTTCCCGTCACCCATAGGGTTCACCGTTCCACGTTGCGGCCGATCGAGTCGAGGATCTCCGCGGCGACATCATACGGCGTCTTGCGCCCAGCTACTAGATCCTCTCGCGCTGCCTCCAGCACGGCCTCCCCGTCGCCGTCCAACCAGACCTTGCTCTTCAATCCGCGATCGACCACGGCGCGAACGCGCTCCAGCAGCCTGGCGCGCCGCCGTGTCTCCAACTCGCCCGCACCCTTGAGGTGCTCGTAATGCGCGTCCAGCGTGTCGAGCAGCTCGCGGACACCCTCACCCGTGTGACCGGTGGTCATGAGGACCGGGATGTCCCATCCCTTTTGCTGCTCCGGTATAGCGTCCTCGGCGTCGCCGTCCTTCTTTGCCTCACGGCGTTTCGCCAGCTCACCCAGGTCGACGCCGTGGTGGGCGGGCGCCCGGTCCAGCGCGAGTCCCCTGCGAATCCCGAGGATGCTGCGCAGCTCGCCGGCGGCACGTTTGGACTCGGGCCGGTCCGCCTTGTTGACGACGAAGATGTCGGCGATCTCCATCAGGCCCGCCTTCATCGCCTGGATCGAGTCGCCCGACTCCGGCGTCAGCACGACGACGGTGGTATCCGCGGCCTCGGCGATCTCGAGCTCGGACTGGCCGACGCCCACCGTCTCCACAACCACGCGCTCGAACCCGTAGGCATCCATCAGGTCGGCAACTTCCCGGGTGGTCGTGGCCAGGCCGCCCATCGACCCGCGGCTCGCCATCGAGCGGATGAAGATTCCTTCGTCGCCCGACGCACCGGTCATGCGGATCCGATCGCCCAGCAAAGCGCCGCCGGTGAAAGGTGATGTCGGGTCGACGGCGACGACGCCCACCCGCTCACCGCTCTTACGAACGACGCGAGCGAGCGCGTGGATCAGCGTCGACTTCCCGGCCCCGGGCGGCCCGGTGATGCCGATGCGGTGAGCCCGGCCGACCTTGCCGTGTAGCGCGCTGAGCAAGCCCTCGAAGCCGGCGCGACCGTTCTCCACCCATGAAATAGCCCGGGCCAGAGCCCGGGCCTCGCCCGCCTCGAACGCTTCCAGCAGCTTGCGCTCCCTGGATTTTGGACCCTTTGCCATCACCACGCCGAAACTTGACCCACGGTTTCGGCGCGGTCAAGCCTGATCGCCCGCCTCCTGCTTTCGCCTGCGCTCTCCCCGTCAGGCTACTGGTCCGACCAGACCGCCAACTCGTTCCCGGAAGGGTCGGTGAAGTGGAACCGACGGCCGCCCGGAAACTCGAACGTTTCGGTCACGATCGTGCCGCCTTGCTTCTTGACCTCGGCCTCGACTTCCTCGAGGTCCGTCGCGTAGAGAACGACGAGCGGTCCGCCACGGACGACCTCGGAACCGGAGCGAAAGCCACCAGCCAACCGGCCGTCGTGGAAGCTGGTGTACTCCGGCCCATAGTCGGTGAACGACCATCCAAACACCGACGTGTAGAACGACTTCGCTCTCTCGATGTCGGTGGCGACGAACTCGACGTAGTCCACTCGGCGATCGTGCTCGGCCTGGCTCATGAGCTATACCCTCGTTTCTCGCTACCCCGTCGGTCTAATCGTCCTGGCTATTGAGCACAAAAAGCTGCGGCGCACGACAGGTTCCGTCAACTAGCATCGCCGCCTCTGTACCAACGGCGCAGCCGCTCGGTTCGAAACACCAGGGCCGAAAACCCTGTCAGGACAGCCACCGCGGCCAGAATCGCCACTAACCTCAGGTATGGCTGGCCGGCCTGGGCACGCCAGGCGGCGAGGCGGATGAGCGTGATCGTCCACTCCGCGGCGCCCAGCACCAACGCGACCTGTACCAGGCGCGCCGCCCAGCGGCGCGGGACGGCAAGCAGCAGTAGAAGACCGGCGACGAGGCCGACCATGATCAGGTTTTGCGCGCGCAGGAAATGCGCACCAAGTACGAGCAAGCTCAACACCACCGGAATGAGCTGAAGCGCGATCATTTCGCTCCGACGGTCATGGGAGGTCTGCTGCGAGGTTGCGAAGGAATGGAAGGATATCCTCGGAGTAGTACGGCTCCTGGGTACCCCAGAAGATATAGTCCAGCCGCAGACGGTCACGCGCGAAGCGGTACAACTCGTCGACGCTCACCCGCTCACCCGTCTCCGGGTTCGTGTCTTCGAGGTTTCCCCATTGAACGGCGATGCCCGCCACGGTATTCGAGTCACGCGCCGCGATGAAGGGGTAGCTGTGGTTCATTTGCCACCTCCGGTGCGGCAACAGGTCGGGCCCTCCCACGCCTACACCGATGGCGTCCGCATGGTCGTACACGCCCTGCAGGTAGCCGTGGTCCTGCCACGGAAGCGCCTCACCCGGCATGAAGTTGGCGTACTGGATGACGTAGGACCGGGGGAACGCTTCCCGAGCCGCCGTCATGAGGGCAATGACGCCTTCCAGGTAGCTCTCGTAAGTGAACCCCGGTGGATCGTGCTCGCCGGATTCGCCGAACCCGATGGACGTTTCGGGGAGGTTCAGCCCCTCGATACGTCCGTCGAGCGCTTCACCGAGGGCGCGGAGCAGCTTGATGAAGCGTTGGCGGACGGCGGGGTCCCAGCGACGCGCCACCCATCCATGAGCGACGACCACGGTCTCGTCGTCGCCTTCGGGCTCGTATTGGCGGGCCACACCACCCCCGAATGCCGGGTCGTCTCGCAGATAGTCCGGAACGTTGACGATCGACTCTTCGAAGGAAACGTCCTGCAGCTGGATGAAGAGACGCTTGCCGTGTCGCTCGAGAAACTCGAGATCCTGGAGCACCAGCTGCAGATCGTACCGGTCGCGAGCCGGCTCCAGCTCGCGCCAGGCGTATTTCAGCTGCGCGCCGACGACCGACTTGGCTTCGAGGAACGCTGTCTCCTGGATGCGGGACCGATCCCGACCGAAATAGACGAAGTTCTTTGGCGCATGCCCGTCGCGAATGGCAGGGTCCTGTGGCGCAGCGTCGCCCAGCAACAGCAGAGCAACTGCCAGACCGATGAGTCCGCGCCAGCTGTGACGAATCATGATAGTTGGTCAGAGCCGGCAGGTCGCTGGCGCAGCAGCCACACCAGCACAGGCCCGGTAACGGCCCCGTACACGGCCCCTAGCGCGGCCCAGCCCACGATCCCACCAACCGGGCCGCCCACGACCCAGCCCACGGTGCTGGCGAGCACCCACCAGCCCGCCCGGGCGACCTGCCGCCGCAG
>JBDHHX010000034.1:0-17427 GCA_039589155.1 Gemmatimonadota bacterium | reverse complement strand
CGGCGCGATCCAACTCCACCGCACCGCGCACCGACCCCCTGCGCAGCCCAACCCGGCGCTCGATCTCGGATGCCGCCGTTGGGCGGTCCCAGTCGAGTGCCCGCCGGCTCAGTCGCCAGACCCAGAAGCCAAGACCGGCCAGCGCGGCGGCCCAAAGCATCAACGGCAGCGCAGAGGGACGCACCCAGGCAGAGCTGTTACCGGCCAGCCAGCTGGTGAGCAGCAGGGCGGCCACGGCGGCAAGGATGCCACCGGCAGCAGCGACGCCCAGGTGGACGGCGACCCTGCGCCACAGTGCGCCTACCCGCGCTTCCGGTTTCCGCGCTCGTTCCGTCATTCCATCGCTCACTGCGGCTTCAGCTGCGCTATCGCGTATGCGAACAAGTTGACGCCTATCTGAAAGGCTAGCTCGCGGGCTTCACCGGGATCCTCGTGCACATCGGCATCCTCCCAGCCGTCACCCAGATCCGACTGATAGCTATAAAAGATGACGATCCGGCCCTCGAAAAAGATGCCCAGTCCCTCCGCCGGCAGACCGTCGTGCTCGTGGATCTTCGGCAAACCGTCGGGAAACTCGTATACGATATGATACACTGGATGGTCGAAAGGGATCGCCACCAGCTCAGCCGCCGGGAAGAGCCGCCTCAGCTCACGGCGGAACGACTCGTCCATCCCGTAGTTATCGTCGGCGTGAAGGAAGCCGCCGGTGACCAGGTACTCGCGGAGGGCGACGATCTCTGCCTCGCTGAATCGCACGTTGCCGTGCCCGGTCATATAGAGATAGGGGTAATCGTGCAGGTCGGGACTCAGCGGCGTGACCACGGCCTCACGCTGCGCCACGGGCAACCGCGTGTCGCGAGCGATGCGCTCGAGCAGATTGGGCAGCGAGGATGGATTCGCATACCAATCACCACCACCCCCGTAGTGCAGGCGAGCGATGGTGAGCTGGGTCGGGTCCGCGGGCGCCTGGGCGCTCGCGGCGCTGGCGAGAGCGAGGAGGCAGACCGTGGCTACAGCTGTCGGTCGTCGGCTGTTCAATCCCCCTCCTCCTCGGCTGCCTTCAGCGCGATGGTATAAGCACGGTTGCGTTCCAAGCCGAATCGCTCTCGCAGCGATCGGACGATCTCCTTCGAAGAAGCGCCGCCGTCCGCCAGGGCACGAGCAGCGGCAAGTAATTCCTCATCGCTGACACTCTCCGCTGGCGGAGCGGCGGCGAGGCAGATCACGACCTCGCCCCGCGGGGCGTGTTCGCCGTAGTGCGCAGCGACTTCGTCGAGCGTGCCTCTGAGGAACTCTTCGTGAATCTTTGTGAGTTCCCGGGCGACGACGACATGTCTGTCACCACCCAACTCCTCCGATAGGGCAACCAGGGTCCGCGCCAACCGTTGCGGTGACTCGAACACGACCGCGGTGTGTCGGGTCGCTGCCAGCTCGGCCATCAGATCGCTGCGCTCGCGGCCGCCCCGCGGGACGAAGCCGAAGAACGTGAACGGCTGCGCCTCGAGGCCGGAGGCGACGAGAGCGGCGAGCGGGGCGGAAGCTCCGGGCACCGGGACGACACGGGCACCGACGTCGAGGGCGGCACGCACCAGGCGCTGGCCGGGATCGGAGACGAGCGGCGTTCCCGAGTCGCTCACCAGCGCCACGCTACTCTCGGCGGCCAGCAACTCGCGTATCTCTTCTGTCCGCGCCGCCTCGTTGTGCTCGTGGTACGACTTGAGGACGGATGGCTCGACGCCGAAATGGTCGAGCAGGATCCGGGTGCGGCGGGTATCCTCGGCGAGGATGACGTCGACGTCATTGAGAACCTCGACGCCGCGGTGGGTCATATCGCCGAGGTTGCCAATCGGGGTCGAGACGATGTACAAGACGCCTGGCATGTTGTATGGGAATTAGGGATTCATTCAATATTCAGCAAGGGAACGACGATCCAGAATTGTCGAAGCTGATTCGGGGACTCGGAGATTGAGGAGAGACGAACTCGGGACCGGGTCCCCCAACTCCCGACCTCCCCGAATCCCCGAACCCCCGAATCGCCTTCTCCAACTCCCAATGAACAGCGCCCCCGCGGCTCCGCCGCGGGGGCGCTGTTTCAGGAGCCGAAGGCTCCTACAAGTGGGACTGAAGTTTCTGCTCCAGCGCCTGCTTCGGAACCGCTCCAATAACGGTGTCCACGTGCTCCCCGTCCTTGAAGAACAGGATGCTCGGGATCGACCGGATGTTGAAGCGCATGGCCGTCCTCTGACTTGCATCGACATCGACCTTGGCGACCTTGACCTGGCCTTCGTATTCGTGGGCCAACTCGTCGACGATCGGGCCAACCAGGCGGCAGGGCCCGCACCAGGCGGCCCAGAAATCGACCATGGCCACGCCCTCGATCTGTTCGACTTCCTCGGCGAAGGTCTCGTCGGTCACTTCCACTACTGTTGACATGTTGCTCATTCCCCTGTACCCGTCTCGTTGTCGGGCCAGCGGCCTCACCGCCGGCCCTTTCCCGTTCGCTGCAAAAGACACAATAATCTAGCGTAAACGCGCCGGGAGTCACCCCGGCTGAAAGTCAGCCGCGGTTATAACATCTTCGCAACTAATGGGGTTCCCGATGGACCTGGACGCACGCCTGGAGCACGTGGCGATCGCCGTACCCGACCTGGAGGCCGCGATTGAAGTCTACAGCGCGCTGCTGGGCCAGCCGGATTCGGGACGCGAGTCGGTGGAGTCGGAGGGCGTACGGGTCGCTTTCTTCGACCTGGACGGCCCGCGGCTGGAGTTGCTCGAGCCCACGGGTGACGCGACGCCCGTGGGCCGGTTTCTCAAGCGGCGCGGCCCGGGATTGCACCACATCGCCTTCGAGGTAGCCGATATCGAGGCCGCTCTGGAGCGCTGCCGGGCGGCTGGCCTTATGCCCGTGGGCGAAGCGCCACGCTCGGGAGCCGGCGGTCGCAAGGTCGTCTTCCTTCATCCCGGCGGCACGGGCGGAGTGCTGATCGAGCTGTCGCAACCGGCGGACTAGCCCTGGGCAACGCACGGGCGTCCGCCGTTTCCGTCATCATACCGACACTCAACGAAGAGAACGAGCTGCCGGCCACACTGGAGTCCGCTGCCACTGCCCTCGGCCCGGCGGCCGAGATCATCGTCGTCGACGGCGGAAGCTCCGATCGCACCGTCGCCTTAGCACGACGCGCCGGGGCCCGTGTCGTGGAGTCGCCGGCTGGCCGCGGGCGCCAGCTCGACGCCGGTGCCCGTGCGGCGGCAGGCGATACGCTGCTGTTTCTGCACGCCGACACCTGGCTCGATAGGGGCGCCGGTGACGCCCTGACCGTCGCGCTGGCCCGGCCAGCCGTCGTCGGCGGTTGCTTCCAGCTGGAGCTGCGAGGTCCTAGCGCCGGTCGCCGCTCGGCGCGCCTACTGGCCTGGGCCATCAACGCGCGCAGCCGGGTACTGGGCACGGCGACCGGTGACCAGGCGATATTTTGCCGCCGCGACGCTTACGATCACAGCGGCGGCTACGTGTCGGAGGATCTCTTCGAAGATGTGATCTTCTATCGACGCTTGGGCCGGCTAGGCGAGCTGACCGTCGTCGGGAGCGCCGTTAGAACATCGGACCGCCGCTGGCGAGCGCATGGTTACCTGCGCACCGCGGCGACGCATGTTGGCTTGCGGCTGTTGTTCCTGCTGGGCGTCGCGCCGGATCGGCTGGCCCGGCTCTACAATCGTGCCAGCTGAGCCGTGTTCAGCAGGTGAACTCGCCCAGATCGATCCGCTCTATGTACCAACGATCGCCGCGCCCCACCAGAACGCTGAACGGCAGCGTCGACGTGCCCGCATCGCGGACGATGTCGACGGTCACCACCGTCACTTTCTTCTGCCAAGCATTGGGGTCAGGGTGGGATATGATCGTGAACTGTGCCGGTCTGAGACAGGACGAGAGCACGATCATCCGGTCACGGACCTCTGACGCATCGTAGCTCCGTCTGATAGAGCCGTTCTCGGTACCAAACACGGCAGCCATTTTCTCGTAGGCCCGGTCCGCTACCGTGAACTCGCCGGCCAGCCGCGCCTCCAACCCTTCCTTCGCCGCGAACAGAAAAGTCTCGACCGCCGTCTCCGGTGACGATTCGCCCTCGGCGACCGGCGACGCCCCGCCTGTGCCGGCGCTGGTACCGCCGCCACATCCTGTCAGCCAGCCTGCTACGGCCACCAACACCGTCCCAACCACCACTCGATCAGCCGTACGCACGTCAAGCTCTCCCGGTCAGAGTTGATGTCACGGCGGCGGTCGCCGCCCTCTACGCCTTGCTGAAGATAAGGTGATCCTCGTTCGCCTGGCGATCCACGATGACACGATCGCCCTCGACGTAGCCGCCTTCGATCACCGCCGTCGACAGCGGATTCAACACCAGGCGCTGCATCGCACGCTTGAGCGGCCGGGCACCGAACGCCGGATCGTACCCCTCGGCCGCGATGAGATCACGTGCCGCTGCCGTCACATCCAGACTTAGGTTCTGTTCGGCCACCATGTTCTGGATCCGAACCAGCTGCAGATCGACGATCCGGCGAAGCTCCTCACGACCCAGCGGCTTGTAGACGATGATGTCATCCACACGGTTCAGGAACTCCGGCCGGAACGCGCCGCGCATGGCCTCCCAAACGTGCTCCTCGACGTCGCTCCAGGGGTCCGTCTCCTGGTGGTCCAGGATGTAGTGGCTGCCGATGTTGCTTGTCATGATGATGACCGTGCTCCGGAAATCCACCGTGCGACCGTGACTGTCCGTCAGCCGCCCATCGTCCAGCATCTGCAACAGCAGGTTGAAGACATCCGGATGCGCCTTCTCGATCTCGTCGAACAGGATAACGCTGTAGGGCCGACGGCGCACGCGCTCGGTCAGTTGGCCACCTTCCTCGTAGCCGATGTAGCCTGGAGGTGCACCGATGAGCCGGGCGACCGCATGCCTCTCCATGTACTCCGACATGTCGATCCGCACCATCGCCTGCTCGTCGTCGAACAGGAACTCGGCCAACGCTCGCACTGTCTCTGTCTTTCCCACGCCCGTCGGGCCCAGGAATATGAAGCTGCCTACCGGGCGGCTCGGATCCTGAAGACCGGCTCGATTGCGACGTACCGCGTCGGCCACCGCGCTGATCGCCTCTTTCTGGTTGACTACGCGCTCGTGCAGATGGTCCTCCAGGTGAACCAGGCGCTCGCGGTCGCTCTCCATCATCTTGGTGATCGGGATACCGGTCCAGCGGGAGACGACCGAAGCGACGTCCTCCTCGGTCACTTCTTCCTTGAGGTACTTGGATTCTAACTGCAGCTCGGCCAGCTTCTCGGACGCGTTGGCGAGCTCGGCCTCCATCGCCGGGATCTTGCCGTGTATGATCTCGGCGGCGCGGCCGTGCTCGCCCGTTCGCGTCGCCTGCTCCGCTTCGACCCGCAGGCCCTCGATCAGACTCTTGAGCGTACGGATGTTCTCGATCGCTTCCTTCTCGGCCTGCCACTTCGCCTTCATGCCCGACGAGCGTTCGCGTAGCTCGGTGAGTTCCTTCTCGAGACGATCGAGTCGCTTGCGGCTGTCTTTGTCGTCCTCTTTCTGTAGCGCTTGCCTTTCGATCTCCAGCTGAACGATGCGGCGCTCCACCTCGTCGATCTCCAACGGCATAGAGTCGATCTCGATGCGCAGCATCGAGGCCGCCTCGTCGATCAGGTCGATGGCTTTGTCGGGCAGGAAGCGGTCGGTTATGTAGCGGTCCGACAGTCGAGCTGCCGCGACGATAGCGCTGTCGGTGATGCGAACGCCGTGGTGGACCTCGTAACGCTCCTTCAGGCCGCGCAGGATACCGACCGTGTCCTCGACGCTGGGCTGGGCGGTGAAGATCGGCTGGAATCGACGCTCGAGGGCCGAGTCGGTTTCGATATGCTCGCGATACTCGTTCAACGTCGTTGCGCCAACGACACGCAGTTGGCCGCGAGCGAGGAGTGGCTTGAGCATGTTGCCGGCATCGACCGCGCCCTCGGCGGCGCCCGCACCGACTATGGTGTGCAGTTCGTCGATGAAGACGACGTACTGGCCCTCGGCCTCGGTGATCTCCTTCAGCAGGGCCTTGAACCGTTCCTCGAACTGGCCCCGGTACTTCGTTCCGGCCACCATGGTGGCAATGTCGACCTGGATGACCTGCTTGTTGCGCAGCGACTCCGGCACATCACCATTCACCATGCGCTGCGCCAGACCCTCGACGATCGCCGTCTTGCCGACACCCGGCTCGCCGATCAGTACCGGGTTGTTCTTTGTGCGCCGCGACAACACTTGAATGACGCGACGGATCTCCTCGTCACGCCCGATTACCGGGTCCAGCTTGCCCCGGCGCGCCATATCCGTGAGATCCGTCGTGTACTTCTGGATCGTCTGGTACTTCTCTTCCGCATCGCGGTCGGTCACCCGGTGCGGGCCCCGCATCGACTGGATCGCCTGCCGCAGGTCGTCATGATTCGCGCCCAAGCCCTTGAGCAGCGGCCCCGTCGTGCTCGCCTTTCCCGACGCCAGACCGAGTAGCAGGTGCTCGCTGGAGACGAACTGGTCGCCCATTCCCCGGGCTTCCTGGTCCGCCTCGTCGAGTACCTGGCCCAGCTCGCGCGACGGCATCGGGCTGCCGCCGCCCTCCTGTCGGGCCAGTCGGTCCAACGCCTCGCCCGCCTTCTGCTGCAGCTCGTCGAGCCTCAGGTTGAGCCGGCCAAGCAGCGGCCCGGCGACGCCGCCCTCCTGTTCGAGAAGCGCAGCCAGCAGGTGGATGTCCTCCACCGCCGGATTGCTGCGGCCGGTGGCCAGGCTGATCGCCGCCTGCAGCGCCTCACCGGCCTTAACCGTCAGTCGATCGAATGAGATCATCTATGCTCAGCGCCTCCCTATGCGTCATCGCGGGCGGCGGCCCCTTTGGGGTCGTCGCTCGCGTAGAATTCCAGTCTGCAGACAGATAAGGCAACCCCTGTGCCAGGGGAATACTGTCATTGTGGCAGGGCATTAATCGGACAGTCAACAGCCGACAGCCTTCGCTCGAGGCTGAAGTTGGTCTCCGGCGATCGACGGCCGACTATCTACGCTCCACGCCGAAGCGGAATCGATCGTCGTGACTCGTGAGTCGGGCGTCGATTGACGAGGAGAACTTCAACATCGAGCGAAGGCTGACCGCTGTTGGCTGTGGTGTATCTCTTCCAATCAGTCGACCGATACCTTCTTTGCTTTCTCGCTAGCCGCCTTGGGCAGCGTAATCCGAAGGATGCCACCCTCGAGGTGAGCGTTGATGCCATCGCGATCGAAGTTCGTGCGCAACCGGAAACGGCGGTAATAGCCCCATGGCAAGGCGCTCTCCGCATCTGCACGCCCGGCGGCGGGCACCTCGATAACGAGGTCGTCCTTGTCGATCGTGATGTCGATGTCCGCCTTGTTGACGCCGGGCAGGTCGGCGAGCACGACCATGTCGGAGTCGGTGGAGAAGATATCGACGGCGGGTCGAACGAAGTTGCGCCGCTGGAATCGGGCCTCGCGCTCCTCCTTCGGGGACACGGCCTGCTCGACGTCGCGGAGTTCGTCTCTGTTGCCGTTCATGCTAGTTCTCCTCTCCGGCATCGGCGGACCCTGACGCACTGTCCTCTTCCCAGGGCGCGTCGTCAGCGGGTGCAGTCTTGGCGCTTTTCTTCTTGACCTTGGCTGCGCCGCCACCGGACTCGGTCTCCTCGATATCGATGGAGCGGCCGCGGCTGCTGGCCTTGGGTAGCGAGATCTCGAGCACACCGTCATGCATCTGGGCGACGACGCTGAGCGCATCGACCTCGGCGGGCAGGCGCACGTCCAATTCGAAGCTACCAGACGGCCGCTCGCTGCGTAGGAGTCGTGCACCCTCGGGCGGCGCGAACTTCTTTCGATCACCGGATACAGTGAGCGTGCGGCCGGCGACTGAGACCTCGATCTCCTCGCGGCTAAAGCCCGGTAGCTCGACCTGAACGCGGTAGGCGTCATCATCGACGATGAGCTCGTGGCGTGGCCAGTCGCGTCCAATACCGAAGTCGGGCGCCATGCCGACGACGGACTCGAACAGGCCACCTATCGCTTCGCGGAATTCGGCGAGGGCGCCACGGCCCGACGCTTCCGAGTTCTTCTTCTCGGTATCCGAACTCTTCTCGTTCACTACTACACCTCCTGCTTGTCGCTGATGTCTGTGCTCCGATTCCGTGTACCGCGGCGACGCTCATTCGCGCAACCCATTACCCGTACGAGACCACCCGCCGCTACGGTTTCGCTCCTTCCGCCGCGCCGGCCACTGCCTTCAGGTCGAGGACCACTACAGTGGAGGCGATCCGGTCCTGCAGGGCCTGGCGGTTGTCGTCCCAGAACATCTCGAAGAAGCCAAGCAAACCGGTGAAGATCGAGGCGGCGTAGCCGCCGAAACGGTTGAGCGACGCCCACCAGCCGATCGGTTTCCCATCCAGCCGCACGATGCGAACGCGAGCGACTCGCTTGCCGGGTGTCCTGCCCGTCCAGAAGATGGGGAATAGCGTGAAGTAAAGAGCGGACCAACCCAGCTCGATGCCGATTTCGTTGAGGACATTGAATATCAGCTTGAGCAATCCGCTACGCTCTCCGGCATCGAGCTCATCCTGTGTGACCTCGAGCTGGTCTTCGAGGCGGGCGTTGTCTCGCTGCAACGACGAGATGCGGTCGCCGGCGAAGGACTCGGCCATTGGATCGCGCAAGGCCCGCATCGCCAGCGTGTCCCCCGAGCGAAGCGCTTCGGCGTAAGCGAACACCAGTGAATCGCGGTCGCTGGGCTTCACAGTGGGTGAAGCTTCGAGGCCGAGATCATCGAGAGCCGCGATGATCCCATCACGGGCCCACGGCTCATCTCGGCCAGCCGCCATAGACTCCAGCACTTCACGCACCGAATCGGGCTCGACCCCGAGACCCTGCAAGCTCCTCCCGAACTGGACCGCGGCTTCTCGGGCCTCGTCTTCGTTGGTCGCAGACTCCAGGGCGACGCCGCTGGTTGCCGCCCCGATGAGAGAGCCGAGTTCGAAACCCTCCGAGTCGCCAGAAACGTCTTCGCTTATCAGAGCGGAGGCGACTTGTGACGCTGGTTCCATGCCGTCGAATAGTTCGATGCCGGCAATCAAGGTCGCCACCAGGCCGAAGAGGGCCAGCGACCCGAAGACGGCCCAGCGCGTTCCTTTGCGCAGCCGGGTGGCCGACGGCCTCAGCGCGGCACGGGCCGCCAGAACGGTGATCGCCAGGAAGAGCAGCAACCACGAGACCCTCAGCCCGGCGATGATGGCGATGAGCAGAAGATCGATGCCCATGGCGACACCGCGGCGCCACGGCTTAGCGAGTGGCATTCCGAGCAGCTCAGGCGCCACCGAAAAGGCGTCAGGAGTGATGGTTTCCCTGGGGTCACCACCTATTTTCGGCATGGTTCTCCTTCAGTTGCGTGGTCTGACACACTATAACAGGAGGCGATCCGGGTTGACAGCGGCCGCCGTATGGCGCCCCGGCCCAGAGCCGACCTATAGTACCGGCCGAAGCCCCATCCGGCCGGCAAGCGGGATCCGGCCATCAACCGACTCGACATGAGATACGATTTCGTCCACTCTGGCCGGTACGATTGCGTGCTCCGGCGAGCGAGCATCGCTCCGCTCTGCGCGTGGCTGCTCCTGCTCGCGGCGACGAGCCCAGCATCATCGCAGACCACGGGCCAGATCATCGGCCGCGTGTTGGAATCCGGCACGCGTGAGCCGATAACGGCAGCTGACATCCACATCGAGGGGACCGGCCTGCAGGTTCTGACGTCGGAGCGCGGCGATTTTGTCTTCATGTCGGTGCCCATCGGCCAGCACCGCTTGCGGGTCGAGCGAATCGGCTTCGCGACGACCGTGGTTCCGGTGCTGGTGCGAGCCGGACAGGCGACGCGTTTGGCGGTCGAGCTGACGACCGCGCCGGTGGAAGTCGAAGGCATCACGGCGGCGGTCGAGCGCGTAAGGTTGATCGAGCCCGATGTCACCCAAACTCACCAGGTCATCCTCGGCGAGGAACTGATCGAGCTGCCCGTCGACAACGTGGAACAAGCGGTCGAGCTGACTACCGGAGTAAGCGAGGGCCGCTTCCGCGGCGGCCGGGTCGGCCAGGAGGTCTACCGGATCGACGGCCTGGAGGTGAAGAACCAGCTGGAAGCCGCCACGCAGGGCGCCGGCCTCGAGGTATCGCCGAGCTCGCTTGAGGAGATCGACGTCGTGACCGGCGGCTTCGGGGTCGACAACGGCTCGGCACTTTCCGGCGTCGTCAGCTACGTCACCCGCCGGGGCAGCCGGGAACGGTGGCAGGGGAGGCTCGCGTTGCAGGGCGACGGCTGGGCGCCGGACGATTACTCCTGGGGCTTTTCAGAACTTTCCGCGTCATTGGGCGGCCCTCTCAAGTTCATCAGCGACAGGACGACTCTGTTCACCGATCTGCTGGTCCAGGGCTTCATCGATGGCGATTCGCGGGCCCGGGGCCTCACCTGCCTGCGGCCGGAGGACGGCGACCCGGAATTGGCGGCGGCGATCGCGGGGCTGAGGAGCGATCCGCGGACGGCCGACCTGTACTGCCCCTACACGTCGAGCCAGATGCCGTACCAGCGAGGAGACAAGGCCATAGGGTTCCTGCGTCTCGACCAGGGATTCGGTGACGAGATCAGCCTGATGGCCAGCCTGCTCTACAATCGGCGCCAGCTCGAGTTGTATACGCCGGAATTCAAGTACAATCCCGACCATCAATTGGGCCAGCGTTTGGAGGGTTTCCTGGCGAACCTGGCTTTCGACTGGACGGCGGAGCGGTCCGGTCGGATCTACAACGTCGTGGGTCGGGCGGCGGCGGTGCGCATCGACCGCTACCTGGGCGCGCTGGACCCGTGGACCTTCGATAGCCGTAGCCGCGTTGCCGGGTTTGGCACGGCCGGCTTCCGATTCCTGGGGGAAGACCATGCCCGCGCGCCCATAGAAGAACAACTCGAATCCGGCGACGCGTTGCCCGGCTATTCCCAGCCCGGTGGTACGACGGGATCGCCGTTCGGTCCAGCGGCGGAAGGCATCTTCTTCACCGAGGGCACTCCGGGTCTCGCGAATTGGAACCAGACTGACTACTTCGCGGCAGACCTCACAGGCGAGATACTGAACGCGAGGGGCCATGCGTTCCGCGCCGGCTTCAACGGGCGCTTCTATGAGATCGAGAGCTATGAGCGGGCGCTGGCTTATCTGCCCGGTAACCTGCCCAGCTTCGCCCGTTTCTACCCAACCACGCTGGCGGGATACCTGGAGATCTCTCTGCTGGCCGCACATAGCGTGACCATCGACCTGGGTCTTCGGCTGGAAGCGTTCAAGTCCGGAATCTCGTTCCAGCAGGACCGGGTGAACCTGGCGAGCCCGGTGATCGACACTGATTGGCATTCGCTCGTGCTGCCGCGACTGGGGTTGGCGGTGCCGATACCGGGCACCTACGACCGTGCCATGTTCCGCATCAACTATGGAGCCGTGGCGCAGGCGCCGGATTTCCGCTTCTTCCTCGACACGACGCTGGGCGACTCGCTGCGAGCGGACATACGCCGGCAAGGCAACCCGAACCTGGCATTCGAGCGCGGCACCGCCTGGGAGGTCGGCCTCGACATGCTCGCCACCGAGAAACTGTCGGTCGGCGTAACCGCGTTCCTGAAGCAGCTCCACAACCTGGTGACGAGCGGCCTGACCTTCTCGGGCTTCTCTGAGAACCAGTTCACGACCGGCGACTTCGGTACGGTAAAAGGCCTGGAGATCTCGGCGCGCGGACACTGGGACGGCCTCGACCTGGGGCTGGGTTACGCGCTGATGAGCGCCGAGGGCGTGACCTCCAGCGCCTTCGAGGACCCGGGCGCCGGTCTAACGGAGAGCCGTCTGGAATTTCCGCTGGCGTTCGACCGACGGCATGCGCTGGACTTCACGATGCTGGCCGGCACGGCGGCGGGCGCGGCTTGGAAATGGGGCGCCAGTTTGACGACCAGCGTGCGTAGCGGGTTTCCGCTCACCCGTAGCTTTAGTGACGTCGATGGAGTCGTGGTGCCTGAGGTGGGCGAGCGTTTGCCGTGGACATCGACAGTGGGCCTACGGATGACCTGGGACTTCGGCGCGCTGCCCGGCTCCCGCGGGTGCAGCTGGCGGGCCGTAGTGGATGGCAGGAACGTCCTGGGCACCGAAAACATCGTCGCGCTACGCGGCGATACCGGCAGCCTGGCACCGACGGCCGAACAGCTGACAGCAATCGCCGGCGATGTCCCCGAAGATATGCAGCCGATCGTGTTCGAGTCGCCGAGCTACAGTCCAGCAATAGACTTTGACCGCAACGGATCCATCACGGCGGACGAGATGCGGAATGCCCGCTTTGCCGCTGCCCTGGATCGACACGACCCCTCGCTGTTTTTTGGGCCCGGCCGTTCTTTGCGTCTGGGATTGGAGATTCGGTTTTGACCGCGCCGCTTCGCTTCGTGCTCGGGTTCGCCGTGGTGGTCGCGATCTTCGCGCCCATCGCCTGCAGCGATGACGTCGGCCCGTTCCAGCCGGCAGAGCGGCCGTCCGCTAACGACTCGATTATCCGCCTGACTTACAGTGCCGCCGACGATCACACGCCCGCATGGTCTGCGAACAGCGATACCGTGTACTACAGCGCTGACGGATTCCAAACGCAGCCGACCAGTCGTGGCGTGCTGCTCAGCGTGCCGCGGCGCAGCGGAACAGCAAACCCGCTGCTGCTGAACGTGCAGGAGGCGGGAAGCGTTGCCGAGCACTGGTTGCTCGCGCCGACGGCGGACCCGACAGCCGAGCGACTGGCCTTCATCGAGATCGTCGAGACATGGTCACCGCACCAGTGCCCTGTCGAGAGCTTCTCCCTGAGCTGTGTGCTCGACGAGACAGCGGCTCGTCGTCCACCGCTCAACCGCATCGCCGTGCGCGTTCGCGACGTCGAAGCGACCGGGACGCTGGACGGCGATCCGACCTTGATGATTGACTTGCGCGGCGTGACCATCGTCTCGGACAGCGGAATGAAGTCGATTGTGCATAACTATCCTTTCCAGCGCCTGTTTGCCGAGGAACGGGCGACGGCGGTGCGCGCGTCGTGGGCACCGGACGGCGAGCGGCTGGTGTTGAGCGATGGCCTGCAGTTGTTGATCTGGACAGTGGGCGCCGACTCGGCGGAGGCTGTGCCGAACACAGAGGACGGCGCCTGGCCGGCTTGGAGCCCGGACGGCGAGTGGATCGCCTTCACGCGGTTGCAGCGCGCGGACTCGACCGGCACAACGTGCACCTACCACGGGGACTTCGGCGTGCTGACCTGCACGCAGGAGCGTACCGACTACAGCGACGGCCGCCACGTGCTTAGCCTGGTTCGACCGGACGGCAGCGATCCGCAGGACCTGGGTGATGGCGACACGCCGGCCTGGTCGCCGGATGGGGCGCAACTCTATTTCAGCCGCGACGGGCGGATTTGGCGGAGCGGCCTGGGAGAGAGCACGGCCGTGGCGATCAACGGAACCGAGGGCGGCCATGAGCCGGCGGCCGCGCCGGACGGCCGCTACCTGGCGTTCAGCAAGCTGAGCGCGGCAGGCGACTGGGATATATGGATCGTATTGCTGGAGCCGTAACGGCCGCGGCGGCCGCCTTCTGCCTGACCGGTTGCGGCGACCCGCTGGTCATCACGGGCGACGCGCCCGGAGTGATGCGCGTGGTCGCCGGCACGCCGGAACAAGCGGGTGACAGCCTGGCTGAAACGGCGACGGAGAGCATGCTGAACCATCCCAGCGGGGTCGCCCTTGGGCTGGACGGCAAGACGTACGTCGCCGATCGAGCGAACTCGCGGATCGTGATCGTCACGGCGGCGGGCCGAGCCAGCGTGCTGATCGATCACAGCGGCCGCACGAGAGAGCCAAGGCTCCAGGGGCCGGCGGAAATCGCGTTGGACGGCAACGGCGGCCTGTTGGTCGCGGATCCGCCGGGAGGCCGCGTCTGGAGGATCGACTTGGAAACTCGGGCCGCGACGCCAATCGCCGGAACAGGTGGTGGTCCGGGTTCCGACACCACTGTGGCGCTGGAGACCAGGCTGCTGGAGCCCACCGGTGTCACCGCGGCGGCGGACGGTTCGGTGTACGTAACCGAGCGATCGGGGCACCGGCTGCGGCGCGTCGACCCGGCCGGCGGCATCGAGACTCTGGCCGGCGACGGTATGCCCTCCTTCGAGGGCGACGGCGGCGCCGCCGCTGAGGCCCGTCTCAACCAGCCCGCCGGGCTCGTGCTGGCCGGCAGCGTTCTCTACATCGCAGACGGCGGCAACCAGCGGGTCCGCACCCTGGATCTCAGCTCCGGTACCATTCAGACCGTCGCTGGAGCAGGCGGCACCGGCTTCGGCGGCGACGGAGGCCCTGCCGTCGACGCCTTGCTGCACGACCCCGTCGCGGTGACCCTCACCGATGACGGGAGCGTTCTCTTCATAGCCGACTCCGCCAACAATCGGATTCGCATGGTCAGGCTGGAGAGCGGTCGTATCTTCACCTTCGCCGGGACCGGGGAAGACGCCTACAGCGGCGATCTGCTCAGCGCCAGCGAGACTTCGCTCGCCGCCCCGCTAGGCCTGGCCGCCACGCCTTTCAACATCCTGCTGGTTGCCGACACCGGGCACCACATCGTCTACCGGACTTCCCTGGGCGTCCTGCCCTCTCCTTAGCGGCCCGCTCCCCGCCCGCGGCGCTTGACATGCCGCCGCCCGCGGCCTACGCTGTCGCGTCTTCTCAGGCCTTACCCAACCAGTATATGTCCAGGCGGCAGCTGCGGTCAGGGCACTCTCGCGCCTGCCGTTCGTAGCAAATCCTGTGACCAGGAGGCCCTCGATGGACCCCAAACCGTACGAGCCTTACGTCCCGGCAGAGACGCGAATGGCCGAGTTCACGCTGCGAGCGGTTCTGCTCGGCGCAGTGATGGCCGTCATACTGGGCGCGGCCAACGCGTACATCGGCATGGTAGCCGGTCTTACAATCGCCGCCACCTTCCCAGCGGCGGTGGTAGCCATGGCTCTGTTGCGCCCGATGGCCGGAACGATTCTCGAGGAGAACGTCGCCCGGACTACCGCGTCGGTCGGTGAGGCGCTGGTGGCCGGCGCGATCTTCACGATCCCAGCGTTTGTGATCGCCGGCGTGTGGGAGGAAGTGAACATCTTGATCTCCGGGATCATCATGGTGATCGGCGGGATGCTGGGTGTGTTCTTCGTGATCATCCTGCGGCGCACGCTGGTGGAGGACGCCGGTCTTCCCTTCCCCGAGTCGGTGGCCGCCAGCGAGATCCACAAGGCGGGTCAGAAGGGCGCTACCGGGGGCAAGTACCTGGTGATCGCGGGTTTGACGGCGGCGCTCTTGGAGCTGCTGAAGAACGCGTCGGGAATCCGGGTTCTGGGCTCGACGATGACCGGGTTCTGGGATTGGGGTGCGGCTCGCATCGACCAGGGCCGGACTCTGGTCAGCGAGTACGCCGGCGGCATCCATCTCTCGACTCCAGCGGCATCGCCGGCGCTGCTGGGCGTCGGGTACATCATCGGTCCGAAGCTGGCCGCGGTGGTGTTCGCCGGTGGCGTGCTGGGCTGGTGGTGCCTGGTTCCGGTGATGGCGTTCGTCAACCGTGACCTGGTGCCGCTGGCGGCGGACCAGGGCTGGTCGGCCGTGATGACCAACGTGGTGTGGCAGACGATGGTACGGCCGCTAGCGGTCGGCACCATGGTGGTGGGCGCGGTCTGGACGTTGTGGTGCATGCGTAAGAGCCTGATGACGGGCTTCGGCCGCGTGCTCGCCGACGTCAAGCAAGTGAAGTCGGTTGAGACGACCAGCCGCTTGGAAGTGGACATCCGCTATCGCTACATCGTCTTCGGCATCGTGGGGCTGCTCGTCCCAATCACGGTGCTCTATTACTACTTCAGCCAGAGCTTCGGCGGCTCGATCGTCGCGGCTCTGGCGATGGTGATCGCTGGCATCCTGTTCGCCGCCGTCGCCGGCTACCTGGTCGGCGTCATCGGAAGCAGCAACAACCCGATCAGCGGACTGACGCTGACGACACTAATCCTGGCCGCTCTGTTGATGGTCGGCATCGGGCTGACAGGTGACCGAGGCGTCCTGGCGGTGCTGGGCGTCGCGGCAGTGGTTTGCTGCGCCATGGGTATCGCGGGCGACATGATGCAGGACCTGAAGGTCGGCCATATCCTTGGAGGTACACCGGCCAACATGGAGAAAGGCGAGCTGATCGCAGTCATCCTCGCCGCTCCGGCACTCGCCGTGGTCCTATGGTTGCTGGGGAACGCCTATGGCTTCGCCGGCGCGCCCGGCGCCGATCCGGCGACCGCGCTGCCGGCGCCGCAGGCGGGCCTGATGGCGCTGGTCAGCCAGGGCATCGTCGGCGGTGAGATGGTGTGGCCGCTGTTCCTTGCGGGCATGCTGTTTGGCGTCTGTCTGATTCTGGTCGGTGCGCCGTCGCCAATGCTGGTGGCCGTCGGCATGTACCTGCCGATCCAGTCCACGTTCGCCATTTTCATCGGCGGTGTGGTGAAGTGGATCGTCGATCGCATGCTGGCACGCAAGAAGTACAACGAGCAGCAGATGAGCAGGGCGAACAACACGGGAATACTGGTCGCTTCCGGCTTCGTCGCCGGCGAGGCATTGATGGGTGTCGTGATCGCCGGGCTTATCGTGGCGAACATCTCGATGCCGGTCATCGTCAGCAGCCCGCTGGCGCAGGGGCTGTTGGGGCTGGCGATCTTCCCGATGGTCCTCTGGTTCTTCTACCGGTTCTCGAAAGCCGAGGCCGAATCGGTGTAGTGCAGAATCGAAACGTGAGAGCCACAGTCCGCAGGGTGCTCGGGACCACGCTGGTCCTGGGCGCCCTGCTGCCGTTTCCGAGCTGTGACGCGCAGGAAGAAGGGCCGATCACCCGCGAAGAATACATCGACCTCTACGTCAGGATCCTGACCGCTGGCGAAGCCGCGCGCGACTCCGTCGCCGCCACCGACTCCGCCAACCGCATCCTGACGGAGCGCGGCCTCACCGATGAAGATCTGCTCGAATTCGCCGAACGCCTGTCCCACGACCCGCAAGCGCTCGCCGACATCTGGGGCGAGATCGAGGCGCGGCTGAAAGAGCCGGCCGAGGAAGACACGGTCCGGGATACGGATCTGGAACGGTCGCCGGATCGGCTGAGGAACTGATTCGACAGCCGACAGCCGACGATCGACTCCCAAGTTTTCCTTCAACTTTCGACTTCGGACTTCCGACGTTCAACGTTCGGCGACCGCTAACGTCGAACGTTGAGGGTCGGATGCCGAATGTCGAAAGTCGAGAACCGGTTGAGCGTCGATC
>JBDHHX010000033.1:0-22065 GCA_039589155.1 Gemmatimonadota bacterium | reverse complement strand
CATTCTATGTGTCCTGCCATTATCGTTCTAGAGGAGCTTCGCTCTATGTCGAGAAGCGAAAACGATAAGAGAGAAGCGAGAAGACCGGTTCTACGGCTTAACCGAGTCCGTCTTCCGATGTCTTCTCGTTTCTCGTTTCTCTTTGTCTTTTCTCGACATAGAGCGCGAAGCGCTCCCTATACTGCATAGGATATCTTCGGCACAGGAGTCTCAGATTGTCAAGCCGCCAGCCCCACCAGCCTTGACCTGGCGCGAGCGGCGCCGTGATATTCCGGGTGCCGTGGGGGGAGCAACGGGTCGCGGGTCGGCGCCTTCGGGCGCGCGGCTCGAGGAAAGTCCGAGCTCCGCAGGGCAGGGTGCCGGGTAACACCCGGGCGGCGCGAGCCGACGGAAAGTGCCACAGAAAACAAACCGCCTGTAGCCGTTCGCGGCTGCCGGTAAGGGTGAAACGGTGGGGTAAGAGCCCACCGCCCGCGCGGGTAACCGCCGGGGCACGGCAAACCCCACCCGGAGCAAGGCCAAGTAAGGGGAGAGTGGCGGCCCGCCGCGTTATCATCCCCGGGTAGGCCGCACGAGGCGTTGGGCGACCGACGTCCCAGATGAATGACCCGATAGACAGAACTCGGCTTACAGCTCCCCTCGCGGCTTTGTATTTCGACAGCCGACGGCTGATGGCCGTCGGCTGTCGGCTGTCGAATTGGCAAACACAAGAGAGGAAAACGATAAGTGTCCACCAATGGCGTGATCCACTTCGATCTCAAAGAGCACACCCTCGACAACGGTCTTCGCGTGATCGTCCAGGAAGATCACACGACGCCGGTCGTCACTGTGCACATCATGTATCACGTGGGCTCGAAGCACGAACGACCGGGCCGCACCGGCTTCGCCCATCTGTTCGAGCATCTCATGTTCCAGGGCTCGGAGCACGTCAAGGACGACAGCCACTTCAAGTTCATACAGGACGCCGGCGGCACGCTGAACGGCAGTACCTGGTTCGACCGTACGAACTACTTCGAGACATTACCGGCTAACGAGCTCGACCTCGGTCTGTGGCTCGAGTCGGACCGGCTCGGTTTCTTCGAGTCGGCAATCACGCAGGAGAAGCTCGACAACCAACGTGACGTAGTAAAAAACGAGCGACGCCAATCCTACGAGAACCGGCCATACGGCCTCGCGGTTGAGACGATCTTGCGGATGGCCTATCCCAAGGGCCACCCCTACCATCACCCGACCATCGGTTTCATGGAGGATCTGGATGCCGCCAGTCTGGAGGACGTGCGCGAGTTCTTCCGCACCTTCTACGCCCCGGACAACGCCGTGCTGGTGCTGGTGGGCGATCTCGAGGCCCAGCGCGGTTTCGAGCTGGCCGACAAGTACTTCGGTGAGATCCCCAAAAGCCCCGGTGCGCCGCAAGTTACGGCGCCGCAGGTACCGCCGGGAAGGGAGGTGCGGGAGACGATCTACGACAATGTCCAATTCCCGCGCGTCTACTTGGCCCAGCACGCGCCGGCGTTCGGACACGACGGGTTCGAGGCGGCGGACGTGCTGACCTACCTGCTGGCCGACGGAAAGAGCTCCAGGCTGTATCGCAAGCTGGTGTACGAAGACCGTATCGCGCTCGACGTCAGCGCCAGCGTGTGGCCGACGCAGGACTGCGGGCTCGCGTTCATTGTGGCGACGGCCCGACCCGGCGTCGAGGCTGAGACCCTGGAGTCGGCGATCCTCGAAGTTGTGGACGGCATGGAAAAGACGGGCCCCGCGGCAAGAGAGGTGGAGGGCGCAGTCAATCGCGCCCTGCGCGTGCTGGTGACCGCGTTTGAAGGCGTGAGCGACCGGTCGGACGCGATAGCGACATCGGCCACTTTCCTCGGGCGCCCCGGTTACGTGAACGACCTGTTCCGACGGATCGGCGGCGTGACGCCGGATGGCGTGCACCGGGTCATGGGCAAATGGTTTGTACCAGAGCGCCGCGCCACGCTCTTCGTGCTCCCGGAATCAACAAAGGGAGGTGACGCGTGATGGCGAAGACTGGAGTGGCCGACCGCAGCCTGCGTCCGCCGCCGGGCCCGGCGCCGAAGATTCGGCTGCCGCGATTCACTCGTTTCTCACTCGAGAACGGGCTGCGCGTGCTCGCCGTGAGGCACGACGACATGCCCGAGGTCTCGGCCCGCCTCCTGATGCCGTTCGGCTCTGTCGAGGATGAGCGCCAGCAGGTGGGGACGGCGTTGCTGACGGCGCGGGCGCTGACCGAAGGGACGGCGCACAAATCAGCAGGCGAAGTCGCGGAATCGCTGGACTACCTGGGAGCGCGATTCGGCGTCGAGGTCACGCACGACAACACTATGCTCAATCTGCGCTTCCTGAGCCGGGTGTTTGACGACGCCCTCGGTTTCCTGGCCGAAGTCGTCGCCGAGCCCGCGTTCGCCAGCCAGGAAGTCGAACGCCTGCGACACGAGCGACTGGATGAGATCGCGGCGGGAATGGATGAGCCGCGCGTCGTGGCCAACCTGAGACTGGGCGCGGCGGTCTTCGGCGAGCACCCGTACGGAATACGCACCGGCGGAACGGAAGAGACCGTACCGGGGATCGATGCCGAGAAGCTGCGCGAGTTTCACGCGCGCTGCTATCGGCCGACTGCGGCCACACTGGTCCTCGTGGGCGACCTGCCGAATACCGAAGACCTGAAGAAGCGGCTCGATGCAGCACTGTACGGCTGGCAGGGAGACGGTGTAGAGCCGGCGACCCTGGGCGACGCCGCTCCAGCGACGGAGCGCCGCATCTGGGCCGTTCAGTGGCCCGGCCCGCAAACGGAAATCCGCGTGGGCGATGTGGGTCTCGCTCGCCTCGACCCCGACTATATCGCCGCCGTCATCATGAACGCGATCCTCGGCGGCCTGTTCAGCTCGCGCATCAACATGAACCTGCGAGAGGACAAGGGCTGGACGTACGGGGCGGGCTCGCGCGTCGACGCGCGGAAGCGGCGCGGTCCGCTGCAGATCTCGACGGCTGTGGATGCCCAGGCGAGCGCGGACGCCGTACGCGAGATACTGGGTGAGATGGATCGAATGAAGAGCGATCCAGCGAGCGCTGAAGAGATGGAGCTGGCCGTCAACTCGTTAACCCTGTCACTTCCCCGCCTGTTCGAGACCGTGGGCCAGGTGTCGGGCCGCATCGCTCACCAGGTCGTGCACGGACTGCCGGACGACTACTGGGAGACCTACGTGGACATGGTGCGGGCGGTGACCCGCGAGGATGTTCAGCGAGTGGCCGAGCGACTTCTCGATACGGAGCGAGCGGCCATCGTCGTCGTCGGTCCGGTTGCCGATTTCCGCCAAGAGTTGGAGTCGATCGGCGCGGTCGAGATCAAGGACGTCCACGGCCACCCGGCGGAGCTCTAGGTCCCGAACGGCGGTGAACCGCGAAGAAGGTCGCCAGCCCCCCACTTCGCGTTCCCCCAACCCCCAAATTGCCGGAATCCCCGGATCGCCTTCGGCAATTCACCCGGGCCCAGATTCCCCCAATTCACAACTCAATCTCCGAATTCGAGATTCCCACACTGCATATTCCCACTAATCCTTGCACAACGCCCTAGCCCTCCCGACCGTTGATCCTGTTTTGCGCGACGTGGCGTTCTATGAAAACCCCTGCAAAAACTCGATAATCAAATGTTTCCCTCGGACCCATGAAAAAAGTGCACGGGACCCCGCAAGATTGCGCGCCCCACCCAAACTCGACTTTCGGTATATTTTCGGCTAACTTGGCTCTAGAACCATCAAACGGTGGCCAGCGTGTTCGGATCCGGACAGCCGGCGGAAGCGGAAAACGCTTGTTTCGTACAGAGTTAGAGGCTCCGAGCGGGTTTCAACGGCTGGCTCGTGATCCCGGTCTGGAAACCCTCCGTGCTTCTGGAGCATCTATTATAAGTAGAGAGCGTCGCCATCGAACCCGCTTGGAAACAGGGTTATCCGGGCTGGGGATGGCGCACGGGCGTACCAGCGGGCAGAAGTACAGGAGGGTGCGGACAGAACTACTGAAAACATTTCATGGTGAGCGGCCAGGCGGATCCGTGATCCGGAAGGGCGTGGCGCTGTTAAACGGTTGCGTGCCGGGCAGTTAAGGTGCCGGCGAGCGACCGGAGGCGGCCGATGGAAATGTTGGGAATGGAACCTGCGTTTCCGCCGGATGGGAGGAAAGGGAGGACCTGGCCATGATCGAAGATAGAAGCAAGCGCGGCGTCGCCCTGTTGGACAGGGAAGAGAGCCCGGCGGAGGAGACGTCGCCGGAATACGGGCAGGGTGACATGACACAGGTCGCAGCAAAGAAAGAACGGCAGGCAGAGGTCGAGGGCCAGCTGACCGACTTGGCAGACAGCGAGTTGGTGGCGCGGTTCCTGGACGGAAACGGCCTGGCGTTTCCGGAGCTGGTGTCTCGGTACCAGTCTCGGTTGCTGAACTTCATCTATCGGACGATAGGTGATCGCGACCGGGCGGAAGATCTGGTTCAAGAGACGTTCATCAGGGTGTATCGGCACCTGCACCGGTTCGACCAGACCAAGAAGTTCTCAACCTGGATCTACACCATCGCGAGCAACCTGGCGAAGAACGAGCTGCGGAACCGCTCTCGCAACCCGCTGGTGTTGTTCCAGACGATCAAAAAGAACTGGGAAGCGGATCATCGCCCGCTGCAGTGGGAGGATCCGCATTACCGGCCGGACGACCTGTTCCGCAAGCGGCATCTGCGGGACATGGTGGAAAAGGCCGTTGAACAGCTACCCGAGCACCATCGCGCGGTCTTCGTCCTGAGGGAGATGGAAGGCAAGACCTACGAGGAGATCTCGGAGATCACCGGAGTAAACCTGGGCACGGTGAAGTCGCGTTTGAACCGGGCCCGGAACAACTTTGCGCAGATCGTAGCACCTATGCTGCGCTGAGGGCTCGCGGAAGCCATAATATCCGCAAGCGATCTTTCCCAAGGGGCGGCCCGCCAAGCCGCCCCTTTTTTTATGGGAATTGGGGAAATCCGAGGTCGGGATTCCGACAATGTGAGTCGAATGTCCCCAATTGTCGAAGGCGATTCAGGGATTCCGGCATTCGTGAAATCGGGGAAAGCGAGGGGGCTGGGAACCTCGCGGCTCCCCGAATTCCCAATCCAATTCCCACCTCACACTTTCGAAATCCCAACTCCCGGCGCTATTTTCATGGCCGGATTCCACAAGCCCAAATACCGACATTCCAGGGGCGGCGAAGCGGCGGGGAGGAGCATTCGGCCTGACCGCTGTCGGCTCGTTCCGGCCCTGGGAACGGGAGGCCGGTGGGCATGGAACTCCCACGGCCGTGATGAGTAGATAAGGACGACCACCGTTCAAGGCGCGGGCCTCAGACGGAACAGCGTTCTGGGCGAGAGCATGGATTGCGAAGAATTTCTCCAGGAGTATTCGGATTACTTCGACTGGCGGCTCGAGGGGCGTCCCCTCAGCGAGTACCGCGAGCACCTGTCGAATTGCGGTAGATGTGCCGAATACGACCGGGTGATGCGCAGCGGCCTTCACCTGGTGAAAGACATCGAGCCGCCCCAGGCGGCGGCCGATTGTGTGACCCGCGTTCAGCGACGGGTCATCGAGCTCCAGAGCCGGCTGGGCCGGCGCACGAACGAGTTCGGGCTCACGCTGGCCGTGGCCGGCCTCACCGCCATCGGCATCCTGTTCATCTCGTCGCTGCCCGTGCTCCGCTCCGCGGACCCGCTGGAGCTGCCGCCCGTGGTGGTGGAGATCGACCCGGCTTCAGGGGAGCTTCCATCGGTCTTCGGTCCGGCTCCCCGTTTCGCGCCCGCCCCCAGCCTGCTGCGGGTGCCGGATTTCTCCAGCGAGGGGCTACTTACCAGCTCGCCGGATCGCCCACCGCTATTCCGCGCGCCGCTCAGGACCTCCACCAGCGCTGCATCGACGAGCGAGGCAGCGGTCACTCGATAGACCTCCGACTCCGACATCTCTGTTGACACCCCTCGGAGCCCCGCCCATTAGTTGGGTATGGGTCAGCTGACGTACGACCAGCTCGGCGACAGGTTGGGTCGAGGAGAGCTCGGCGGGAGCTTCTTTCTCATTGCGGACGACCCCTTCCTCCGCGACGAGGCGATCTCTCTCCTGACGGATGCCCATCTCGACGGCGGTTCCGCCGATTTCGATCTCGATCAGTTGAGCGGCTCGGAGGTCGATGCCCCGACCCTGGCCGCCGTGCTTGAAACGCCGCCCATGCTGTCCCGCTATCGCGCCGTCGTCATCCGGGGGGCCCAGGGGCTGACGCCCTCGGCCCGGACGGTTGTCGAGCAGACGGTGGCGCGGGCGGTGCCGGGACGGGTTTTGATTGTCGCTGCCGAGATCCCCCGTGGCTCGAAAGCCAAGTTCTACGACGTACTCCGCAAGGAGTGTCTGACATTGTCGCTCAAGGCGCCCCAGCCATCGGAGCTGCCAGGCTGGCTGGCCAAGCGCGCTCGCGAGGACAACGAGCTCGAGCTCGACATGAACGCGGCCCAGCTGCTGGCCACCGGGATTGGACCGCGGCTCGGCGTGCTGGCGCAGGAGCTCGAGAAGCTGGCCAGTTTCGTGGCCCCGGAAAAACGGGTCGGGCTGGATGAGGTACGGGCCAGCGTCGGCGCGCTGCCGCAGGTGGATCGCTGGCAGTGGATCGACAAGGTGGCGGAGCGGCGGATCGGCGACGCGCTCGCCGAACTGCCGGACCTCCTCGACTCCGGCGAGAGCGCTGTAGCGCTGATCGGCGCAGTCTCCGAATCGCTGGTCCACGTCGGGCTGGCGCTGGAGGGCGAGAACACGCTGGTACGCGTTCTCAAGCGGGATGGCTCGTATCGCAATCTGGGTTGGAAGGTTAAGGCGTACGTGCGGCAGGCGCGCGGCTGGTCGCGGGATCAGGTCGGCGCCGCCCTCGAGGAGTTGTTTCAGGCCGACCGCCTGATAAAGTCCGGGGGTATCTCGGCAGCGGAAGCTTTGGAGGAGGCTCTCCTCAGGATAGGTGTGCTGGGGGCCGCTAAGCGAGCAGCAGCGGTTGGAACCGGAGGCAGACGTGGTTAATCAGGGGCATGGCAAGCGGGTCTGGCGGCAGCTGGCGCTCCTCGGCGTCGCGCTGCTGCTGGGGATGGGCGCTGCGCGGTCCGGTGTCGCCCAGGAAGAAACGCTGCTGGATCAGGCGGAGCGGCTGGCGGACGAAGGTGAGGCACGACAGGCTCGCCAGGCGCTGGCCAGTTGGGAGGGCGAGTACGGGGAGACAGCCGAGCTGGACGATAGAGTACGCGCCTGGTTCCTCGGCGCCCGTTTGGCCGATGACGGGACGGCTGCCGAGCTGCTCTATCTGCGAGTGATCATCGAGGGCTCGAACACCCAATACGCAGATGACGCCCTGTTGCGACTCGGACAGTACAAGTACACAGAGGGGGACTACTCCAGGGCCGTCGATTACATGGGCCGGCTGAGGCGCGACTACCCGACCAGCGAGCACGGCCCGGAAGCGTTGCTCTGGATCGCCCGCGCCGCCAACGCGATGGGCGACCCGCGCCGCGCCTGCGCCGCGGCGGCGCAGGGAATGAACGAGCTGGCGCCGGCGACGAATCCGGACCTCGAAGTCGCGCTGCTCGAACAGCGTCGCGGCTGCCAGGATCCGGCGGGCACCTACACGGTGCAGGTGGCGGCGTTCAAGGACCAGGTGGCCGCCCAGAACCTCGCCCGCGAGCTTCTGTCGATGGGCTATGAGGCTTGGGTGCTGAATGCCATGCCCAACGATCCGATTTACCGCGTCCGCGTCGGCCGCGCGCTGGCGCAGACCGAGGCGCAATCGCTGCACGAGCGACTGACCCGCATGGGCTATTCGCCGTTCATCGTCCAGCAGACCCGTTCCGGTGGGAGCTGAGCGTTGCCGTCGAACGCGCCCAATACCCCGCTGATGCGCCAGTACCTCGAGCTGAAGGGCCGGCACCCCGACGCTATCCTCTTCTTTCAGGTCGGCGACTTTTACGAGACGTTCTTCGAGGATGCCGAGGAGGCGGCCCGCCTCCTCAACCTCACCCTCACTTCGCGCAACAACGGAGAAGCCGCTGCCGTGCCGCTGGCCGGTGTGCCCATCAAGGCCGCTCAGGAGTACGTGCAGAAACTGATTCGCATGGGCCGGCGCGTGGCGATCTGCCAGCAGGTAGAGGATGCCGCGCAGGCACAGGGCATCGTTCGGCGTGAGGTGGTCGAGACCGTCACTCCAGGTGTCGTCTTCTCCGACGCGCTGCTCTCCGCCGCCCGCAACAACTTCATGGCGGCGGCCGCTGGCCCGGCTGATGCGCAGCGCGTGGGACTGGCCTGGGCGGACATCTCCACTGGTGAGTTCTTCTGCGCTGTATTCCCGCGGCCCGAGCTCGCTTCCGAGCTCGACCGCGTCGATGCCCGTGAGGTACTGCTCCCGCGCTCCTGGGATCGAGGCGAAGCCGCCCAGCCCGGGCTGCCCGATCGCCCGCTCACTTATCGAGACGACTGGTGCTTCGACTCGGACATCGCCGGCGAGGCGATCTGCCGGCACTTCAGAATAAAGAGCCTGGCTAGCCTCGGGCTGGCCGGCGCGGGCGACGAGTTGGCTGTTCAGGCGGCGGGTGCGCTTCTGTCCTACCTGCTCGACGTGCAGCCGGGTGGCGGTAGCCAACTGCGGCCTCCGCAGGTTGAGCGGGACATGGCAGCGCTGCACATGGACGAGATGACACGGCGCAACCTGGAGGTCGTGCAGCCGATGCGCCCCGACTCTGAGGGCACGGCTCTGCTCGACGTGGTGGACGCGACGCTCACCCCGATGGGTGCGCGTCTGCTCCGCTCCTGGCTGCTGCGCCCGCTGGCCGACGCGGCGGCGATACGGCGAAGGCTGGATGCGGTGGAGGAGCTGTACGAGGATGGACCGCGTCGCAAGCAAGCGCGCGAGGCGTTGAAAGCGGTGCGTGATCTCGAGCGACTGGCCGGAAAGGCCGGCGCCGGACGCGCGGGCCCCCGCGATCTGCTGGCCCTGGCGGCCTCGCTGCGCTCGGCGCCACCACTCCAGGCTGCGCTCGGTACGCCGGCCGCCGTCGAGCTCACCGAGGTGCTGGAGGGATTCGATCCGGTCGCCAGCGTCGCCGAGCTCGTGGAGCGTTCGATCGACTCCGAGTCGCCCCTCGCCCTGGCGGACGGCGGCGTGATCCGCGGCGGCCATTCGGCGGAGTTGGACGAGCTGCGATCGATCCGCGACGGCGCTGTCGGCTGGATAGCGGAGCTGCAGGGACGCGAACGCCAGCGCACGGGTATCGGCTCGCTGAAGGTCGGCTACAATAGAGTGTTCGGCTACTACATCGAGGTCAGCAAACCCAACCTGGGCAAGGCGCCCGACGACTACCAGCGGCGCCAGACGCTTACCAACGCGGAACGGTTCGTAACGCCCGAGCTCAAGGAGTGGGAGTCCAAGGTGCTGAGCGCCGAGGAGCGGATCGGCGAGCTGGAGGGGGCACTGTTCCGAGAGGTGCGTGACCAGGTTGCCGCCGAGGTGGAGCGTCTGCAAGACCTGGCGCGCCGCATCGCCCGGATTGATGGCTTCGCCGCCCTCGCCTACGTTGCTGATCGCAATAGCTACGTTCGGCCACAGATCGATGACGAGGACCGCATCGAGATCCACGGCGGCCGCCACCCGGTGGTCGAGCGCATGATGCCGAGCGAACAGTTCGTGCCCAACGACGTTAGCCTCGATAACGACGAAAGAGTGATCATTCTCACCGGCCCCAACATGGCCGGAAAATCGACCATCCTTCGCCAGGTCGGCCTGATCACGCTGATGGCGCAGGCCGGCTCCTTCGTCCCGGCCGAGTCGGCACGGGTCGGCGTCGTCGACAGGATCTTCACTCGCGTCGGCGCCACCGACAACATCGCGCTGGGCCACAGCACCTTCATGGTCGAGATGATCGAAACCGCCGCCATCCTGAACGGCGCCTCCGAACGTAGCCTGGTATTGCTCGACGAGATCGGTCGCGGTACTTCCACCTACGACGGCGTCTCCATCGCCTGGGCGGTCACCGAGCACATCCACGAACAGATACGCGCCAAGACGATCTTCGCCACGCACTATCACGAGCTCACCCAGATCTGTGATTTGCTCCCCTCCGCCGCGGCCTGGAACGTCGCCGTCAAGGAGGTGGGCGATGACATCGTATTCCTGCGACGCCTGGAGCCCGGCGGCGCCGACCGGTCCTACGGCGTGCAGGTGGCCCGACTGGCCGGCTTACCGCGCGACGTGATCGAGCGCGCCCGGCAGATCTTGCGAGACCTCGAGGGTGTAGACGTCGGAAGGGGGCCCCGCCTGGGTCGCCACCTCCCGGATTCGGCGGATCAGACACAACTCTCACTGTTCCAGCTACCCGAGAATCCCGTGCTGGAACGGCTGCGATCGCTGGCGCCGGAAGAGATGACGCCCATCGAAGCGCTCGCCATACTGGCGGAGTTGAAGCGGCAATTGGAGGACGCTTGAAGCGACTCTTGATCGTGGGACTCGTGGTGGCGACTGTGGCAGTCGGCTATGCCGCGGCCAGCGAGCGGATCAGTCTCGATGGTCTGTTCCGGAAGCGCGTGCAGCGGCTCCCGGCATTGCGCAGCCAGGAGATGCCGTTTCGCTACCCGGTCCGGCTCTGGCGCGATGGGATCGAGGGCGAAGTGCTCCTCAGGATCCACATCACCGAGGCGGGTGCGGTGGACTCGGTGGAGCTCTCGCGGTCGAGCGGTCACGCACAGCTGGATTCTATCGCCCTGGCGGGTGCGACTGAGCTCTCCTATCACCCGGCGACATTGGGGACGAAGAACGTGGCAGTTTGGGCGGCCTTGCCCGTCCGCTTCCAACGCTACTCGATAACGGTAAGGCAGGAAGAGAGGGACTGATGTCGGAAGATGGCGGGCGCAAAGCCCACACGCGGCCCTACGAAAACGTACTCGATGTCATCGGCTGGACGCCGCTGATCCGACTTGGGGCGGTTACGGGCGGTGCCAGGACGCCGGTGTACGGTAAGGCGGAGTTCATGAACCCGGGCGGTTCTGTCAAAGACCGGATCGGGATTGCTATGATCGCGGCCGCCGAACGGGCGGGTACGCTGAAGCCCGGCGGTGTCATCGTCGAGGGTACGGCTGGCAACACAGGTGTTGGGCTCGCGGTTGCCGCCTGCGTCAAGGGCTATCGCTGCATCTTCACGATGTCAGACAAGTTCAGCCAGGAGAAGATCCGCTTGATGCGGGCATTCGGAGCCGAGGTCATCACGACGCCGTCGAACGTGCCGCCCGATCACCCCGACAACTACCTGAACGTCGCTCAGCGCATTGCCGAAGAGACACCCAACGCCGTCATGGCGGACCAGTTCTACAACGAGGCGAATCCCGAAGCTCACTACCGTACGACGGGCCCCGAACTGTGGGAGCAGACCGAGGGACGGATCACCCACTTCGTCGGGGCGGCGGGCACGGGCGGCACGGTGACAGGCGTCGCGCGCTATCTGAAGGAGCAGAAGCCAGGAATCAAAGTGATCACCGCGGACCCCAAGGGCTCCATCTACGCGGACTACCACGCGACCCGCGAGGTCGGGCCTTACGCTCCGTTCAAAGTCGAAGGCGCCGGCAACGACAAGATCCCCGGCACGCTCGACTTTGACATCGTCGATGAGTTCAGGAGCGTCGAAGACCGCGACTCGTTCGCCATGGCCCGCAGGCTCACACGCGAAGAAGGGCTCTTTGTCGGCACCACAACCGGCCTCATCGTCCACGTGGCGGTCCAGATCGCACACGAGCTCGATGATCCGGACGCCCTGATCGTCGCGCTTCTTTGCGATACCGGTGAGCGCTACCTCTCTAAGCTCTACAACGACGAGTGGTTGCGCGAGAACCGCCTCACCGTCGACGCTGCCCCCAGCATCGGATCTCTGCTCGCCGCCAAGACGAGAGGTCTGCCGGCGCTGATCGCCGTGGCGCCCGACACCTCCGTCAGACAAGCGCTGGGACTTATCGAGGACAACAACGTCTCTCAGCTGCCAGTCTTGCATGATCGCGAGTGCGTTGGCTCGGTGTCGGAATCGGGGCTCATGGCGCGCCTGGTGCAGCAGCCCGAGCTCATTGACACCCCGGTCGAACCGGTCATGGAGGAGCCGTTTCCGGTCGTCGAGGATGACGCCGACTTCGAGTCGGTAACCCGCGAGCTAGTCGGCGGACGCCCGGCCGTCATCGTCCGCAGCCACGGCGAGCCGGACGCGATCATCACTCGGTTCGACGTCGTTCACTACCTCATCGGCATTGGCGCCTGAGGCCAGGATAGAGCTGTGAAGATTGCGGTCCTGATGGGCGGAACCAGCGCCGAGCGCGACGTCTCCCTGGCTACGGGTCGCGGAATAGCCGCGGCCTTGAGCGCGAACGGACACGACGTGGTGGCCGTCGATGCGGCAGGTGGCCGGCTAATCGACCTGGACGCCGTCGGCGACGAGGCGGGAGGCATCGGCCGTGCGCCGCCCGAGCGCCAGGCGTTGGAGCAACTGTCCGAGGGGACGCTCGCATCGAGCTTGGAACAGTTGCCGGAGATGCGGGGCACCGATGCCGTCTTCGTCGCGCTGCACGGCGGTGCCGGCGAGGACGGCAGGGTTCAGGCGCTCCTCGATCTGGTCGGCATCCCCTACACGGGAAGTGGTCCACTGGGTAGCGCGTTGGCAATGGACAAGCTGGTGACCAAGGAGCTGTTCGCCAGTGGCGGCGTGCCAACGCCACCGTGGTTGGTGGGGCACGTTTCGGCCTCAGAGATCGAGACCGCGCTGGGCGGGTTTCCGGTGATTGTGAAGCCGTCTCATGAGGGATCAACTGTCGGCGTGAGCCTGGTCAAGGCGCCGGGCGAGCTGGAGGCTGCCCTCGCCCGGGCCGAGGCGTTCGACGGTCCGTCGCTGATCGAACGTTTCGTGCCCGGCCGTGAGCTGGCGGTCGGCGTCCTCGGCGACGAGGCGCTGCCCATCGTGGAGATCCGGCCACGACACGAGATCTATGACTACGAGTGCAAGTACACCAAGGGCATGTCGGAGTACGAGGTCCCGGCGCCAATACCCGAGGAGATAACCGAGGAAGTGCAGTTGTTGGCCGTCAAGGCACACCGCATACTCAGACTCTCGGCCTACAGTCGGGTCGACTTCAGGCTCGACGAAAGCGGCGCCCCGTGGTGCTTCGAAGCGAACTCGCTGCCCGGTATGACCGCGACCAGTCTGCTTCCCAAAGCGGCAGCGGCGCGGGACGTTCCCTTTGAGCAGCTTTGCGAGCGCATCGTGAACCTGGCGCTAGAGGACCCGGCCTGACGGAACCCGCCCCGGCAGCGAGGGTTAGGGTAGTAGAGAGACGAGAGACTCAGGCCTTATAGGATATGAACAGACCGGCCAATCGAATGACATTCGGCTTCGGCTACCGCCTGACGCCCTGGGTGAAGCGCCTGATCATCGCCAACGCGGTGATGGCCGTGCTCATCTGGGCGGGCGCGATACCGTTCGAGCTGGCCGTCGAGTATCTGGGCTTCAACGTATCCGAAGTCTACAAGGAGCCGTGGACGATCATCACCTATATGTTCGTCCACGCCGGCTTCTTCCACGTCTTCTTCAACATGCTGATGCTCTTCTTCTTCGGCCCACCGCTCGAGGAGCGCTGGGGCGGAAAGGAGTTCATCAAGTACTATCTCATCTGCGGAGTCGGTGGCGCGCTCTTCACTCTCATCTTCGGTGGCGGCACCATCGTCGGCGCCTCCGGCGCGGTCTTCGGGGTCATGCTCGCCTATGCCCTGAATTGGCCGAACGCCCTCATCTGGATCTACGCCATCTTCCCGGTGAAGGCGAAGTACGTTGTCCTCTTCCTTGGCGCCATCTCCTTCTTCTCCGCCTTCTCTGGCAGAGCTGACGGAATCGCTCACTTCGCCCACCTCGGCGGTCTGATCGTCGGCTATATCTACCTCAAGAAAGGCTGGCAGCTACAGGCGCACTGGGGCGGTCTGAAGAAACGCTTCCGCCGCAGGAAGCTGCGGGTGGTGTCGGGCGATGCGAACGGCGACCCCCGAAAGCGGCCGGCGAAAGTCGAGGAGGAGAAGCGCATGCTCGAGGTGGTCGACAAGCTGCTGGAGAAGATCGCCGACCAGGGGATCGAGTCCCTCACCCCGGAAGAGCGCCGCTTCCTCGACGACGTCTCCAAGCGCCGCCAGCAACAGCATGGAGTGCGCCACTAGGCATCTTGGCGACCGCGGGTCCAGTTAGACAGATTCGACAGCCGACAGCCAGCAGCCAACTCTCGACGTTCAGGTTTTCCTTCAACGAACAACTCCCGACATCCGACCTTCGACGCTCAACCTGGACGTAGAGACTCGAACGTCGAACGTCGATCGCTGGAGGCGCGAAGCGCCGATACAACCTGGACGTCGATCAATGGCTGCTGGCTGTTGGCTGTTGAATTCCAACATGGCTGTTGAAAGGCGGCCGGTCTGCGGCCGGGCGCCGCCCCCGCCGACCCGCCCGTCTTGACTCGTTCCAAGAGGAGGAATACGATTCCGCTCCCGACCACAACGGAGCAGAGCCACGGAGGCAGGACTTGTCAGCCAAGACGTATTCCACCGATGCGATCCGCAACATCGTCTTCCTGGGCCACGGCGGCACCGGCAAGACCACGCTGGTAGACGCGATCTGCCATTCCGCCGGTGCCAGCAATCGGAAGGGCTCGGTACAGGAAGGCACCGCGCTGACCGATTTCACCGCCGAAGAGAAGGATCATGGGATCTCTATCGGAATGGCGGTCGCCCACGCCGATTGGCAGGGTACGAAGCTCAACCTCATCGACACGCCTGGATTCCTGGATTTCTCTGGCGAAGTCGTGGCCGGTGTCCGGATCGCGGATGGCGCCGCCATCCTGGTGGACGCGACCGCCGGAGTCCTTGTCGGCACGGAAAACGTCTGGGACCGCTGCGAGAAGCGGGGGATACCGCGGATCTTCGTCGTCTCGATGATGGACAAGGAGAACGCAGACTTCGCTTCAGTGCTGAACGACATCCACGAGGAATTCTCCAAGGACGCCGCCCCGCTCGAGATTCCCATCGGTTCCGGTGAGGACTTCAGCGGCGTCGTCGACCTGCTCTCGGGCAAAGCCAGGATATTCGATCCCAAGTCCACCAAGGGTGCGTACAAGGAAGGGGACATCCCCGGCGACATGCAGGATGCCTATGACTCAGCCTACCAGGAGTTGGTCGAGGCGATTGCCGCCACCGACGATGCCCTCATGGAGGAGTACTTCGAGAAAGAAACCATCGAGCCGGCCCGGGCGGCGGAAGCGCTGAAGGCCGCCATGAAGCAGGGGCTCATCTACCCCGTCGTTTGTGCCGCCCCCGAAAGAGGCTACGGCGCCCGCAGCCTGATGGATCGGTTCGTCGAGATCATGCCGAGCCCGGCGGAAGCCATTCACGAGGTGGCGCTGGCCGGCGGTCAGGAAGTCGAGCTGACGGCCGCGGACGATGGCCCGTTCGCCGCTCTCGTCTTCAAGACGACGTCGGAGCCTCACGTCGGCGAGCTCTCCTACTTCCGTATCTTCTCCGGCACCGTAAGGGGCGGCGACATGGCGAAGAACCCGACTCGGGGCGGAACGGAGAAGCTGGGTCACCCCGGCGTGCCACAGGGCAAGGACCGCGCGGAGGTCGAACAGCTTCATGCCGGCGACGTCGGGGTAGTCGCCAAGCTGCGTGATACCCACACCGGCGACACGCTCTCGGGTGAAAGCCGCGAGCTGGTCCTGGCCGGCATCGATTTCCCCGACGCCGACATCGCCATTGCGGTCAGGTCGGCCAAGCGGGGCGAGGAGGATAAGGTCTCGACCGGCCTCCACAAGATCCACGAGGAAGATCCGACTTTTACGGCCGCCTTCGATCCGGAGCTTGGCCAGACCATCGCCCGCGGGCTGGGCGAGCAGCATCTCGAGCTAGCCATCGAGCGACTGAAGCGGCGCTACGGCGTCGAGGTGGAAACCGAGCCTCCGCGAATCCCTTATCGGGAGACCTTCACCAAGACGGCCGAAGGGCAGGGGCGATACAAGAAACAGACGGGCGGTCGCGGTCAGTTCGGCGACTGCTGGGTCCGGATCAGCCCGCTGCCTGCCGGTAGCGGTTACGAGTTCGTCAACAAGATCGTCGGCGGTGTGATACCCGGGAAGTTCGTCCCGTCGGTGGACAAAGGAGTTCAGGAGGCTGCTGCCCGGGGCGTGATCGCCGGGTACTCCGTGGTCGATTTCCAGGCCGCCGTCTACGACGGCTCCCACCATTCCGTCGACTCCTCCGATATCGCTTTCAAGGTCGCTGGCTCTCTGGCTTTCAAGAACGTGGCCTCTTCCGCCGGCCCCATCCTGTTGGAGCCGATCTACGAAGTCGAGATCACCGTGCCCGACGAGTATATGGGTGACGTGATGGGCGACCTGAACCAGCGGCGCGGCAAGATCATGGGCATGGAACCGCAGGGCAAGAAACAGGTCGTCAAGGCACAGGTCCCGCTGGCCGAGATGTACAAATACTCCTCGACGCTTCGCTCCATCTCCCAGGGCCGTGGTAGCCACAAGATGAAGTTCGTGGCCTACGAGCAGGTCCCGCCTAATGTCGCCGAGAAGATCGTCGAGGAGGCAAAGGCGCGCGACGAGGAAGAGGCGAAAAAATAGTGGGCAAGTAGACAAGTGGACGAGTAGACGAGAACAGGACCAGATCCTCTCGTCTACTCGTCTACTAGCCTACTCGCTACTTCATTTGAAAACCGCCGCTCCCCTACCTATCTTAGCCACAGTCGAGCGATCCACACACCAATAGGAAGGTCGAATGGCCGGCCACAACAAGTGGTCGCAGATCAAGCGCAAGAAGGCGGCCGAAGACAACAAGCGCGGAAAGCTGTTCGGAAAGCTGATCCGCGAAATCACGGTCGCTGCCCGCGAAGGTGGCGGTGATCCCGACGGCAACCCCTGGCTGCGAACGGCGATCGAGAACGCCCGGGCGGCCAACATGCCCAAGGACAACATCGAGAAGGCGATCCTCCGCGGGACCGGCGATTTGCCGGGTGCGTCGTACGAGGATGTCACCTACGAGGGCTACGGGCCGGGTGGCGTCGCGATCTTGATCGAGGCGGTCACCGACAACACGAACCGTACCGTTGCCGCGCTGCGCCATATCCTGGAACGTCAGGGCGGCAACCTGGGCGCTAGCGGCTCCGTGGCGTGGAACTTCGAGCGGATGGGCCACCTGCTGATCGATGCGAGCCGCTACGCGGAAGACGCGGCGCTGGAGGCGGCGCTCGAAGCCGGGGCCGAGGATCTGCAGTCCGAAGGCGATGCCTACCTGGTGACGACGGACCCGTCCAGTTTCCACGACGTTCAGGGCAGGAAGACGTCCAGAACGTCTACTCCAACCTCGATATCGACGAGGAGTTGCTGGCGGAGTTGGCCGGGGCACAGTAGCGGCCGGAAGGGAGCGGTTGGGGATGAAGATTCACCGCGCTGTTCGCCGCAGTGACAGAGATGCAAAGGGCGGCGTCATCCGGACCAACTCATGATCGTCCTCGGTGTAGATCCCGGCACCCAGACGACAGGGTACGGAGTCGTGACGGCCGCGGACCGCAAGCCAGCCCTCGTCGAGTGCGGCGCCATCCATACGACGGGTAAGCGGAGCCTGGCCGAGCGCCTGCTCGAGATCTTCCAGGGCCTCACCGCAGTTATCGATCGCGCTCGCCCCGACGTGCTGTGCGTCGAGGGCGTTTTCCATGGCCGCAACGCGCGGACGACCGTCGTGCTCGGCCACGCACGCGGCGCCGTGCTCCTGGCGGCGGCAGCCCGCGGCATTCCGGTGGAGGAGTATCCACCTGCCGAGGTCAAGAGCGCAGTTGCCGGCAGCGGCATGGCCAGCAAGGATCAGGTCGCCTTCATGGTGCAGAAGCACCTGTCGCTCGACCAACCCCCCGCTCCGCAGGACGCCGCGGACGGGGTCGCGCTGGCACTCTGTCATATCTTCCGCGGCGGCTCCGAGAGCCGGGCCGGCATCGGCGGTGGCGTAGGGAGGAAGCGTTCGTGATAAGTCGGGTAAGGGGCGTGCTGGTGAGCAAGGAGATCGACCGCGCAGAGATCGCGACGCCGGGCGGCGTGACCTACGAATTGTTGATCCCGTCCTCGGGGTTCGAGTCGTTGCCGCGGATCGGGCAGGAAGTGGAGCTGCATGCCGCTCTGCTGGGTCGCGACGATGGGCTCGAGCTCTTCGGCTTCCCCGATGAGCTGGAGCGCAAACTGTTTCTGCGTTTGCAGTCGGCGTCCGGCGTCGGCCCGCGACTGGCGTTGACGATGCTTGGCACCATGAACGCCGCTCTGCTGGTTGAGGCGGTTCGCAGCCGCGACCTGGCTCGCCTTTGCACGGTGAACGGCGTCGGCAAAAAGAAGGCAGAGCGCATCGCCCTCGAGTTGGGCGACAAGCTCGACGACATGGTCACCGCCGTCGCCGAGGTCGAGCCCGAGGGCGCGGTCGTCGAGTCGGCGGTCGGCGCGCTGGTCGCGCTCGGCTACTCGAGGACCGAGTCAGAAAGCGCCGTGCGCAACGCACTAAAAGGCAGCGATGATGGCGACCGAGGTGTGGAGAGCTTGGTGAGGGAGGCGCTGGCCGGACTGTCATGACTACCGAGATAACGACGCCAAGACAGCTGCACGGCGAGGGGATGAGCGAGGCGGCGCTGCGCCCGCAGCGCATGTCTGAGTTCGTCGGCCAGGAGAAGGTGAAGGAAAGTCTCGGGATCTACATCGCCGCGGCCATCAAGCGGAAAGAGCCGCTGGACCACACGCTCTTCTACGGACCGCCCGGGCTGGGCAAAACGACGCTCGCCTTGCTGACCGCCAACGAATTGGGCGTCGACATCCAGATCACGTCTGGCCCGGCGCTGGAGAAGCCGGGCGACCTGGTCGCGTCGCTGACCAACCTCAAGGAGGGAGACGTACTCTTCATCGACGAGATCCATCGTCTGCGGCCGATTACTGAAGAGTTTCTCTACCCGGGCATGGAAGACTTCCGCATCGAGATTCGCCTGGGCGAGGGGCCGAAAGCGCAGACGATCTCGATGAAGCTGGAACGGTTCACCCTGATCGGCGCCACGACGCGGTTTGGGCTTCTTACTCCGCCGATGCGCGCGCGTTTCGGAGTCGTCGAGCGACTCGGCTACTATCCGACGGATGAGCTGAAGAAGATCGTCTTGCGCTCGGCCGGGATCCTCGGCGTTCCCATTGATGATGATGGGGCCGAGGAGCTGGCACGACGTTCGCGTGGCACGCCGCGCATCGTCAACCGGCTGCTGCGAAGGGTACGTGACTACGCCGAGGTGAAGGCGGACGGCCGCGTTACCCGGCCCGTGGCCGAGGCGGCACTCGAGATGCTCAACGTTGACGAGTACGGCCTGGAGCAGATGGATACGCGGATGCTGCGGTTGATCATCGAGGACTTCGCGGGCGGACCCGTGGGCCTCCAGAGCCTTGCCGTGGCGTTGGGCGAAGAGGCGGACACGCTGGAGGAAGTCTACGAACCTTACCTGATCCAGAACGGCCTCATGCAGCGAACGTCACGTGGGCGCGTGGCGACCGCGAAGGCCTACCAGCGGTTCGGGTACGACCTGCCGGCCGGCACAACCGACGAACAGGGCCGTCTGTTCACTGATGGCTGAGCACGTGGGCACCCGCCACTTCGACTACCCTCTCGACGAAAGACTCATCGCTCAGCGCCCGCTCCCGGAACGGGATGCGAGCCGCTTGCTTGCCGTCCGCCGTGACGGCGCGGCGCTCGAGGACCGCGAATTCGTCGATCTGCCCTCCTTGATGTCCCCCGGCGACGTGCTGGTCCTGAACGATTCACGTGTATTCCCGGCGCGCCTGCTGGGACGCAAGCCGACAGGCGCCGCTGCCGAGATCCTGCTGCTCGAGCCGATCGATGCTGATGCTACCCGCTGGCGCGCCTTGGTCCGGCCCGGCGGTAAGCTAAAGCCTGGCCGCCGCGTGGAGATCGGCGAGGACCTGGCGGTGCAGATCGAGGACTCGGCGGAAGGCGGCGGTCGGATCGTGCGCTTGCTTACCGACCTGTCGCCGAGTGCGGCGTTGGAGCGTTACGGACACGTGCCGTTGCCGCCGTATATTCGTCGCGCCGACGATGATGCGGACCGCTCCCGCTATCAAACGGTCTACTCGGATGAGAGTGGTAGCGTCGCGGCGCCCACAGCGGGCCTGCACTTCAGCGACCGTCTGCTTCAAGCGATCCGTGCCCGTGGCGTTGAAGTGGCGAAGGTGACGTTGCACGTCGGGCCGGGCACCTTCAGGCCCGTCGACGTGGAGGATCCTACCGAACATCGACTCGACATCGAGCGCTACCGGGTGACAGCTGACGCGGCGGAAGTCGTGAACCGTAGCCGCGAGCGTGGCGGCGCGATCTGGGCCGCCGGTACTACCTCAGTGCGCACGTTGGAGTCTGCCGCCGGTAGCGACGGCCAGGTCAACCAGGGAACTGGAACGACAGACCTCTTCATTCGGCCGGGCCATCACTTCCAGGCTGTCGATCGCCTGATCACCAACTTCCATTTGCCGCGCTCGACCCTGCTCATGCTGGTCGCCGCCTTCGCTGGCTACGAGTTGACGATGAGCGCCTACCGCCACGCTCAGGAACGGGAGTACCGCTTCTATTCCTACGGCGACGCGATGGTCGTGCTATGAGCCGGCCCGCGTTTCAACTCCAGGCTCAGGATGGCGCCGCCCGGGCAGGGACCCTGCGCCTGGCCCATGGTACGGTGCGGACGCCGGCCTTCATGCCCGTCGGCACCCAGGGCACGGTGAAAGCGGTGGCGCCCGAGGAGCTGCAGGCGCTGGGCGCCGAGATGATTCTTGCCAACGCCTACCACCTGTATTTGCGTCCCGGCCACGAGTTGGTCAGGGCCATGGGCGGATTACACGCATTCATGGGCTGGGATCGGCCAATCCTCACCGACTCCGGTGGCTACCAGGTCTTCTCGCTGGCCCGGATCAACAAGGTCAGCGATGAGGGCGTCCAGTTCCAAAGCCACATCGACGGCTCGAGCCATCTCATCACGCCCGAGCTGGTGATGGAGATCGAGGCAGCCCTGGGCGCCGACGTGGTCATGGCCTTCGACGAGTGCCCACCGGGTCGCGCCGACCGCGAGACGGCTGCTGCGGCCGTCGATCGTACACAAGGCTGGTTGAAGCGTTGCGTCGCCCGTCTCGACCGGGTGGGCGGCGATGGGCCGCCGCAACAGCTGCTCCCCGTCATCCAGGGCGGCACTTTCCTCGACCTGCGCATCGAGTCGCTGCAGCGCGCCCGGCAGGTTCGCGACTGGCCCGGCTACGGCGTCGGCGGCCTTTCGGTGGGCGAGCCGAAGGAGTTGATGTACCAGATCCTAGAGGGTCTGGAGCCCGAGTTGCCGGCGGACGGCGTCCGCTACCTGATGGGCGTCGGTTACTCGCCCGACCTGATCGAGGCCGTTCGCTTGGGTTACGACATCTTCGACTGTGTCGCGCCCACCCGGAATGGGCGCAACGGGACCGCGTTCACCTCCCAGGGACCTGTCAATGTGAAAATCGCGGCCTGGCGCGACGAGAGTGGACCGATCGAGCCGGACTGCGGATGCTGGGCCTGCGGCAAGTACAGCCGGGCTTACGTCCGGCACCTCTTCGTCTCCGGCGAGATCCTGGGGTTGCGCGTCCTCTCGATCCACAACCTCTACTTCCTGACGGATCTGATGCGGCGCGCGCGGGAGGCCATCGCGGCGGCCCGGTTCGCTGGCTGGGCAGACGAGTGGCTCGGTGGATATCGAGCCGACACCTGACTAAATTCCCCCCACACATCCTGCTCGCGCTCTCGCTCGCGATCGTAATCGTGATTGTGATCGTAATCACCTTCTCGCCCGTAGCCCAGTGACGATCAGGATCACGATCACGATCACGAGCGAGAGCAGGAGTTTGGTGACTTCCTGGAA
>JBDHHX010000032.1:0-18386 GCA_039589155.1 Gemmatimonadota bacterium | reverse complement strand
CCATCGATCGCGCTGGGCGTATCGTCGGCGGCCGGCGTCGCCCGCTACATGCGCAGCTCGATGCTTGAGGTGATCCGCCAGGACTACATCCGCACCGCGCGCGCGAAGGGTCTGCCGGAGCGAACGGTCATATTAAAGCACGCGCTCAAGAACGCGCTGCTGCCGATCATCACGCTGTTCGGGCTCTACCTGCCCTTCCTATTGAGCGGCGCCGTCCTGGTCGAGTACGTCTTCGCTTGGCCCGGGATGGGCCGAACCATTGTCGACGCTATTTCTCACCGCGACTACCCGCTGGTGATGGCCGTCAGCTTCCTGTTCGCCGTGATGGTCGTGATCGGCAACCTGATCGCCGACGTGCTCTACGCCGCAATCGACCCGAGGATTCGCTATGACTGACGCGAAGCCGAGCGGTCGCGGGTCGCGCCTGGCGGCGCTCGTACCGGGTCTGCCACTGATCCTCGGCGGCCGCGCCGGCGGCTATCCGCTGCTGGCCTTCGGCCTGATGCTGGTCCTCGTGCTGGCGGCCGGATTCGACCGCGTACTCGCGACCTTCAGCGCCGGCCGCATCGACTACTGGGTCGCGCTCGTGACCCTGGTCTCCGGCCTGGCGGCGGCCTGGGGCATCACGCTGGCGCTCGCGCGCAGGGAAGCCGACGACGGCACCTCGCAGTGGGCTATCGCCTGGCGCGAGTTCAAGAAGAACCGGTTGGCCGTGGCCGGACTGGTCCTGTTGGCGATCATCTGCCTGGCGACGCTGCTGACGCCGTTTCTGACGCAGCACGATCCGGGCGCCATCGGCGACATCATGGCCACCCGACATCAGCCGCCCTCGCTGGCGCACCCGATGGGCACCGACAGGTATGGCCGCGACGTGCTCACCCGGGTGCTCTACGGCAGCCGCGTCAGTCTCTCGATCGGCTTCATCGCGGTGACGATCTCGATCACGCTGGGCACGACGGTCGGCGCCGTGGCCGGCTACTTCGGCGGCATCATCGACAGCGCCCTGATGCGCTTTGTGGATATGCTCATCTCGTTCCCACGCCTGGTGCTGCTGATCACCGTGATTGCGCTCTTCGACATGTCGATAACATTGGTGATCGTCATCCTCGGATTGACGCTCTGGCCGTCGACGGCTCGCATCGTCCGCGCCGAGGTGTTGTCGCTGCGCGAGCGGGAGTTCATCGAGGCGGCACACGCGCTGGGGCTCGGCGCGCCGCGCATCATCTTCCGCCACATCATCCCCAACGTGATGGGGCCGGTCATCGTCGCCGCCACCCTGGGACTGGGCAACATCATCCTCATCGAAGCCGGACTCTCGTTCCTCGGGTTAGGGGTTCAGCCGCCCACCGCTTCCTGGGGCGTCATCATCCAGCAAGGAAGAGATGTTATGCTGTCGGCGCCCTGGGTAACGACGTTCGCCGGGATGGCGATCGTGGTCACGGTGATCGCGCTGAATCTCGTCGGTGATGGGTTGAGGGATGCGCTCGATCCTCGACTCTCGAGGTGATTGTGTCGATTACGATTACGATAGCGATCGCGAGCAGGAGCAGGACGTCCGGTCCTCCTGCTCCTGCTCTTGATCGCGATCGTAATCGTAATCGTAATCGGTATCCAACATGACTGAAGCGGTCCTGACCGTCGATAACCTCAAGACCTACTTCCACACCGCGGACGGCGTCGTCAAAGCAGTGGACGGAGTGAGCTTCGAGTTGGCGGCAGGCGCGACGCTGGGGATCGTCGGCGAGTCGGGGTGCGGCAAGAGCGTGGCCTGTTTGTCGGTGCTACGGCTGGTGGACGAGCCGGGACGCATCGAGAGCGGGTCGGTCATTCGCCTGCGCGATCGCGACCTGGTCGCGGCACCCGAAGCAGAGGTCAGGGGGGTCCGGGGCAACGAGATCTCGATGATCTTCCAGGAGCCAATGACCAGCCTGAACCCGGTCTGGACCATCGGCAACCAGATCGCCGAGGCCGTCCGTATCCACCGGCGCGCCAGCGCGGCCGAGGCCCGTGAACGGGCGATCGAGATGCTGCGATTGGTCGGGATAGCGGAGCCGGAGCGGCGCGTCGACGGCTACCCCCACGAATTCTCCGGCGGCATGCGCCAGCGCGCCATGATCGCCATGGCTCTGGCCTGCGATCCGGCGATCCTCATCGCCGACGAGCCCACCACCGCTCTCGACGTGACCATCCAGGCGGAGATCCTCGACCTGCTGTCTCAACTGCAGGAGCGGTTGGGCATGGCGATGATCTTCGTCAGCCACGACCTTGGCGTGGTGGCGCAGGTCTCGGATCGCGTCCTGGTCATGTACGCGGGCCAGGTCGTGGAGAACGGCAGCGCCGCGGACATCTTTAACCGGCCGCAGCATCCCTATACCGAGGGACTGCTCCGCTCCATTCCCCGGATCACCCACAGGCGCGAGCAGCTGACCGTGATACCCGGCAACGTGCCCAGCCCGACGCACTGGCCCGCCGGCTGCCGGTTCCATCCGCGCTGTCCCCACGTCTGGGAGCGCTGTCGTGAGGCGCTGCCCGAGTTGGGGGGCGGACCGCGTGCGAGTCGTTGCTGGTTGGTGGATGAGCCGGGAAGACGGTCAACGGTAGACCGTCGATGACGATCAGAATCAGGATCACGATCAGCAGCACGAGCACGAGCCCTCCCGCTCCTGATCGTGATCGTAATCGAAGCATGGCGTGATGAGCGAACCAATCGTACTCGTCGAGAACCTGACCAAGGATTTCCCCGTCCGTAGCGGCTTTTTCGGTCGGGCGCGCGGCGTGGTGCGTGCCGTCGACGGGGTGTCGTTCGAGGTCCGGCGCGGCGAGACGTTGGCGTTGGTCGGCGAGTCGGGCTCCGGCAAGACGACGACGGCCCGGCTTATCCTGCGGCTGCTGCAACCGACGGCCGGCAGCTTCCAGTTCGATGGCGCTGACGCCTTCGCCCTCGAGGGGCCGGGGCTCCGCCGCTTCCGCAGCCGGGTCCAGATCATCTTCCAGGACCCCTTCGGCTCGCTCAACCCGCGCATGACGGTGGGGGCCGTGCTCCGCGAGGCGCTGAGCGTCCACGGCATCGCCAGGGCCGCCGCGGCGGAGCCCGCCGTCGACGAGCTGCTCGACGCCGTGGGCCTGCAGGCTGAGGACGCGCGGAAGTACCCCCACGAGTTCTCCGGCGGCCAGCGCCAGCGGATCGGCATCGCTCGCGCCCTGGCCGTGCGGCCCGAGTTCATCGTCGCCGACGAGCCGGTCTCCGCACTCGACGTCTCGGTCCAGGCCCAGGTCCTCAACCTGCTGGCCGACCTGCAGAAAAAGTTCGGCCTGACCTACCTGTTCATCACCCACGATCTTTCCGTCGTCCGCCACGTCGCCGACCGGGTCGCCGTCATGTACCGGGGCCGCCTGGTCGAGACCGCCGGCTGCGAGGAGCTCTTCCGTGAGCCCCGGGATCCCTATACCCGGACCCTCATTTCGGCAGTCCCCCAACCCCTCCCGGAGCAGTCTTGACACCCTGAGGGACTGCTTCTACGTTACGCACCGCAATTTCCCCAGCCTGTGGTTTACATACGTACGGCGGCTCGACCGAAGCTGCCGTAAGCGCAGGAGGCTCAAGTTGGGCGGTATTACTCTGTCCGCACTGATGGCGGTCCAGGCTCTCGGCCAGGGTCAGAAGCTCGACCTGGTGCAGACGTTCAGGGACGGCGGCTTCATGATGTATCCGCTGGCCTTCTTCGCGATCGCCGGCGCAGTCATCATCGTCTGGAAGTTCATCGACCTCAAGATCAAGGGCGGTCGGAACCGCGGCCTGCTGACCGAAACGGATCAGCTGCTGGCCGAGCACCGTATCGACGAGGCCGTGAGGAAGTGCCAGGAGTCGCAGGCACCGGCGGCTTCGATCCTGCTCGCCGGTCTGCGCCGCCGTCAGGAGGGCACCGACCGTGTCATGAAGGCGATCGAGAACGCCGGATTGATTGAGCTTGCCGGGCTCGAGCGCGGCCTGGTCTGGCTGGCGACGCTGGCGAATGTGGCGCCGCTGACCGGGTTCCTGGGGACGGTTATCGGGATGATCCAAGCCTTCCAAGCGATCGAGATTGCCGGCGAGGTGGAGGCGACCACGGTGGCCGGCGGTATCAAAGTCGCGCTGATCACGACGGCCAGCGGTCTAACGATCGCGATCCCGATCAACATCGCGCACAACTTCTTCGTGACCGAGATCGACAAGCTCGTGCTCGAGATGGAGGAGAGCGCGCAGAAGATGATCGACGCACTTCACGAGATTGAGGCCAAAACGACGACCGTGTGAGCCCCGTCGCAAAACTGTTTCGGAAGAAAGGCCACCTGCGGGGTGGCCTTTTTTTCTCCGCCCGCGTTGCTCTGCTGCCGGTCGGAGCTGCGATCGCCGCTTGCGCCCAGCCCGCGCCGCCAACCGCTTCGCCCGCCGACGTGATGCCCGACAGCTTCCGCGTGCCCAATCCTCTGGCGGTCTACTCCCGCCTTGGTTTCGTCGTCGGTAACTACGACTTCCCGGCCGTCGGCCGCTTCGCTTTCCTGCCCGGTCCCGCCGACAGCAGCTACGCCATCTTCGCCCTCTCGCTGCCCAACAACGCCCTGCGATTCCGCAGCGACGACCCCGGATTCCTGGCGCGCTACCACGTGCGCATTGTCGTCGGCGACAGCGCCACGGTCGTCGACAGCCTGGCGGTGACCCAGGAAGTCCGGGTGCGGACGTTCCGCGAAACCGCCCGCAGGGACGAGAGCGTGCTGTTCCAAGGCTTCCTATTGCTGGCGCCCGGGACCTATCCGGCGACCATCGAGGTCCGCGACCTGGCGTCCCGCGACGGGTTCGCCGCTGCCGCCGAGCTTCAGGTGCCGCGCTTCGACGCCGCCGACGTGACCACACCGATCGTGGTCTACCGCGCCGAGGGGCGCTCGTCACGCGATGAGCCGCCGGCTCTCATCATCAACCCGCGGGCCACCGTCGGCCTGGAGGATCCGGGGCCGATGGTCTACGTGGAAAGCCTGGCTGGCGGCGCCGTATCAGCCACCCTGGAGGTCCTGGAAGACGGCGTTGTCACCGGGTCGGACACGCTGCGGGCAGGCGCGCCAGGCACCATGCGGGCGTACACCGACTCGCTTGACCAGAGTCTGCTGGCGCCGGGTGCCCTGACACTGCGTACCGGGCTTGCCGGTCAGGCACCCGCCGATTCGACAGTCCTGGTGGTCGCGCTGGTGTCCGATTGGGTGACGACCGACTACCACGAGGCGCTCGACTTCCTTCGCTACGCCGGGACCTACAGCGAGCTGGACAGCTTGCAGATCGCACTGCCCGGGGAACGCGGACGCCTGTTGCGAACGTTCTGGAAGGGGAGGGACCCGGACCCGGAGACGCCGGAGAACGAGTTCTTCGACCGGTATTTCCGCAAGATCCAGGACGCGAACGACCGCTTCAGTGGGATGACGGGTCCCGGGTGGCTCACTGATCGCGGTGCGGTGTATATAACGTTGGGCCCCCCTGACGAGGTGACCCGCCACCTCGACACGCGGCAAGAGCAGGGACAGAGTCAGGTCTGGCTCTACGACGAGTCCCTCGGCTACGAGTTGCGCCTGATCTTCGTCGACCTTCAGGGGACAGGCGATTATCGGCTGTCGACCGACTCGCGCAGGGCTTTTCAAGAAGCAGTACAGAGGCTCTATTCCTAGCTGCTTCGCCGGGTCTACGTCCGCGCCGCCCCCGCTAACTACAGGTACTGATCGAATGCGTCGTGCTCGACTCTACGTCGCGAGCTTGTTGATGGCGATCGTCACCGCCGCGCCGACCTGGCCGCCAGGTCCGCCGGATATCGACGATACGATCGCCGAGGTGGAGCAGGCCCTCGACCAGGGCCGCCACTGGTACGCCGCACAGTTGCTCCGCAAGCTCAACGGCGCAGCACTCGCCACACCCGAAGGCGTCCTGCTGGCCGCCCGCGCCGACGCCGGCCGCAACGCCTGGCGTCATGTCGTGCGTCGCCTCGCCGGCGCCGCATGGGTCGACTCGCTTGACGGCGGCATCGGCCGCGCCCTGCTGGCCCGCGGCCGGCTAGAGACCGGTCAGTACGGGCGCGCCGTCACCGACTACATGGTATTTCTCGGATACTCCGTCGAGCGCCAGCCGAGGGCGCTGGCCGAGATCGGGCTGGCTCGCTCGTTGGACGCTTTGGGCCGGGCCGACGAGGCCGCCGCCGCGTACATGCGCGCCGCCCAGGCCGTGCCCGACCTTCGACCGTGGTCGGCGGTCCGGGCAGCGGAAAGCCTGACGGCCACCGGCGACACCGCTACCGTTCGCGCCCTCTTGGAGGAGGCGACCGCCGTGCCGTTCTCGCGCCGCACCGATGCCGTCGCGGCGGCCTACGAAGCGGCCGGCGACTACACCGGCGCCGCTCGTGTCCTGCAGGCCGCCGCCAGCTCCGGCAACGCTGGAAGCCACGCCGGCGCGCTCAGGGCCCAGGCCGCGACGCTGCTACTGGAAGAAGGCGATACGGCCGCAGCCGCACGCGCCCTGCGGACCGCCGTCCGCTCCCAGCCACGGGGATCCCGGGACGCGGCGGAGCTGCTCTCCGGTCTGCCCGACCTCAGCGCCGATGACCACCTGAAGCTGGCGGAGGCCTTCGATCGGTCGGGCGCGCCGCGTCAGGCGGCGGCGGAGTACGGCAAGTACCTGGAGATGAAAGACGTCTCCCGCTCCGAGCGTCAGCGCCTCCAACTCAAGATCGGCGAGCTCCTCTTCCGCGGCGGCTCCAACTACGCCTCGATTCGAACGCTGCAGGCGCTGGTCGAATCCGAACCGGACAGGGCGACGCTATCGAGAGCCGAGTACTACATCGCGCGGGCCACCTACCGGCGCGGATGGCGTCGCGAAGGGCGCGCTCAGCTGCGAGCGGTCGCTGACAATCATCCGGGCAGCGCTTCGGCGCTCAGAGCGCTCTCCTTGCTGGGTGACCTGTACGAGAGCGCCGGCACCATCGCGCAGGCGCGGGCGATCTACGAAGAGCTCGTCGCCGACTACGGCGGCACCAGCACGGCGCGGAAGGCCCGCTACCGTCTCGGCATCCTGGCCTATATGGACGGCGACTACGAGGGGGCCCGCTCGTACTTCGACCGCCTGCGCCGCTCGGGCCGCCGCGATGATTACCAGCTGGGCTCCACCTACTGGGCGGCCCGTGCCCGCGACGCACTCGGCGAAGACCAGGCCTCTGAGGCCGAGCGGCTGTTCCGCGAAACCCATTCACGGGATCCGTACGGCTACTACGGCCTGCTGGCGGCCGAGCGCGTCGCCATCGACCCGTGGGGTCCCCTGCAGCCCGGACCCGAAGCGACGCCGGTCGATGATGAAACATTCGACGCACTCCGGCTCATCGATCTCTTGAAACGGGGCGGACTCGTCGAGGAGGCCGACGCCGTTTTCGACGCGATCATGTCGTCGCGCCCGAAAGAGGCCGAGGGAATGCTCGGCTTCTCGGCCGCGCTCCTCGAGCACGGTTACGGCCAGGAGGCCGTCCGCGTCGGCTGGAGCGTGCATGCGCGCCTGCGCGGCCGCTGGAGCGCCAGCGTGCTGCGCGCCATCTACCCGCTCAACTTCGAGGAGATCATTCAGGCCGAGGCGGACTCGCTGAACGTAGACCCGATCGTCGTCGCCGCCATCGTTCGCCAGGAGTCCGCCTACTCGCCCCACGTCGTCTCACGCGCCGGCGCCCGAGGTTTGCTCCAGATCATGCCCGCCACGGGGCGCTGGTGGGCCGGCCGGCTCAAGATCCGCGACTACGACATCGACCTGCTCTTCCACCCGGAGATCAACGTTCACATGGGTGCAGCGTATTTCGCCGACCTGCTGCGCCGTTACGAGGATTTCCAGCTGTCGCTCATCGCCTACAACGCCGGCCCCACCCGGGCCCGCCGCTGGCGCGAGCGACCCGAATACGCGATCGACCCCGAGATATTCGTCGAGCGCATCCCGTTCAACGAAACCCGCAACTATGTTCGCGGAGTGCAACGCCAGGTCCGCATCTACAGGCACCTCTACGGCGGTGAGTACCTCGGCCAGGCGTCGAATAACCGCCCCGACTCAGACTCCGAAAGACGTGTTGACAGGCCGAATTAGCGTCTATATCGTGGGCGCGTCGTAGATTCATTTCACAACCCCTGCAGGAGGTAGTTGATGCCCAAGGGACGTATCAAGTGGTTCAATGACGCCAAAGGTTATGGCTTCATTGAGACATCCGACGGCGAAGACGTGTTCGTCCACTTTTCCTCTATCAGCATGGACGGGTTCAAGACCCTTGCTGAAGGACAGGAAGTGGAGTTCGAGGTGCGACAGACCGAGAAGGGCCTGCAAGCGGCCAACGTGGTGACGGTCTAGCAGCCCCTTCCTTCGTACTTGGCCGTACGCTCGCCCGGATGCCCAAATCCGGGCGAGCTTTTTTGTGGCCCCAAACCGCCTCATATTCCCACTCACATGCCGAAGAAGACCGTCTACCTGATCGACGGCCACGCCCTGGTCTACCGCGCCTTTTACGCGATGATCAGCCGGCCGCTTCGTACCTCACACGGCGAGAACACCTCAGCGCCCTGGGGTGTGACCCAGTTCATCCGCAAGGTGCTGGCGGAACGTAAGCCCGACTATATCGGCTTCATCTTCGACGCCGGTGGTGACGAGACATTCCGCCACGAGATCTACGAGGACTACAAGGCGACCCGCGAGAAGTTGGACGAAACCTTGCAGCAGGACTTCGACACGGCGATGGGTCGCATCCGCCAGATCCTCGAGGGCTTCCACATCCCGACCATCGAGGTCCGCGGGTACGAGGCCGACGACGTCATCGGCACGCTCGCCCGCCAGGTCATCGAGCGCGACATGCAGGCGGTGATCGTTTCCGGCGACAAAGACTTCTACCAGCTGATAGGCGGCGGCGTCGCCCTCTTGAACCCGGGCCGCGGCGGACCTGCCGCCGTGGAAGAGGAGCTGGTCGACGAATCGAACGCTGCCGAGCGCCTGGGCGTCCCCCCGGAGCGCGTCATAGACTACCTGGCGCTGGTCGGCGACTCGTCCGACAACATCCCCGGCGTCCGCGGCATCGGACCGAAGACCGCCGTGCAGCTCATCGCCGAGTACGGCACGCTGGAGGAGATACTCGCCCACGCCGACGACGTGAAACAGAAGCGGCCGCGCGAGGCGCTGAAGGAATACGCCGACGACGCCCGCCTCTCCAAGGACCTGGTCACCATCCGCACCGACCTGGCCGTCGAGCTCGACCTCGATCAACTGCAAGTCGGAACGCCGGACAGCCCGCGCCTGCGCGACCTGTTCCTCCAACTCGAGTTCCACACCCTGGTCCGCGAATACGCACACGTCGACGAGCCGGCCGAGGCCCAGGTAGAAACCACGGCCCCGGCGACGCAAGCGACGACGGGCTACGAGATCGTCGGCGATCCGAAGCGCATCGCGGCGGTCGCCGAAGAGGCACGCCGCGCCGGCCGCCTCGGGCTCGACGTCCGAACTCGAACTGCCGCTGACGGCGGACTGGTCGGCATCGCGATCGCGACCGCGCCCGAGGCCGCCGTCTACCTGCCCATCGGCCACGTGGCCGCCGGCCGGACCGGCGAACTGGCGCTGGACGACGTGCGCGAGTCGGACGCCGCCAACCTGCCGGGTCTGGACTCGAGCGCGATGCGCGCCCTGGTCGACCTGCTGGGTGACGATAGCGTCGAGAAGGTCGGCCACGACCTGAAGCGGGCGCTGGTGGCACTGAACGCCGCCGGCCTCGAGCTGGGCGGGCCGCTCCGCGACGTGATGATCGCCTCCTATTGCCTCGATCCCGGTCGCCGCCAGCACGACCTCGAGACCCTCGCGCTCGAGGAGCTGGCCGTCACGCTGACCGACTACGAGGCGCTCTGCGGCAAAGGCAAATCTGAGATCCCCTTCGCCGAGGTCCCGACCGAGCGCGCCGCGAGCTTCGCCGCCGCCCGCGCCGACCTGGCGCTTCGAGTCAGCGAGCGGCTCGAGCGGCAGCTGGCCGACTTCGACCTGCAGAGACTGTTCGACGAGATCGAGATGCCGCTCATGCCGGTGCTGGCCGAGATGGAGCGGGCCGGCGTCGCCATCGACCTCGAGTTCTTTTCCAGGATGGCGGAGCGGCTGGACCGCGAGCTCAAGCTGGTGGAGGAAGAGATCTACAAACTGGCCGGCCGCGAGTTCAACATCGGCTCACCGCTACAGCTCCGCGAGCTGCTATTCGACCAGTTGGAGCTGCCGGTCAAGAAGCGGACAAAGACAGGACCGTCCACCGACGCGGAAGTGCTCGAGGACCTGGCCGCCGAAGGCCACGACATCCCGCGGCTCATCCTCGACTACCGCGAGCTGGCGAAGCTCAAGTCGACCTACGTCGATGCGCTGCCTGCGCTGGCCGAGCCGGAGACCCACAGAGTCCATACCACGTTCAACCAGACCGTGACGTCGACGGGTCGGCTCTCCAGCTCCGACCCCAACCTGCAGAACATCCCGATCCGCACGACGCTGGGCGCCGAGGTCCGCAAGGGCTTCGTTCCCGCCCGCAGCATGCTGCTGCTGGGCGCCGACTACTCGCAGATCGAACTGCGCATCCTCGCCCACCTGTCCGGCGACCCGGCGTTCACCGAGGCCTTCAACGCCGGCCGCGACGTCCACCGCGACACGGCGGCCCTCATCTTCGGCGTGGAAGTCGACGCGGTCTCTCCGGCGATGCGCGGCCAGGCAAAAACCGTCAACTTCGCCACCATCTACGGGCAGGGACCCATGGCGCTGGCGCGCCAGCTGGGCATCAGCGTCGCCGAAGCGCGGGAGTTCATCGACGGCTACTTCACCCGCTTCCCCGCTATCCGTCAGTACCTCGACCGCCAGGTCGAGGTCGCCCGCGAGGAAGGCTATGTCGAGACGCTGTTCGGACGCCGCCGCTACATCCCCGAGCTCAATTCCAAGAACTACAACATCCGTAGCTTCGGCGAACGCGTCGCCACCAACTCGCCCATCCAGGGCACCGCCGCCGACCTGATCAAGCTGGCCATGATCAACATCCAGCGTGAGCTCGAGCAGCGGGGCGGCAGAGCGACGATGATCCTCCAGGTCCACGACGAATTGCTGTTCGAAGTCAGCGAAGACGAGCTGGACGAGGTACAGGCCCTGGTCAAGTCAAAGATGGAAGGCGCCCTCGACCTCTCCGTCCCCATCGCCGTCGACATGGGCGTCGGCTCGAGCTGGTACGAGACCAAGGCCGGCTGAGCCGGCGGAGAGTAATACGATGACAAACCAACCGCTCGATGCATCGGGATCACCGGACCCGGCCGCGCTACGCCAACGGCTGCGAGCGCACCGCGCTCTCTCCGACGCGCCGGAGGCGGAGCTGGACTGGTTGCTGGAACACGGAACGTTCATTCGCTACGAGGTCGGCGAACAACCGGTCAGCCCGGGAAAGCCGGTGGCCGGACTGTACATCCTGTTCAAGGGGCGGTTGACGCACTACAGCCACCGGGGCGGAACCACACGCAAGGTGTTGGACTGGGGCGCGGGTGACGTCACCGGCGTGCTGCCGTACTCACGAATGGGAGTCGCGGCGGGAACCACGATAGTTGACGAAGCGGCCGAGGCCCTGCTCGTGCCGCGCGAGATTGTGGCGGACATGCCGGTCGCCTGCCCGCACGTGACGGCCGTCCTCGTCCACACGATGCTCGACCGGGCGCGGGAGTTCACGTCGAGCGATTTACAGTTGGAGAAGCTGGCCTCGCTCGGCCGGCTGGCCGCCGGCATGGCGCACGAGCTCAACAACCCGGCCTCGGCGGCGGCGCGCAGCGCGCGCTTCCTGAGCGAGGCGCTGGCCGAATCGGACGCGGCATCAAGGGCCCTGGGGGAGGCGGCCCTGAGCGAGTCGGAGAAGGTATTGCTCGAAAACGCGCGGACCCTCTGCCTGGCGCCCGCGACGAGCGTGCTGTCGCCGCTGCAGCGGGCCGATCGTGAGGAGGCGATCACCGACTGGCTGACGGCACACGGCGCCGACGCGTCCTTCGCGGCACCGCTCACCGACACCGAGTTGAGGCTGGAGACGCTGACCGAGCTGGCCGGCGGGCTGGCCGGTGATAAACTCGGCGCGGCGCTCCGCTGGATGGCGGCGGCGTGCACGGTGCGGGCGCTGGCCTACGAGATCGAGCAGGCCTCCTCGCGCGTCCACGAGCTGGTGAGCGCCGTGAAGACTTTCACGTACATGGATCACGCATCGGCGCCGGAGCCCGTGGACGTAGAGAAGGGACTCACCGACACGCTAGCGATGCTGGCGGCGAAGGCCCGGGGTAAAGCGGCCGCCGTGAAGTTGGAAGCGGCGACCGGTCTGCCGCGCGTGAATGGCTTCGGCGGCGAGTTGAACCAGGTATGGACGAACCTGATCGACAACGCTCTGGACGCCGTGGACGAAGGCGGCCAGGTAACCGTCACGGCAGCGCGTGATGAGGAGTCCGTGGTCGTGCGGGTGATCGACGACGGACCCGGGATTCCGCCTGATGTGAAGAACCGGATCTTCGATCCCTTCTTCACCACCAAGCCCGTGGGGTCGGGGACCGGTCTCGGTCTCGACATCGCACGGCGGATCGTGAGCCGGCATGAGGGGTTGATCGCCGTGACGACGGAGCCCGGAAAGACGGAGTTGCGCGTGACGCTGCCCGTGGCCGGGCCAAGGCTGGTTAGCGACGATCAGACCAGCAGTTAGGTGAACGATTCTCATAGCCACCGCCGGTAAGCAAGGACATCGGCATGCCTATTTTTGAAGCGGCCTTGGCGGCTCTCGTCCTCACCGCCCTAGCGGAGTCGCAGGAACGCGTTTCGTTTCCGACAGAGGACGGAGGCATCGTCTACGCCGACGTCTATGGAGAGGGCGAGCGCGGTGTAGTGCTAGCGCACGGAGGCCAGTTCACGAAAGAGAGTTGGGCGACGCAAGCGCAGACACTGGCGAGGGCCGGGTTCCGCTCGGTCGCCATCGATTTTCGGGGGCGCGGCCAGTCGCGAGGCGGACCCGAGTCCGCGGGCCGTGACGACGGCCTTCAGTTCGACGTCCTGGCCGCGGTCCGTTACCTGCATCAGACCGGCGCAACGACCGTCTCGGTGGTCGGCGCCAGCCTGGGAGGCTGGGCTGCGGCCCAGGCGACGGTCGATGCGGAACCAGGCGAGATCGACCGCGTCGTGCTGCTGGCACATTCGGCGCTCGACCAGCCTGAGCGGATGAAGGGCCGGAAGCTGTTCATCACGAGCCGCAACGACTTCAGCGGCGAAGGTGTCCCACGACTCCCGAGGATCCGCGAGCAATACGACCAAGCCCCGGACCCGAAAGAGTTGGTGATCCTCGACGGCTCCGCCCACGCCCAACACATCTTCAAGACGGAGCAGGGAGAGCGGTTGACGCGCGAGATCCTGAGGTTTCTCTCGGAGCCGTAAACCGTTCTCTTAGGCAGCGGGCACAGCTTATACCGCAAGAAGTCCAGTTGCTAGTGAACATCACCGCCACGCAGTCTGAGGAAGGGAGCCAGACGATATGCTGCCAAAGAAACAGAAAGAAGCCTTCTCCGAGTTCTATGACTCGGCACGCTACAACGAAATCCTGGAACCCAGGACAACGCTCCTGCTCCATATGGCGGCCGCGATGGCTGTTGCCTGCTACCCTTGAATGGAGCATTACCTTGGCGTGGCCAAGGAGGAAGGTATAAGCAGCGAAGAGATTGGAGCCGTCGAAGCCATAGTGATGGCCGTCTCGGCTGGCAGAGTCCAGGCTCAGTTTCGCGACGTTCGTAAACGGCGATGAACAGAGGCGGACGTCGTCGCGACAGCGTGAACGATCGCGATGGAAACTGCATAAGAGCACCTTTGTGCCGCAGCAGAATAGCAGAGCCGCCAGGCAACCTCCAGGACACTTACTAAAGGGGGTGTGAGATGGCCGATGTCACCCTACCGCTGAGCATTGTCATGAGCACGGCTTCGTTCACGCTTATTGCCGTATGGTATGCGATGCCGGCGTTACGTTCTCTGCCTCGAGCTTCCGCTTTGATCCCGCTCTTGCTCTTTCATAGCTTTCGTCATGTCGGGATGGCATTTCTGATTCCGGGCGTGACAGCAGAAGCGCTGGACATCCGGTTCGCGAACCCGGCGGCGTACGGCGACTTGCTCGCCGCAGTACTTGCCTTCGCAGCCATCGTAGCTCTGAGGTTCAATTTCGCGTTCGCAATTCCTCTTGTGTGGATTTTCAGCATTGAGGGGTCTCTGGACTTGCTCAATGCCCTGTACAATGGGTTTCGTTACACGCCCGACGGTCATCTCGGTGCTACGTACTTCATCCCGGCCGTCATCGTGCCTGCATTGCTCGTTACCCATGTGATGGTCCTTCTCTTGCTGTTTCGATCCGACGTTGAGGGAGAAGAAACGTGACGGTACTCGAAACCATCGGCCGAACGAGGCTCATACCCCTACGGCATATCGTCCCGGAGCAAAGCGCCCGGATTCTAGTCAAACTGGAATACGAAAACCCTACAGGGAGCATGAAGGACCGTATGGCGCTCGCGATGGTAGAGGCAGCCGAGGCGGACGGACGGCTGCGGCCGGGGGGTTCGGTGGTCGAGTACACGGGTGGAAGCACCGGCGTGTCGCTCGCCTTTGTGTGCGCCGCGAAGCGAATTCCTCTTCAGATTGTGACATCGGAGGTATTCAGCAAGGAGAAGCTGGGCCACATGACGGCGCTGGGCGCTCAGCTCACACTTGTCGCTAGCCCAACCGGCGGGACGACCAAGGCTCTGACTCTCGAGATGATCGAGACTGCGAGAAAGCTCGCATCCGCTCCCGGAAGCTACTTGACGGACCAGTTGAACAATACGGACGCGCTGTCCAGCTACGAACGGATGGGTGAGGAGGTCTGGGAGCAGACGAACGGGCATGTCGACGCCTTCGTCCAGAGCGTCGGCACTGCCGGGTCACTGAGAGGGATCGCTACGCGCCTGCGGGCCCACGACGAAGCGGTACACATCATCGCCGTAGAGCCCGAGGAGTCGGCCGTGTTGTCGGGCGGGCCGAGCGGGTCTCACAAGATCGAGGGCACCGGCGCCGGATTCGTGGTACCGCTATGGAGCGAAGAACTCGCTGACGAGATCCAGACGGTCTCGACTGAGGAAGCGATGGCGACCGCCCGGCGCCTCGCTCGGGATGAAGGCATCTTTGCCGGCACCTCCACGGGCGGAAACCTGGCGGTGGCGTTGCGGGTCGCCGATCGTCTGAGGCCTGACCAAACTGTGGTCACGGTTGCAGTTGATTCGGGGATGAAGTACCTGAGCACGGAACTGTATTCGAACGCATGAGGCTTCCGTGAACGAGAAGTATGCCTACATCTGGGAGTATCGAGTACGAAGCGATGCCGTCGAGCAGTCTAGGGAGTACTACGGGCCCGGCGGACATTGGGTACAGCTCTTTAGGCAAGCTCCAGGATACTTGGGTACAGGCTCGTACCAGGATGTCGCGGACGATGAGCGCTACGTGACGGTGGACCGCTGGCGGTCCCTGGTCTATTTGAATTTGCAGCCGTTCAGGCGGGAGATAGAGCGTGCTTCCACGTAAATATCGGGAAGAGGAGATTCAAGAGATCTTCGAGCGGGCGGCCAACAGGGAAGATCCCAAGTCGCCGGCCCTCTTGCCAGGCAACGGTCTCAGCCTGGCCGAACTTCAGGACATCGGACTCGAGGTCGGCCTGGCACCGGATCGAATCGCCGAGGCGGCAGCCGCCCTCGACTTACGACGGGCAGTCTTGCCGCGTCGGACGCGATGGGGCATGCCCGTCTCGGTGGGCCGGATTGTCGAGCTCGCGAGGGAACCGACGGATCGCGAATGGGATGTGCTGGTCGCCGAGCTACGCCAGACCTTTGGCGCGCGGGGCAAGATCACGTATCACGGCGGCCTCCGCGAGTGGTCGAATGGCAACCTACACGCGTACGTCGAGCCGAGTGAGAGCGGTTATCGCCTTCGCCTGGGCACGCTCAAGGGAAACGCTATGGCCTTGAACGCGATGGGCATCGCCTGCCTGGCGATGGGAGCGATCTCGTTCGCAGCTCTCTTGGTCTCGGGCGGACTTCCGCAAGGAATCTTCATGCCAGCGGTCCTCGGCGCATCGGGCGTCGGAGCCTTTGCCTCCAACATGCTCAGGCTGCCGCGATGGGCGAAGCAGCGAGAGGAGCAGATGGAATACATCGCTGGCCGTGCAAGCGCGTTGATTGCTGCGAAGTCGGAATGAGACGGGCGAAATAACGCTCACTCAGCATGTAGGAGGGAGTGATGGGAGACACCATTTGGGTCTTGAAGGAAGGCCAGGAAAGCGATGACTGGGATCATTCCGTGCTGCTTCGGGAGCAGAAAGGACTGGATCGCCTGGCGGAGTCCCTGTCCGTGAAGAAACTGAGCGAGTTGTTCGACTTCTCGGCCTATGCCGAAGAATTTGGTGGCCCCGAAGAGCCGAACTACCTCGCGCCCGAAGAGGCGCGGGTAACCCTGAGCGCCTTGTTCGAGGCGGTCAGGGCGGGTCACGACGAGTACAAGCCCAAGAACCGCGACGAGTTGCTCGAGGAACTCGAGGATTGCCTCAGGAAGATCGACGAAGCGGAGGCCGCAAGCTGCAGAGTGAGGTTAGTGATCATCCCTTAGGTTGCATCCACCGGCGACTTTCGTGCGTTTTCCCGATGAAGTGACTCCCCTGCTCGCCGAGCTGCCGGACCTGCTCACGAAACTCCTGGGCACGGACCTGGTCGGTCTCTATCTATACGGCTCCATATTGGAGCCATCGTTTGATTCGGCCCGCAGCGATGTCGACTGCATTGCCGTCACCGAACGGGGGCTGACCGACGCCGAGTTTCGACAGCTCGGCGATCGGCTGAACGAAGCCGCCGCGGTCGACCCGTGGTTCGAGCGCTTGCAGATGTCGCTCTTGGTCAAGGGGACCGTACTCGCTGAAGACCCGCGGGCCTGCCTTTACCAGTTCGGCGTCTTGAAACGCAGCGGTTCAGATGGCAATCCGATCATCTGGCTGGATTTCTTCCAGCGTGGCCACACTCTATGTGGAGCCGAGCCCGAGACGTTTCTTCCGACAATCACTCCCGAGATGTTCCACCGAGCACTGGTTCGAGAGGTCGGCTATCTGCGAGAGGAACTGAGCGTCAAGCCGGAAAGCGAGTGGCGCGACAGCCTGTTCTATAGGGTCTATGCCGTTCTCACATTGTGCAGGATCCTCTACTCAGCACAGACCGGTGAAGTTGCGTCGAAGGCGGAGGCAGGTCGGTGGGCACTCGATCATGCCCCGGGAGATTGGCACAACCTGATTCATCAGTCACTCGAGTATGGTGACTCCGTCGGGCTAGAAGACTTCCCTCTCCCGAGCTTGTGCGCATTCATCGAATACACGAACGCTCAGGTCGAGTCCACGCCGCCGCCCAAGGAGACAGGATGAAGCTTAACGAAATCTCAGACGCAGTCGAACTCCCGCGCGGTGTAAAGGTCATCATCGGGTTTCACGTGATCAGCTTCCTGCTCTGGAGCTTCGGCCAAACCGGAGCCGTCCTCGCCTATGACACGGTAGCGGAGTGGGGCTTTCAAGATCCCCGTGCGCTGATTGACCCTGTGATCGTTGAAGTTAACCGGGCGATTGGGTTGGCAGACACTCTGGTTATGCTCCCACTGTTTGTCGTCGCTGTAGTCGGGCTCTTGCGAAGGAGGTTTTTCGGTGCGGTCGCCTCCTGGCTGGTTTTTGGGATGACCCTATACTGGCCGACAGTCTTCTGGTGCAGCCAGTTCTTCTACGGGCAGGCAGGGATCAGGTACCAGCCGACGCCCGCTTCGGCGGTCCTGGTGCCAGCCGCGTTGATGCTCGTGGCTTCTTGGGGGAGCTGGTATCTGGCTTCGAGACGGCAACTCTTCAGCTGAGTGCGCTAGCGGGCGTACGTCCCAGTAGGAATAAGCGGACTCGCCCGGAGGCCGAGCAGCCAGTAATATGCGCTGAAAGAGACGACGAGCGAGTGGAGTTCCGTTGGTTGATGCACGATCCGGTATCCTGACTGCGAGGATCGACATGAAAGCAATGTTGTGCCGGAACCGAGTGGAGAACTATTCAAAGTGGCGGGAGATCTTCGACGCCAACACCGAGGGCGGCCGCGTCGCCGGGCTTCACCTCATGAACATGTGGCGCAGCGTGGAGGATCCCAACAACGTATTCTTTGTTTTCCAAATCGACGACGTTGATAAGGCACGCGCTTTCATTGAAAGCCCGGAGGCCGCCGAGACCGGCAAAGCGTCAGGCGTTATTGACGGCGAGTGTCACTTCCTC
>JBDHHX010000031.1:0-18742 GCA_039589155.1 Gemmatimonadota bacterium | reverse complement strand
CTACGCCAATGCGCTTGCCGCCGTCGTGAATCGACGAGCCGCCCTGCTCAACTTCGCGGCGCTGGAGAGAGCCGGCGGTCTGGGATCCTTCGGCTTCTACGAGGCACTCGACTACACTCCTTCGCGACTGCCCGAGGACGAGCGAGTGGCCATCGTTAGGGCTTACATGGCCCATCACCAGGGGATGACGATCGTATCGCTGGGGAACGTCGTCCACAGCGGGCTCATGCAGAGCCGTTTCCACGCTCACCCCATGGTACAGGCGACCGAGCTGCTCTTGCAGGAGCGCACGCCACGCTGGGTCTCCGTCGCCCGGCCGCGCGGCGAGGAAGTCCGGGTCGCGGCGCACGTACGGGATATCGTCCCACCGACGCTACGCAAGTTCGAATCGCCGCACGATATCACGCCTCGAACTCATGTATTGTCCAACGGTCGCTACACCGTGATGGCAACAGTAGCAGGCTCCGGTTTCAGCCGCGTGGGTGACCTCGCGGTCACGCGTTGGCGAGAGGACACGACCCGCGATTGCTGGGGAAGCTTCATCTTCCTCCGCGACGCGGAGACGGGCGACACATGGTCGGCGGGGTTCCAGCCGGTGGGAATCGAAGCGGAGAACTACGAGGTCGTCTACTCGGAGGACCGCGCCAAGATCATTCAGACCCATGGCTCGCTCACGATCACTCTCGAGATCGTGGTCTCGCCCGAAGACGACGCTGAGCTTCGCCGGTTGACGGTCAGCAATCTCGAGAATCGTGACCGCGAGATCGACTTCACCTCCTATGCCGAAGTGGTGCTTGCTCCTCAGGGCGCCGATCTGGCCCACCCTGTGTTCTCGAACCTGTTCGTGCAGACGGAGTTCGTTCCCGAACTCGGCGCCCTGCTGGCCACCAGGCGGCCGCGCTCCTCGGACGAGTCACCGGTCTGGCTCGCTCACGTGGCAGCCGTCGAAGGAGAGACTGTGGGCGCGCTCCAATTCGAGACCGACCGCGCTCGCTTTCTGGGCCGCGGACGCGGCATCCGGACCCCGATTTCGATCGTCGACGGGGGTCCGCTCTCCGACACCGCAGGCGCGGTTATCGACCCCATCGTCAGCCTTCGGCACCGTGTGGCGATTCCACGCGGCGAAACGGTACATCTCGTATTCACCACGCTCGTCGCGCCGACGCGCGAGCACGCCGTCGAGATAGCGGAGAAGTACCGCCAGCCGGCGACTTTCGAGCGGGAAAGCTCGCTGGCCTGGACCCAGGCCCAGGTGCAGCTGCACCACCTGCGCATCACTCAGGACGAGGCGCATCTCTTCCAGCGCCTGGCCAATCGTCTGCTGTACGCCGACCCCACTTTGCGCCCACCGCCTCAGGAGCTGGCCAAGAACGAATTGGGACCGTCCGGACTCTGGGCCTACGGGATCTCCGGCGATCTACCCATCTGCCTGGTGCAGATCGAGAGGGACGAAGAGCGCGATGTGGTGAGGCAGCTGTTGCGGGCTCACGAGTACTGGCGCTTGAAAGGGATTCCTGCTGACCTGGTGATCCTCAACTCGCACGGTACCTCCTACGTACAGAATCTTCAGGATTCTCTCGAGGACATGGTCGAGGCGATCCAGTCGACGGTAGGAAAAGACACGCGTCCCGGGCGCGGTGACGTATTCGTGCTGAGAGCTGACATCGTGCCAGAGCACGACAGGAACCTCCTGCGAGCTGCGGCGCGTTTGTCGATCCTGGCCAGTCAGGGCTCGCTGTCCGAGCAGGTCGTCCGACTGGGGCGGACGAGGCCGGGGCCCGTTCCAGTGGCGCTCCGCGCAAGGCGGGAAACGGTCGAGGCGGTCCCAACGCCTGTGCTGGACCTCGAGTTCTTCAACGGATTGGGGGGGTTTTCCCGGGACGGAACCGAATACGTCGCGGTCCTCGGCAAGGGGCAGTGGACGCCGGCTCCATGGATCAACGTGCTGTCGAACCCCCGGTTCGGCACTCACATATCGGAGTCGGGCTCCGGCTATACCTGGTCGGAGAACAGCCGGGAAAACAAGCTGACGCCGTGGTCGAACGATCCGGTCAGCGATGCTCCGGGTGAGATCTTCTATGTCCGGGACGAGGACAGCGACTGGGTCTGGGGACCGACGATCCTTCCCATCCGCGAGGAGGACTCGCCGTACGTGATCCGGCACGGTCAGGGGTACAGCCGTTTCGAGCACACGTCACAAGGCATCGCGCTGGACCTGCTCCAGTTCGTGCCCCTGGAAGACCCGATCAAGGTCGCGCGCCTCAGCGTGGAGAACCGCTCTGAGCGAAAACGCCGGCTGTCGGTCACGTGCTATGCGGAATGGGTACTGGGTGTCGAGCGCAGCGTCTCCGCGGCCCATATCGTCACCGAGATCGATCCTGCGACCGGCGCGCTGTTCGCCCAAAGCGCCTGGAACGGGGAGTTCGCGAACCGAATCGCTTTCGCCGACCTGGGCGGCCGCCAGACCGCCTGGACCGGTGACCGCCTGGAGTTCCTGGGCCGCAACGCGAGCCTCGACCACCCGGCATCGCTGGAGCGGGGCGCCAAGCTCAGTGGCAAGACCGGCGCCGGACTGGACCCCTGCGCTGCGCTGCAGACCGGTCTGGTATTGGAGCCCGGAGAACGCGCCGAAGTGCTGTTCCTGCTCGGCGAGGAGTTGAACCGCGATAGGGCCAGCTCACTGGTCCAACGCTACCGCGAGATCGACCTCGATGCAGAGCTCCGCGATGTCCGCGACCACTGGGACGCGGTGCTCGGCACGGTCCAGGTCGAGACGCCGGACTCTTCCTTCGACCTCCTGCTCAACCGCCGGCTCATGTACCAATCGCTCTCCTGTCGTATCTGGGCCCGCTCAGCGTTTTACCAGTCAGGCGGCGCGTTCGGATTCCGCGACCAGCTTCAGGATGTCATCGCCCTGGCCGTAGCGCGTCCCGACATCGTGCGCGAACAGATCCTCAGCGCCTCGGCCCGCCAGTTCTCCGAGGGTGACGTCCAGCACTGGTGGCACCCGCCGACGGGCCGCGGTGTGCGGACCCGGATCTCAGATGACCGACTCTGGCTGCCCTACACGGTGATCCACTATCTCCGAATCACGAACGACCAGCGCGTGCTCGATGAAGAGACACCATGGCTGGAAGGGGCACGATTGGAAGACGACGAGCAGGAGGAATACTACCAACCCGCGGTATCCGAACACACGGCCACTCTCTACGAGCACTGCGCCCGGGCCATCGACGCCAGCCTAACGACCGGCGCTCACGGCCTCCCCTTGATGGGTGCCGGTGATTGGAACGACGGAATGAACCGCGTCGGCTTTCAGGGTCGCGGCGAGAGCGTGTGGCTGGGTTGGTTTCTCCACTACAACCTGATGGAGTTCGCACAGATCGCCGAACGCCGCGAAGACGAGGAACGGACCGCTCGCTGGCGCGAAGCCGCGAAGTCACTTCGATCCGCGCTGGAAGCAGAGGCCTGGGACGGCGAGTGGTACCGACGAGCATTCTTCGATGACGGCACGCCTCTGGGTTCGGCGGACAGCGATGAATGCCAGATCGACTCGATCGCCCAGTCCTGGGCCGTGATCTCCGCCGCTGGCGACCCCGAGCGAGCGCGCCGTGCCATGGATTCCGTAGAGCGACGGTTGGTCCGTTGGGAGGACCGCCTGATCTTGCTGTTCGAGCCGCCCTTCGACAAGACATCCCACGATCCCGGATACATCAAGGGATACGTGCCCGGCATCCGCGAGAACGGCGGCCAATACACGCATGCTGCGGTCTGGACCGTCGTCGCCTTCGCCATGCTCGGCGAGGGAGACAAAGCCGCCGATCTGTTCAATCTGCTGAACCCTATCCATCATGCCAGCCGCCGCGCGGACATCCATCAATACAAGGTCGAACCGTACTCCGTAGCCGCCGACGTCTATTCGCAGCCGCCTCACGTGGGGCGTGGCGGGTGGACGTGGTACACGGGAGCTGCCAGCTGGCTCTACCGCGCCGGCCTGGAGTGGATACTCGGATTCCGCAAGGAAGGATCGGCGCTGCGCATCGATCCATGCATCCCGAGCGACTGGAACGAGTTTCGCATCACCTACCGGCACGGCGGTTCGATCTACCGGATACGAGTGGAGAATCCAAACGGAGTGTGCCGCGGCGTGTCGAGCATCACGGTGGACGCTGAGTCAGTCAGCGCCGATGGACTCGTACCGCTTCGCGACGACGGTCGCGAGCACGAGGTCCTCGTCGTCATCGGGTAGTGCTTGCCCGTCGCGCGTCGCACGGGTAAGATGCTTCGCTAACGAACCCACAACGCCCAATTCAACACGCGCTCAACGTGGTCGCTTTCACTGGATTAGACTGGTTCTGGGCCAGCGCATTCCTGTTGCTGATGGTAGGAGGCGCGTTCTTCTTCTACCGCTTGGCCCGGCGCTCCGAGTCCGACTTCTTCCTCGCCGGCCGCGGGCTTCCCTGGTGGCTGCCGGCGTCGTCGGTCTTCAGCACCCACACGGCGACGGACACGCCCATGTGGGTGACCGGTGTGATCTACGCCCATGGACTGCGAGGCCTCTGGTACACGTTCTTCACCGCGTGGACCGCCATCGGTTCATTCGTCTCTGCCCGCATCTTCCGCCGCTCGCTCGCCTACACGCAGGCGGAGTGGCAGGTGCTGCGGTTCGGTGGCCTGGGCGCAGAGTTGCTGCGCGGCTGGATGGCCGGCTGGCAAGTGTTCATGAACATGTTCATCCTCGGTTGGGTGGGCATCGCCATGGGCAAGGTGGGCGCGCTGGTGTTCGGCTGGCCGGTCTGGGTGGGGCTGGTGGTGCCGAGCGCGATCACCGCGATCTACACGCTGGCGGCCGGCTATTGGGGCGTAGTGATGGGCGACTTCCTGCAGGGGATCGTCGCCATATTCGCCATCACGCTGGTCACTTTCGTCGGCCTGGCGGCGGTTGGCGGCCCGACCGAGGTGACGGCACGCCTGGTCGAGATGGGCGAAGCGTGGCGACTGGATGTGTTTGCTTTCACCGGGTTGTTCAGCGGCGACTTTCCCGCCGCATGGTGGCTAACGATGCTGGTGATAGCCATCGTGGGCGGCTTCGGGATGGGAACGAGCATCGACTGGTACGTGGAGGCGCAGCGAATTCAGTCGGCGAAGACGGTACGCGACGCGAGTTACGGGTTGTGGGCTGGCGGCGCGCTGACGCTGGTACGGAACGGTTTCTGGGCGGCCGTCATCCTGGCGTTCTTCGTACTGGCGCCGAACATCGCCAACGTGGCCGAGTACGAGCTTGGCTGGTTCCGCATGGGCTTCGAGCTGCTGCCGGTCGGCATGGTGGGCGTCTTCATGGGCGCGATCCTCGCCATCCACCTATCGACCATATCGAGCCACCTGAACCTCGGCGCACTGTATTTTACGCGTGACCTCTACCAGCGCTATTTCAACCCGACCGCCTCGGAGCGCACGCTGGTGTGGATGGGCAGAGCGGCGACCTTCGTTTTGCTGCTCGGCTCTTTCTTCTACGGGCTGATGATGGAGGAGATCACCAGCTGGCTGATCTTCGCGCTCTGGCTGATGATGGCGGGCATCTGGTTACCAAACATCCTGCAGGTCGTCTGGTGGCGCTTCAACGCCTGGGGCTACCTCGCATCGTGGATGGCGAACCTTGGCGTGTCCTGGCTGGTGGTTTGGGTCCTGCCCGAGTTCGGCGTCTTTCCGCCGCTGCCCGACTACGGTCAGTTTTGGCTACTCATGGCGCTGGGCGCCGCCGTCTTCATTCCGGCAACGTTGCTGACGCCGCCGGAGAAGATGGATCACCTGGTCCGTTACTACGTACAGACGCGTCCGCTCGGTTGGTGGGGTCCGGTGCAGCGCGAGGCGGAACGACGCGGCCTCATAGCACCAGCGCCGAAGCCGGTACAGCAGAGTCGCAGACCTTTGATTCGCCGCACCTGGACGGCAGAGGAAGCCGACGGCTGGAGCCGCGAGGACTGGATCGCGATCATACTGTCACCGATCGTATATGCGCTCATCATCATCGGCGTCGCCCGGCTGCTTCTCGGCCTGCTGGACGGCGCGCTGATTACGGTCGGCGCTGTGGCCGGAGCCTTCCTGCTCTACTGGGTCATCGATCCTAAGCTGCGCGCGGTTTCGGTGGATTACGAAGCCAGGCAGGCGCAGTACCTCGAGGAACTGGAGCGGAGCGTGCGCTGGGATGAAAGCGTGCTCGACGCCGGCGCGGAGGGCTGACAGATGGATCGCGGACTGGTCACCTTGATCGGCATGAGCATCGCTTACGTCGCCTCGTTCGCTGGCCTGGCGCTGGCTTATTGGGGCTGGAAGAAGCACCTGCAGCCTGGCGGCGGAGAGGAGGAAAGCCGATGAGCCCCGCAGAACTGGCTCTAGCCTTCGTCGTTCAGGCCGGCCAGGCCGCGTCGCTCCCTGCGGAATCGCCGATCGGTGGCCCGTTCTGGAGCTACGTCGTCCCGGCCATGCTGCTGGCAGCGGCTACCCTCGGGACCTACCTGCTGTACCGCCATTTCGCCGGCGAGGAGAACGTTTAGCCGTTCCTGAGCGTCGCTGCCGGGTCGTGGTGCGCGACGACCCACGCCGGACGCATTCCTCCGATCAGCGCCGTGATCATCACCAGCAGCGGAACCGCGCCCAGGACGACCGGATCCATCACGGTCGCGTTGGGAGCGATCGTCCTGATCAGGCTGACGACGGGCGGTAAGACCCAGAGGCCGAAGGCGCAGCCGACTAGGGTCAGCCGCAGGGCTCGCTTGAGAATCATGCGGCCGATGACCCAGGGCGTGGCGCCGAGGGCGACGCGGACGCCGATCTCGCGCAGCCGAAGCGAGACATCGTAGCGCATCACAGCCAGCAAGCCGACGGCCGCAAGCAGCAGCGCCAGGCCGCCGGCGATGCCGATCACGGCGCCAAGCCAGCGGAGAGGTGCCGCATGGCGGCGGAGCCGAGCCTCGAGCCACAGCGCCTCGGAGTAGGTCACCCTGGAGTCGGTACTTTCTATCGCGTGAAATAGCGCAGACGACAGATCCGCAGATCGATCCGCTCTGACCCGCGCCGCCAGGTCAACGGAGGACGGCGGCTGCTGAAGTAGTGGCAGATAGACGGCAGCCGTCGACGGTAGCGAGGATCCGATCCCGAGGCCTTCGATGTCCTGCACCACGCCGACTACTCGATACCATTCGCCCCGGGGCCCGCCGATCTGGACCTGCTTCCCCAGCGGGTCGCCTTCGGCAAAGTGACGCTCGGCGAAGCTGCCGTTCACGATGGCGACGTGCGGGCTGCCGATCCGGTCGCCCGCATCGAATTCGCGGCCGCGGGTCAACCTCGAGCCCAAGGCGCGAAAGAAGCCGGGGCTGACCGCATGGTGCCGTGCCACAGTGGGCGCGATCAGCATGAACATTCCGCCGATAGAGCAGCCGCCGCAGCGCGCCGTGGCCACACCTTCACCGCCCAGCGCCAGCCAGGTACCGGGGCTCGCCAACCCGACGGCTTCTACTTCCGGCAGACCCTCTACCCGTTCGAGTACCTCCTCGAAGTAGCGGGCGCGTTCCGCGCTGCTCCAGTGCGAGGCGCCGGAGAGGTTCAACTCTGCCGTCAGGGTATCCTGCGGGTCGAAGCCGAGGGTGAAGGCTTCGTTCGACGGCACCGTTGCACGAGCAAGCATTGCGGCGACGACGAGTAGCAACACCGAGGCGGCGACTTGCATCACCACCAGGCCGTCCCGCCTCGCTCCTGCGAAGCGGTCCGCAGTGACCCGATCGCCCGCCGCGGTCAGGCGGCCCAGCTGAAGGCCGCCGACGAAGCGCCCGGCGGCCACAATTGGCGGCAAGGCCGTCGCCGCCGCAGGGACAGCCACGCCGATCAGCAATCCCCAGAGTTGGACCGTGAACTGCGACGCCGCTTCCGGGGAATGTGGCCAGGTGGCCGCGAGGGTGCCGTACCCCGCGATACCGAGCAACAGACCCAGCGCGCAGGCCGCCGCAACCAGCAGCACCGCCTCGATCGCGAGCCGTAGCTGGAGACGCCGGCTGGTCGCACCGAGCGCCGACAGCACGGCGAGCTCGCGCTGGCGAGCCGACACTCTAATGAAGTTCAACACCAGGAACGTTATCGCAGCGATGACGATCGCAGCCACCGCGATCCCGATACCGATGAACAGCAGCGTTCTGAAATCATCGCTCTGTATCTGCGACGCTGATACCAAGCCGTGGGACCAGGCGCCGATCCATCCCGGCTCGCGCACCGCTTCGATGGCCAGACCGCTTGCCGACTCCGGCCGCAGCAGGCTAATGATGGCGCCACCCAAGCCGAGCCCGAGGCCAAGTGAGACCAGTGCCGGTACGGCGTAAGACGGCGCTCTGCGGATCGCCCGAAGGCTGTAGCGAACGTCCTCTCCCAACATCAGCCGCCCCCTCGATTCACTGCCAGGTCCTGCGGATCGGATGCGCTTCCGTGTTGAAGATAACTTCCTCGAAGTCGAGGGTCTCCGCTGGCGCGAACAGCAAGTAGGCGTACTTGAGCGTCTCCGCCAGGAAGAAGGACTCCATGCCGTCGCCCTTCTCCATCGTCGTCACATCCTTGAGCATGGTGTAGCCGCTTTCGGTTCGAGCATGTTCGACGATCTTCTCGAACATGAAGCGACCCATCTCCAGGTACTCCGCATCCCCGGTAAGCCGGTAAAGGTAGTACGCCGATTCGATCGCCTCCGGGCGCAAGTAGTAGGCAGGACTTACGACCTCCATCGATACGTAGTCCAACTGCTCCGGCTCTATCTGGAATGTCTGCCACATGCTGAAGCAGGAGCTCATCAGTTTGCGAGCCCGCTCGAGGTCGCCGCCGAGCGCAAGGACAGCCGGCAAGAAGGCGTCGAGCGCACCGAACCGTGTGGCGGTTCGCTCGCCGGTGTTCATGTCGACTCGGCCATACCAGTAGCCTGTCTCCCGCTCGTCCGGCAGATAAGTGTTCACCGCGGCGATGCTCGTTTCCCACATCTCGCGGAAGTCTTCATCGTCGAATAGCAGCCAGGCCTTGAGCAGATACTCGTAGTACGAGTCGATCATGCCGGAGATGTGGCTGTCGCTGTTGCCCCACTCACCCTTCTTCACGTCGATGGTCGTCCCGACCAGCCCGATCTCGGACCGCCGCTCGAAGGCGGCAACGACACCGCGCTTTACGGTGTTGTAGTAGACCGGGTTCCCGGTCAGCTTACTGAGCGTGCCGAACTCCAGCGTCAGCGTGCCGATCTCCGCCGGGTTCATCACGTGTCCCTTGGTCGCGCCCGTCCGCAAGTTGACGCCCCAGTACGGCATCCCGGTTGGCGAATCGAACGCCGGCAGCAGGCGGTCGGCGAGGTCGACGGCTAGCGCGAGGAACCGCGGGTCGCCGTCCATCTGGTAGGCCGAGATCAGGCCGCCCAACGTGCGGATCGTGATCTCGAACAGCTGGACGGTGAAGTCGTGATCGAAGCTCAGGTTCTCGAGCACAAGCTGCTTCGCCTGCGCGGCCTCGTCGTCCAGTCCCATGAGCAACATGGTGTCGAAGGCGTCCAGGGGCGTCATGTAGAGCGATTCGTCGTGCCAGTCGTAGTACGTGTTGCTGACCGGCTTCAAGCCGTCGTGGCCCCAAGCGTACTGGACGTAGCCGTCCCAGGCGTGAAGGAACTCCTGCTTGACGCGTTCGGCGAGCTCGGGATCGCCCGGTGGGTCGGCTGGCTGGGGCTCGCAGGCGGGGAATGTGGCTATTGTGAGGGCGACGAGCAGAGATCGGGGGAATCTCGCTTTCATGATATCTAGCTCCAAATTGCCAATCGTTAATGACCAGGGTGAATGTCCAACTTCCAACTCCCAACCTCCAACTTCCAAGTTTCTGTTAGGACCACAGGTCGCCGAGGGTGAAACCCCTTGGAAACGGATCCTCGGGGTCGAGCACGTATTCGGCGGTTCCGGTGATCCAGGCGCGGCCGCTCAACGTCGGGACGATCGCCTTGTGCGGTCCCACCGCTGTCTCTTTGACGACGCGACCGGTGAAAATCGTTCCCAGCGGTCCCTCGTGATGGAACTCGTCGCCCACGGCCAGCGCACCCCTGGCATGCAGCGTCGCCATCTTCGCGCAGGTGCCCGTGCCGCACGGCGAACGATCGAGGGCGCCGGTCCATGTGTCTGGCCGCTCCCATTTGACTTCACCGGTGGAAACGGTGACCGCATTCTTCCAGGTCGCATCAGGACGGCCTGGCGGCCCCGAGAGCTGGGAGATCGAGACGCCAGCGATTTCCGGATTCTCCGGATGTTGCACCGGCAACTGATCGCGTGCGGCGGCGGTGAGCATGGCACCGATACGGGCGATCTCGGCGCCTTCCTCCGGCACGAGGCGCAGCCCGAATTGTCCGGCGCTGGCGATCACGTAGAACATGCCGCCGTAGGCGACGTCGACGATGACAGCGCCCAGCGTGGGAACGTTGATCTCGGCATCGAGGTGCACGGCAAAGGCCGGAACATTCTCGAAAGTCACGCTCGTGACCTTGCCGTTCGAGACCTCGGCCCGGATCGGGATCAGGCCGGCCGGCGCCTCGAGCACCAGTTCGGTTACCGGCTCGCGCACCGATACCATTCCCGTCTCGATCAGCACTGTCGCCACGCAAATCGTGTTGCTGCCGGACATGGGCGGGTACTCGGTTTGCTCCATGATGACGAAGCCAGCGTCGGCATCCGGGTGGGTCGGCGGCAGAATCACGTTGCAGCAGAGCGCCGGATAGCCCCTGGGCTCTCGGAGCATCCAGAGGCGCAGGTCGTCTGCGTGGTTCTGCAAATAAGCCTTCTTCTCGAACATCGTGTTCCCGGGTACGTCCTCTACGCCCCCGACGATGACCCTGCCGGGTTCGCCGCAGGCGTGGGAATCGATGGCGGTAATCGTGTCGGAGAGGTGCATGGGACCCCCATCTGGCCAGAATCTCGAGCTGACTGCGTCCCCCAAAATGCCGGTCGAGCGCAGCCCCCGGTAGAGGCCTCGGTCTCGGGCTCCGCCGGTCGCCCCCGACGCGAAACCCGTACAACACAAGGGTAATTGAGGACGCCCGGCGTCCGCCAACAAACGCTTTGCCCAGCTCGTACGTCTAAGTAATCAGAAACAGGGCAGAAGACGGATCACTGGGAAATCCCGCATCAGGCGAATTCGTAGTGGTTATCGACCACCAAAACCGCAGGAGAACCGTAGTGTCTGAATTTAGCTGGCTGTTTTGGGTGCTGATACTGACTCTCTACACCGAGAGTTGGGCGCGCGCCTGGGCTCTGCACAACCGTGACACGGAGGCCCGCTCCTCCGGAGGAAGTCATTTGTCGGAATGACCCGGCCGCGAGCGGCGCCCTCTTCGATCTACCCGATTAGCCCACCCCCCATACGTACGTCTTAGCCAAATCCAAACAACCGTTTGACAGCGAATCACTGTCAGGGCATCCTGCAGCGTGCTACCCGATCTCTCCCGACGACTCGGCCGTTTCGATTCCATCATGATGATGGTGGGAATCGTCATCGGCTCCGGTATCTTCCTTACCACGGGCATCATGGCCCGCAGCATCCCATCCCCAACTCTAATTCTTCTGGCCTGGCTGGTGGGCGGCGCGATCACGCTGACCGGCGCCGTCACCTTTGCCGAGCTCGGCGCTGCGATGCCGCAGGCCGGCGGCCAGTACGTCTATCTGCGCGAGGCCTACGGCCCGCTCGCCGGCTTCCTGTTCGGGTGGATTCTCTTTCTGATCTCGATGGGTGGCTCGATCGCGGCGCTGGCTGTCGGTTTCGCGGAGTACCTTGGCTATTTCCTCCCTTCCCTGTCCGGAAAGGTCGTCGCCGTCGGCGTGATCGTGCTCCTCTCTGCGTTCAACTACATCGGAGTCGGCCTGGGCAAGAGCATCCAGAACATCTTCACGGTGGCGAAGATCGGTGCGATGGCCGCCTTCATCATCCTGGGCCTGACCGTCGGCCGCGTGATCGAGATAGACTGGACGCTCAATCCTCAGGGCGTCGCCTCAGCCAGCCTCTGGGTCGGTTTCGGGGTCGCGATCATCGCGGTCCAATGGGCGTTCGACGGCTGGCACAACGTCACCTACATCGCGGGCGAGATCAAAGACCCCAGGCGCAACCTGCCCGTGGCCCTGATCGCCGGCACGCTGATCATCACAGCGCTCTACCTCTTGATAAACTACGTCTACTTGCTTGCGCTACCGATGAACGAGATGGCGGGCGTCGTGCGCATCGCGGAGCGTTCTTCGACGGCGCTCTTCGGCGGCGCGACGGCGGGCCTCATCTCGGCGGCCGTACTCATATCGATATTCGGCGCGCTGAACGGTGCGATATTCGCCGCGCCCCGCGTCTACTACGCCATGGCCCGAGATCGCGTCTTCTTCCAGAAGGTCGGCCAGGTTCACCCGCGATTCGGCACACCCGCGTTCGCCATCCTGTTGCAGTGCCTGTGGGCCGGCGCGCTGGCGCTGACCGGCACCTACGAGCAGCTCTTCACATACGTCGTCTTCGTAACACTGACTTTCTGGATCGCCGCCGTAGCCGCCGTCTTCGTGTTGAGAAGACGCCGACCGGACATGCCGCGCCCGTATCGGACTCCGGGTTATCCCGTCGTACCCGCCGTATTCATCGCCGCGACCGCGGCCATCCTGATCAACACACTATTCGCACGGCCAGTCGAGTCGCTGGCCGGGCTCGGGCTCACCCTGCTGGGCATTCCCGTTTACTACTACTGGCGGAATCGATCCGGCGTCGGGGGTAACGAACATGCTGAAGCATGAAGGCCACCGGATGACCCGCGTCGTGGTCTCGACGCCCGCTGATGCCTATTTCGACGAATCGACTCACGAGGGCGCCAACATCCCGGAGCTGGCGGACCGCAAGCTGACCATCGCACAGCACGATGAACTCAAGTCGTTGATGGAGCGATCGGGGTGCGAGGTGATCGACGTTCCCGAGCTGGAAGGCGACCCGAACTCTGTCTTCACCCGTGACGTCGCGTTGTGTACGCCCGAGGGTCACATCAAGCTGCGCATGGGGCTGGAGGCGCGGCGCGGCGAAGAGGACTGGATGTCCGAGGCGCTCGAAGCGCTTGGCGAACCCTGCATCGCTGCCATCGAACCGCCCGGCTGCGTCGAGGGCGGCGACGTCGTGCTGGCCGGCGAGGTCGCGTTCATCGGGCTGTCTAGACGAACCAACGCCGAAGGCGCCTGGCAGATGTCGGGCTTGCTCGCCGACATGGGATACGACGTGCGCTCCGCCTATTTGCCGGACGAGTACATGCACATCGGCGGACCGATGAGCATCATCAGTAGCAGACGCGTGCTGTGCTGCAGGGGCGTGTTTCCCGAGGGCTACTTCGAGGGATTCGTGACCATCGAGGTCGATCCCGAGGGACCGTCAACCGGCAACGTCATTTGCCTGGCGGAGAACGAGGTCATAGCCAATGCGTCCGAGAACGAAGCCGTCTGCAAGGTGCTTGAGACTCGAGGCGTGACGGTCCACCGGCTCGACCTCTCCGAGTTCCGGAAAGGAGCCGGCGGACCGACCTGCCTCATCCTGCCCGTCGAGCGCTCAGCTGTCTGACGATTTAACCGTGATCGTCTCCAGGCCGTGAGCGTGCGGACCCGTCTCCTCACGTCGTAGCATCCAGGCGAAGAAGAAGCCGAGGAACCCGAGGATCGAGAAGATCCACATGCCCATGGCGTAGCCGCCCCCGTTCTCCGGGCCTGCGCCCGAGTAGTCGTTCGCCCAGCCGATCATGAAGTTGAAGCCGGCGAGCCCGATGTTCTGGATCATCGTCATCAGGCCGTAGGCCGTGCCCAGCTTGTTCTCCTCGACGATGTAAGCGACCGAGGGCCACATCACGGCCGGCACCAGTGAGAAGGCGATCCCCATCATCGCCATCGGGACCAGCAGGTTGATGCCGGGTACATAGACCATCATCAGGTAGACGGGGACGAGCAACAGCGAACCATACATCATGAACAGCGAGCGCTTGCCCAGCCGATCTACCATGTAGCCAAACAGCGGAGTGAAGAACATCGCGAAGAGGGTGATCAGGCTGGAGAGCCAGCCAGCGTACTCGCGTGTGGTTCCGTGGGCGTCCTGGAAGAACTTGATGGCGAAGGTCTGGAACGGGAAGATCGCCGAGTAGAAGGTCACGCACAGCATCACCACCCACAGGTACGACTTTCCGAACTTGAAGATGTCGGCGAAGACGATCTTGTCCGTCTCGCCCGCTTCGCCCATCTCGTAGCGGGCCGACGCCTGGTCTTCCATGATCCAGTAGATCAGCGCGCCGACGATACAGAAAGTCGCAAAACCGACGGAGATCAGCAGCGGCAACTGCCAGTTGGTGAAGGCAGACGCCGCAATAGTCGGCGAGTTGAGCGCCGCGAACGAGCCCAGCCGCGCGATCGTCAGGTTCACCCCGAACGCGAAGCTCAGCTCCTTGCCCTTGAACCAGCGGGCGACCGCGCAGGTGACCGCCACGATCAGCGACTCGGCCCCGATCCCAAAGATCAACCGGCCCGTCGCCATCATCGCCAGCGTGCCCGTCGCCGCCGTCACAGCCGCCCCGATGAAACAGAGCACGCCGAACAGCAAGGTCGCCTTCTTGACGCCGATCCGATCGATGATGATCCCGCCGATCAGCACCATGATGACGTTCGGCACGCTGTAGATCGCGTTCAGCAGCCCGATGTTGCTGTCCGAAAAGCCGAGCTGATCCCGCAACAGGTCGGCGATCGGGCTGACCGCATCGTAGACATAGTAGTTGCCGAACATCGCCAGGCTGATCACGACCAGCACGGCCCAGCGGTAGAACACCGGCGGCGGCGGCTTCTCCACGTACGGCATCGTCTGCGGTTCGGTCATGCGTATGACCTCCTGGCTCTCGGCCGGAATCGTGCGGCGATTTGCTCTGAAGAATCAGGCGACAAGATGCGTCTTTGGCGGCCGCGGATCAATGCGCCCGACCCGGCCGCTTCCTCGGTGCTTGACGGTCAGCGCATCGCGCCCCTACATTACCTCAGAACCTGAGGGAATAATATGAGCGATCCTAAATCACAGTTGCTTCGCGGCACGCTGCACGTGCTGATTCTCAAAACTCTGGCGGGCGGTCCGCATCACGGATACGCGGTGGCATCGCGGATCGCGGAACGTAGCGAGGGTGTTCTGGGGATCGAGGACGGGGCCCTGTATCAGGCGCTGCACCGGATGCAGGAGCGTGGCTGGGTGGAATCGGAGTGGGGCCACTCGGATATGGGCAAGCGTGCGAAGTTCTACCGTCTGACCGAGGACGGTCGGCGGCGGTTGCGCGTCGAGACGGCGAGCTGGATGAAGTACTCAGACGCGGTCATGAAGGTGCTGCAACCAGCAAAGACATGAGCGAAGAGAAAAAGAAGTTGCATCGTCCGATCACGAGGAGCGCCCGGCAGATCATGTCGGAGGTGGAAGAGGAGATCGCGGTCCACCTGGAGATGCGGGAGGCGGAGCTTCTTGGCCGCGGACTGAATGCCAGCGAGGCGCGGGAAGAGGCGCTGCGCCAGTTCGGGGATATGGATGGGACGCGAGAGGCGTGTTACGAGAGTGATTGGCGCATGGAGAGAAACGTGCGACGCAAAGAGTATCTGAGTCAGATCTGGCAAGACGCCGTTCACGGCATCCGCCAACTGCGCCGCCGGCCGGCGTTCGCGGCGGTGGCCATCCTGACGCTGGCGGTCGGGGTCGGCGCGAACACGGCGGTCTTCAGCGCCGCTGACCACGTTCTGCTGCGGCCGCTACCCTACCGTGATCCGGGCCGTGCAGTGACTTTGTGGGAAACCGAGCGCTCGAGCGGGACACGCAGGGACGTCGCGTCCGGTAATTACCTGGAGTGGGTAGAACGCACGACGAGCTTTGAGACCCTGGGGCTGGCGGAGCCGTGGGGCTACGATCTCACCGGTGACGGACCTCCAGTCGCCGTGCAGGCATGGCTGGTCTCGGCGGGCTTTTTCGAATCGCTGGGCGTGGAGCCGATGCTGGGGCGCATCTTCCTTCCGGAGGACCACACAGCCGACAGCCGTGTCGTGATCTTGTCGGAAGGGCTCTGGCGACGTCGCTACGGGGCCGACGTCTCGCTGGTTGGCCGAACGATCGAGTTGGACTCCGAGGCGGCGACCGTCGTCGGCGTGCTGCCACAGGGGATCAAGTACCCGGGTGATCGCGACATCTGGGGGCCAAAGACGTTTGCCGAGTGGGAACTCACTAACCGCTCCTCCAGCTACACCTTCGCAGTGGCGCGGCTGCGCCCCGGTGTCGTCGTCGAGGAGGCGCAGGCGGACCTGGACCGCGTCGCGGCGGCGCTGGCGGAAGAGTATCCGCGGACGAACGCGAACACGGGTGTCGCCATCGTGCCGCTCGAGGCGCAAGTGCTCGGCAACGTCCGCCCCGCGCTTCTGGTTCTGCTCGGCGCCGTCGCCCTGGTGCTGCTCATCGCCAGCGCCAACGTGGCGACCCTGCTGTTGGCGCGTGGGCTGGAGCGCGAGCGCGAACTGGGCGTTCGCGCCGCGCTGGGCGCCGGCCAACCGCGCCTCGTTCGTCAGCTGGTCACCGAGAGCGTCGTCCTGGCCGCCCTCGGCGGCGGACTCGGGCTGTTGCTGGCTTACCTGGGTGTCGATGCGCTGGCGACTCTGGTGCCCCCGGAACTGCCTCGTGCCGAGAACATCGCGATCGACGGTCGCGTCCTGCTCTTCGCCGTCCTGGTGAGCGCGTTTACGGCGCTGATATTCGGACTCGCCCCGGCGCTGCGGTTCTCGCGGCCGAACCTGACACTGCCGTTGCAAGGGAGCTCACGGGCCGTGACGGCGAGCCGCGGCCGGACGCGATTGTACAGAGCGCTGGTGATCAGCGAGATCGCGCTCGCCCTGGTGCTGCTGATTGGTGCCGGCCTGCTGGTGCGCAGCTTCCAGGATTTGCTCGACAACGACCTCGGTTTCGTCACCGAGCAGCGCGCGGTGCTGCAGCTCTTCCTCTGGGATCAGAACCCGACGCCCGAGCAGCGCGAGCAGCGTGTGAACGAGATTGAAGAGCGTTTCGAGTCGACGCCGGGCGTCGATAAGGTAGCGCTCACGTCGGCGCTTCCCTTCCAGCCGGAGAAGATCGACTCAGATGGTTCTCTGACGATCGAAGGCAAGGAGCTGCCGCCGGGTCAGGATCGGCGTATCTACACGACCATCGTATCCGGGGATTACTTCGAGGTGATGGGTATCCCGTTGAGGGCCGGCCGATCGTTCACGACCGAGGACCGCATGGATTCGTACCCGGTCGCGATCATCAACGAGTCAGGCCGCCGGCGTTACTTCCCAGACGAGGATCCAATCGGCCGGCGCGTCACTATTGGCGTTATGGGCGCGCCGCTGACACGCGAGATCGTCGGAGTCGTCGGCGACGTTCTGCCGACGACGCTAGAGAGCGAGCCGCAGCCCGAGCTCTTCATCCCGTATTCGCAGTCACTGAGCGGTCACGTCAGTTTCGTGGTCCGAACCGATACCGACGCTGCGGCGATGCTCCCATCTCTGCGGGCGCAGATCTGGCAGATCGACCCGGACCAATCGATCTACCACGCGGCCACCGTCAACGACATGATCTCCGACACGCTGGTCGAGCGCCGTTTTCATCTCGTGCTGCTCGTTTCGTTCTCGGTCATCGCTCTACTCTTAGCGATCATCGGGATCTACGGCGTGATGACTTTCTCGACAAGCCGTCGGACAAGCGAGATTGGCGTTCGCATGGCGATGGGCGCCAAGCGCACAGACGTCGTGACGATGATCCTGCGCGACGGCATAGGGCTCTCTGTGGCCGGCATCGCCCTCGGAATCGGCGGCGCCCTACTGCTCACACGGTTCATGGTGCACATGCTGTACGGCGTCACACCCACCGACTTCACGACGTTTGCCGCGATTGCGTTGGTAATGCTGATCGTGTCGGCTGCGGCCGCCGCCCTGCCGGCCTATCGTGCCGCGACTGCGGACCCCCTGGCTTCGCTGCGCGAGGAGTAGTGGTGCGGTGGTGCGGTGGTGCGGTGGACGATGAGGAGAAGCCTCTACGATCGCATCGATCCTATCCTATCGTCCGCGCAGGCCTCCGACGGTAGTGGTGAGGAGATTGGGCGGTCGCGTGAGGGGCGGTCGGTTCGCGCGTTCCGGTTGGGAAGCGGTTCGAGGCGGATCAGTCTGTTGGGTGGGTGTCATGCTGACGAACCGGTCGGGCCACGCCTCCTGCGACATCTCGTGAGCTACCTGCATCGGCTACCGGATGACGACCCGATGCTAGCCGAATACGAGTGGTGGGTCATCCCGCACGTGAACCCGGACGGGGCGCAGCGCAACCGGGGCTGGCAGCGTGACAACGCCAACTCCTACGACTTGATCGAGTACCTGGCGAACGTCGTCCGCGAGCTACCCGGCGACGACATCGAGTTTGGCTTTCCGCACGATACGCAGGACGACGAGGCACGCCCCGAGAACCGGGCGGCTCACGACTGGTGGCGGAGCACGTCGAGCCCGTTTGACCTTCACGTGTCGTTGCACGGGATGGCGTTCGCCGCCGGTCCGTGGTTCTTGATCGAGGCGGAATGGAAGGACAGATGTGAGCTACTGAAACAGCGCTGCCGCGACCACGTTCGCGAACTGGGCTATGAGCTTCACGATGTTGAGCGCCAGGGCGA
>JBDHHX010000030.1:0-18985 GCA_039589155.1 Gemmatimonadota bacterium | reverse complement strand
CAGCGGGCGCGGACGATTGTGCTCAACCGGGCGGATCGGATCAGCGACCCGGCTGTGCGCGATCGCTTCCTGGAGGATGTCGCGCTCAATCGCGAGATCCTCGCTTTCGCATCCGACGGATAAAGCGGCATGACGATCCAGGCGTTCTGGCTACTGGCAGGCCTACTGGCTGTCCACTCCATCGGCGACTTCTCGCCGCTGGCCACCGCACGTATGCTGGAAGCGAAGTCGAACGGCGGCCCACTATCGCAGATCGCGGTTCACGCGCTGGTGCACACGATCCTCGTCACGATCATTATAGTAGTGGTCGCCGGCGCCGCCCTGCCGCTGATCGCCATCGCCGCTGCCATCGAGTTCACCACCCACTTCGCCCTCGATGCCGGGCGCTCACGCCTCGGCCAACGCTACCCCGCCCTCAACGACGTGCGCCGGAATGCGTTCTGGTATGCCCTGGGCGTCGACCAGCTCGGTCACGCTCTGGTGTTGGTCGGCCTTGCAGCGTTGTCCCTGTAAGCGGGAAGCGGTGAGCAGTAAGCGGAAACCGAATCGCTTTCCTCTCGTCTACTCGTCTACTCGTCTACTTGTCTACTTGAGAAAAGGGGAAGTGGCTGGGCGAGCATAGCGCGGTGTGCGCTTTGCCCCGCTCACCCAGCCACGGGGGGGCACTTCTTGCCGTCTAGTTAGGACTCACTTCCGAGGCCTCCCACGGGAAGACCGTCGTGTTGATCAATACCAATCGGAAACCCTCTTCACCCATATCAGGAGACAGGGCACCCAGGGCGATCGTGAACGCGCGCAGGTCGGCGAGCGTGGTCACGTCGAATGTCGCCACGGTGTTGATGTCACCGGCAGGCGCCACACCAATGCGCAGGCCTGCGGCCTCGGGGATCGCCGCACCCTCGTCCGCGGAAACGTCGGCGAATGCCAGGCTGTCGAACACGACCGCGCTGATCTGCGTGCCGGTGGCCGTGCCGATGTCCACGAGCGGTGCATCGGGAGAGGCATGCACTGCGCGGACGCGGGCGTTCAGCGCGTCGAAGGCGAAGTCATCACGATAAGCGAGCAGCTGGAACTCCTCTTCGCCCATGTCCGGGGCGAGGAAGCCTGTGGCCACCGCGATATAGCGCTGGCCTGCGTCCAGCATCGGTGTGTCGAGGCTGGCCGCCGGCGCGCCGGCCGGACGATCGGAGCCCGGCGACGTTGGGAAGAAATCGAGCGTGTACATCCCCGGCGGAACCTGAATACCGTCGGACAATTCGGCGAACGAGATGTCGTTCACCAGCTCGGCCTCGCCGGCGAAGATGTCGACCGCCGGAGCGTCGGGGCCCGCATGCAGCGCGAAGACCGTCGGGTTCTGACGGATGAAGCCGATGGCGCCGGTCGGTCCGACGGCCAACAGCGAGAACCCTTCGTTCTCGCGCGGCAGCTTCGCCAGCGAGCCTGTGGCGATCACGAACAGCTCGCCGCCGGCGGGAAGCTCGGGCGTTGTGAAGGCGGTCACCCGCTCCGACGGAGAGCCCGCGCGGATGGCGATCTGAAGTTCCTCACCGGCCGGGAGAGCTACACCGGCGGCGCCGGTCTCGGCGAAACGGTCTAGACCCTCGAGCTCGGACGTGCCGTCGTCGCCGACGTCCAGGTCGACGGTGGGCGCGTCAGGTGACGCGTGCACGATACGAACCGACGCATCGACGCCGTTGGTAACGAACTCCTCGAAATAGGCGAGCACGCGGAAGTTGTCGGCGTCATCATTCGACGCTAGATAGCCAGCGGCGACGGCCGTTACTTTGTCGTCTTCCGCGAACGTCAGATCGCCGGTCTCGTACACCGGGTTGGTGCTGCCGGCCGAACCGGCGGCACGGATCTGCACGTTGTAGGTGCCCTCAGCCACGTCCAGGTAGTCGGTGACCTCACCGTAAGACAAATCGGTGAAAATCGGCGCGTTTAGGCCCTCGACCCAGATGTCCACCTCCGGCGCGTCCGGCGACGCGTGTACCACACGCAGCGCGAAAGTCGGCCCGGCAACGGGCGGGCTCGTCGGATCGTCGTCGTCATCGCACGCCGCGAACACCAGCGCCATGGCGAGGACGGCTCCGAAAAGCCTCGTGGATTTGCGAATCAGCATTTCCCTTTCCTCCATTCCTTTCGTTCAGCCCAACGGGGATCTCGTCAGGGGATTGTCCAGCAATGGAGGCGAAGATAGGGGGTGACCCGGAGCTTGTCAAGTATTTGTATAACTATATGAATGGACAACACATAGACACACGGGCCCTGGAGCGGGCCCCTTTTTGGGCGCCGCGGCGGGGCTCTCGGCCTGCGAAAGCGCGCGTCCGGCTAGCGGTTGGCGTTCAGGAAGTCGATGATGACGGCCGACATGGCTCTGATGCCGACGGGCACGGAGGAATCGTCGGCCATGAAGTTGGGCGTGTGGTTCCAGCCGGCATTGGTGCCGGGCTTGGTGGTCCCGAGGCTGAAGTAGAAGCCGGGGACGATGCGCGCGAAGTAGGCGAAGTCCTCGGCGGCCATGATGGGGTCCTGCTCGAGGACGTTGCCGTCGCCTACGGCGCGCCGCAGGGAGGGGAGCATGGCGCGGGTGAGTTCCGGGTCGTTGATGGTTGGCGGCGCACCGCGCTGGTAGTCGAGCTCGTAGCTGCCGCCGCCGGCCGCCGTGATGCCGGCGAGGATCTCGTTCATGCGGCGCTCGATGATGTTGCGGACGTTTTCGTCGTAGGTGCGAACGGTTCCGCCCAGCGTCGCCTGGGCGGGGATGATGTTGAAGCGCTCGCCGCTGTGAAACATACCGACGGAGATGACGCTGGGCTGGAGCGGCGGCAGGTTACGCGAGCGGATCGTCTGCAGCGCCAACACGGCCTGTGATGCCATGACGATGGGATCGATGCTGTTCTCGGGCGCGGCGCCGTGGGACTGCTTGCCGATGATCGTGATGACAAACCCATCGGACGAGGCGAGCGCGGGTCCGATGGCGTAGCCGATCTTCCCCACTTCGAGGCCCGGACTCGTGTGCAGTCCGAAGATCGCCGTGGGCGCCGGGCTCTCGAGCACACCCTCCTCGACCATCATCGGCGCGCCGCCGTCTTCGCCGGGCGGCGGTCCTTCTTCCGCCGGCTGGAAGATGAACTTCACCGTTCCCGGCAGCTCGTCGCGCATCGAGGACAGCACCGAGGCGACGCCGAGCAGGACCGCGGTGTGAATGTCGTGACCGCATGCGTGGCTCACGCCGACGTCGCGGCCCAGGTAGGTGGTGCGCACGGTCGACTTGAACTCGTAGGGCGTGTCCTCGGTGACGGGTAGCGCATCCATGTCGGCGCGGACGGCAACCACGGCTCCGGGCTGGCCGCCGCGGAGGATGCCGACCACGCCGGTGTGGGCGACTTCCGTCTGCACCTCGATCCCCAGCGCCCGCAGGTGGTCGGCGACCAGCGCTGCGGTCTCGAACTCGCGGTTGCCGAGCTCGGGGTTCTGGTGAATGTGGTGGCGCAGCTGGACGATCGTGTCTTCGATCTGGCTCAGAGCGGCGTCGATCCTATCGGTCTGGGCCTGGCCGGTGACCGGCAACAGGCACAGAAGCGTGGCGGCGAACACGGCTGTTCCTCGCACGGATTCCTCCGGGTTTTCGAGAAGGGAAGCTGGCGCTAGTTTGCGTCGCTGTGTCGAGTAAGAGTACGAGTGCGATAAAGATAAAGATAGAGATAAGGAGAAGGCGAGACATGGCGGCGACGAGGCGGGAGTTTCTGTTGACGGCAGCTGCAGCTGGGGGCGCAGTGGGCCTGGGGCTGGCGACGGGCGATCGAGTCCATGGGCGACCGGTGCAGGAGGCGGAGAAGTCGTTGAAGATACTGATCTTGGGCGGCACGGCGTTCACCGGCCCGTTCCAGATCAAGTACGCGCTGGAGCGGGGTCACGAGGTGACGATCTTCACGCGGGGCCGCACGGAGCCGACGACCAACGCTGAAGTCTTCGATCGGGTGGAGCAGCTGGTCGGCGACCGCGCCGACAACCTCGAGGCACTCAAAGGCCGAGATTGGGACGCGGTGATCGACAATTCGTCGTCCATCCCCGGTTGGACGCGGAGGTCGGCCGAGCTTCTGAAAGGCCATGTCGACACCTACCTGTACACGTCCTCGCTGTCGGTTCATGCAGAAAGCAGCAAGATCGGCATGACCGAGGACGATCCGGTGGCGACCATCGATCCGGCCGAGGCCGAGCAGGTCACCACCCCGCAACAGATCACCGGAGGGAACTACGGAGCGCTGAAGGTGCTCTGCGAGGAGGAGGCGCGAAAGGCATTCCCGGATGGTGCCATCATCGTCCGACCGCATCTCATCGTCGGCCCCGGCGACCGCTCCGACCGCTGGACCTACTGGCCGATACGGGTCGCCCGCGGCGGCGAGGTGATGGCGCCCGGCACGCCCGACGATCCCGTGCAGTACATCGACTGCCGCGACCTGGCCGAGTTCGACATCCACCTGATCGAGACACGGCAGCTGGGCACCTATAGCGGAGTGGGTCCGCTCGCCCACCTCACGTTCGGCGGCATGCTGTACGGCATCCGCGCGGTGGTGAGCAACGAAATCTCATTCACCTGGGTCGACGCCGAATTCCTGTCAGAGCACGAGGTACGGCCCTGGGGAGAGATGACGGCTTGGCTGCCGCCCGTCGGTGAGTACGCCGGCTTCTCGATGTTCGACAACAGCCGGTCGGTCGCCGCCGGACTCACATACCGGCCGCTGGCCGTAACCGCGAAGGACACCCTCGACTGGTGGTGGACGCTGCCGGAAGAGCGGCGGCAGGAGCCGCGGGCGGGTCTGGCGTCGGAGAAAGAGGCTCGGGTTCTGGAGGCGTGGCACTCACGGTAGGTGGTGGGTGGTAGGTGGTAAGTGGTAGGTAGTGGCCGGTTCCACCTACCACCTACTACCTACGGTGCCCTTACTAGATACGGAAGTCAGATTGGCCAACGTAAAACCAGCGATCACCCGCCTGTTGTCACGGGTCGTCGACGTCAGACCCGAAGAGATCGGCGCGCTCCTCCTCTCCGCCGCCTACTTCTTCTTCATCCTGTCGAGCTACTACGTGGTGCGGCCGATTCGCGACGAGATGGCCGTGGCCAGCGGTGTTCGGAACCTGCAGTACCTGTTTCTCGGCACGCTGATACTGATGCTGCTGATTCATCCACCGTACGCGGCGTTGGTCTCGAGGCTGTCGCGGACTCGCTTCATTGCGATCGTCTACCGGTTCTTCATGCTGAACCTGATTGTCTTCTTCCTGCTGCTCTACTTCGCGCCGGACAGCTGGAATATCTGGATCGGCAGGGCGTTCTACTGGTGGGTGAGCGTCTTCAACCTGTTCGTGATCTCGGTTTTCTGGTCGTTCATGGCCGACATCTTTACGAATCCGCAGGGCAAGCGGATGTTCGGCTTCATCGCCGTCGGTGGCACGTTGGGGGCGATCGTCGGTTCGTCGATCACGGCGTTCCTAGTGACGAAGATCGGCCCGATGTACCTGATGCTCGTCTCGGTCGCCCTGCTGGAACTGGGGGTGCAGTGTGTTCGCTGGCTGTCGAGCCACACGCAGGCGACGGGGAGTTCGTTGCCGGACGAGTCGGGACCACGGATTGGCGGTGTATCGGAAAGGGAGCCGGGGCGCGGCTACGGTGTCCAAAACGAAGCGGCGGGACAGCCGATCGGCGGCGGCGTGCTTGCCGGGATCACCCAGGTATTTCGCTCGCCTTACCTGCTTGGAATCGTCGCCTACATGCTGCTCTACACCGTCGCGGCAACCTTCCTCTACTTCCAGCAGGCGGAGATCGTCGATCGTGAGTTCACCGACCGGGCGATACGCACGGCGTTTTTCGCCAAGGTCGACCTGGCGGTGAACACGCTGGCGATCGGCACGCAGATGTTCTTGACCGGCCGGCTGATCAAATGGCTCGGGGTCGCGGTCACGCTGATGGTGCTGCCCGTCGTCTGTGTGGTCGGCTTCGCGAGCCTCGGCCTCTGGCCCATGGTCGCGGTGCTGGTCGTGTTTCAGACGCTGCGGCGCGCCACCAACTACGCGGTCGCGAGGCCGACGCGCGAGGTGCTTTACACCGTCGTCAGCCGGGAAGAGAAGTATAAAGCGAAGAACTTCATCGACACTTTCGTCTACCGGGGAGGCGACCAGATCGGCGCCTGGTCGTACGCCGGGATGGTGGCGATCGGGCTCAGCATGTCGGGGATCGCCTTCGTCGCTGTGCCGATCTGCGCCGCCTGGATGGCCATCGGCTACTGGCTGGGGCACAGGCAAACGGACTTGGCCCGGGGACAAGCCGGCGCCGACCTCGCGGCCGAGGCCGCCTAGGGGTTGGTCCCCACGAGGATCGTCGCTGCCAGGTGATTGAGCTTGAGCGAGTCACCTTCGATGTTACCGCCGACGCTCGTCACGTACACCATCAACCTGTAGCTTGCGTTTTCCGCCGCATGGGAAGCGTCGTTGGCTTCCAGCGTTTCGCCCTGCCTGCGTCTCGCGTCGAGATCGAGGATCAGGTCCGCCAGGTCGGCGCTCAACACGTCGGCATCTCCGGCTCTGCTTCCTACGCTCAGCGTCGTCCCACGCAGCGTCAATCGTGTCAGGCTGTCCAGGTTGAAGTGGAAATCGACACTGTCGCTGCCGAAGTACTCGTTTAACAGATAGGCGTAGTCGAAGCCAAAGACGGTGAGTGGCTGCGGCGCTGCGATCGTCAACGATACGTCCTCAGCGCTTTCCCAGCGGCCTCGGTACTTCAACCCCATCTCCTCCATCGCGACCTGCGGCGTGAACTCCTCGGGCAGGTCTTCGGGCCGGGCGTACCAGCCGCGGATGACTTCGAGGCCGTGCATTTCGTCCAGGTACCCGACGATGCTGCTGATCTCCTGTTCGGGCTCGAACTCGACGGACTTCGACTCGTCGGTCAGCCCGGCGCCGGTCATCACCTCGTGGGCGACGAGCAGATCAGTTAGCCGGCCCAGCTGGCTGCGCTTGGAGATGGCGCCGCCACCCCAGGGTCCGAAAGCCGCCAGCAGCGAGACGATGCAGAGCGACAAAGGTATGATCCGTATGTCGCGAACTCGCTTGAAGGTGAAGTAGAGGGCGATGCCCAGTAACCATGCGGTAGCCGCAACGACCAGGTAGCGCTTCTCGGTAACCCCGTATTCGCTGACACGTATCCATATCGCCATCACGACGAGTCCGATCAACGGATAGAGCGTCCAGAAGAAGTACCGCGAGTAACTCTTGATCCAGACGTTCTCCGCCTGTTCGCGGAGCGGGTAGATGAGCAGCAGCGCCAGCACGCCGGTGATCGAGACACCGATGACCGGGTAGGTGACCCAACCCGTCGGCAGCTCCCACTCAACGATGATCTTCACCAGGTAGGCATAGAGAATCAGCATGTAGATGGCGACGAGCGGTATGAGCACGTACTGGGTGAAGACCCGGAGGGCGACGGGGTAGTCTTTCACTTCGTTCAGACCGCGCACGTCCTTCGGCGTGCCGGCCATGAAGAACCAGGCGGTGTACACGAAAGCGATCCAGAACCAGAGCTTCCCGTAGGTTTCACCTTCGACGTCGACGCCGAGCAGTGAGTCGACAGCCGCCAATGCCAGCGCCAGGCCGATGTAGAGAACGCCGGAGTAGACCGCCGCCAGCGCGCCCCTCGAGAGTAGTGCTCCGTTGTACTGCCAGAAGCCGTTCTCCTCGCCGCGTCGTGCGATGAAGGGCGCGAAGGAGGCAAAGAGATGCGTGGCGGCCATCAGTAGCAAGAACTGGAAGTAATCGGCGCCTCGCAGCGGCGAGCTGCGCGTGACGTAGAAGATGACGAGCACGGCCAATCCCGCGAGCGTAACGCCGATCTTATCGGTGCGAGACCAGTCACGGTCCGCTGTTAGCATGCGCAGGGAGAAGAAGACGGAGATGCCCAGCATGCAGGTAAAGAAGACCGGGAGCATTGCGTCGGTCTCTTCGAAATCGACGCCGACGAGATAGTGGGCGGCGGCAGCAGCGCCGATGGCGCAGAGGATCGCGAAGGGAAAGCGCACGAACGTCGCGCGCGCGTCGACGGCGAGATTGACGATCGACGCGAAACGCCGCTTCACTGCCTTATTCTCGGTATCCACGCTGATCCTCCCATCTCCGAAGGAATCCGCAACAGATGTTCCTAGTCATAGTCATAGTCGACATCCTAGTCTTAGTCGTAGTCTTAGTGGACGCAAGACCACGTTCTGAACTGAAACCAGACTAGGACTACGACTAGGATTGGACTAGGACTAGGACTGGGACTAGGAAAGAACAATGCCAGGGGTCGTGAGCTGACACGACCGCCTGGCATGAAGATTCAGAATTGAGTTGACTGACTACGGCATCGGTTCGTCAGGCTTGCCGGCCAGTTCGGCCATACGCTCAACCGAGGCCAGCATCTCGGCCTTCGCCTTCTGGAACTCCTCCTGCTGGTTCTCGGCGGCGGCCGAATTGAGCCTGCGGACCAGTCCGATGAAGCGGTCGACTTCGTTACGCAGGGCGTGAAAGCGACGCTCGCTGGTCAGGAAGGGGTGAGCGCCGTATAGGAACCCGGCGAGGACGATGAGCAACCCGACGATGACGGTGGCGTACCAGGCGAACAGGTTGTCCAGGAACAGGAAACTGCTCAGCACGATCGCCATACCAGCGATCGAAGTTACTAGCCCGATATACTTGTTGAACGCGCGGCGCCAACCGCTCTGAGCCTGATCAGCCATTATCCTCGACTCTCCACGGAAGTGGGTAATAGGGTGCGGCGGGCAGGGGGGGTTCATACTAACTTAGGCCCAAACCCGGATATCACAAGGACCTACGTTCGGGCCGCTTCTCCGTACACCTGGCAAAGCCGGTGGTTCCGCCGGGCCCGGCGGCCCCTGAGAATGGAAGGATAGCTTGCAGATCGAGTTCCTGGGGACGGGCGGCGCCATCACGGCACCGCGGCCCGGCTGCGACTGCCGGGTCTGCGGTGAAGCGCGGGAAAAAGGGGTCCCCTACAGCCGAACGGGGCCCTGCGTTTTCGTTCACGGCCCCGATGTTCTGATCGACACCCCGGAGGAGATCAAGCTGCAGCTCAACCGCTCCCGGGTCGAGGGGATCGCCGCCTGTTTCTACTCCCACTGGCATCCCGACCACACGATGGGGCGTCGGGTCTGGGAGATGAACAGGGATTGGCGCCGCTGGCCGCGGCGCGACCGGCGGACGGACATCTACCTGCCGCAGCGTGTGGCCCACGACTTCAGGGAGCGGCTCGGCATCTGGGAGCACCTGTCCTTCTTCGCCGAGCGGAACCTGGTTCGGATAATCGAGCTCGATGAAGGTGAAGCCGTGGAGTTGGGTGGCTTTCGCATCGTCCCCGTCCCGCTGGCCGAGGACTATGTCTATGCCTTCCTCTTCGAAGGCGCGGGGAAGCGAGCTCTCGTCGTGGCCGACGAGATCAAGGGCTGGATTCCGCCGCCCGAGGTTCTGGGCGCTGACGTCGCCGTGGTTCCCATGGGCGTGGTCGAGTTCGATCCGTTCACCGGGGCGCGGCGTATCGCCGAGGATCATCCGGTTCTTGGTGTTGAGGCGACGTTTCGTCAGACGCTGGAGATCGTCAGGAAACTCGAGGCTGATCGGGTCGTAATGACGCATATAGAGGAGCCGGACGGATTGACCTACGACGATCTCAAGCGTATTGAGAATGAATCGGGTGACTCGAACATCGCGTTTGCATATGACACGCTTCTTGTCGAAGTCTGACATAACCCTCTTGCTCGGCCTCTGCCTGGCCATCTCGTCGTTCGCCCGCGACGGTCTGGCGCAGGAGGTCCGCGGGATCTTGACGGAACAGCTCGGCTTCTCGGAATCCGACCTCCGTAACCTCGATGGCGGGCAGCCGGTCGTCAGAGTACCGAGCGCGGAGGACAACCGTGAGGTGGCTGTGTTCGGCATCGTGCGCGCGGAAGTGCCGGCCGCGTTCGTGATCGAGCGCATGCGCCATATCGAGGCCGTTCTGGCCGCCGGAGATGTGGCGCTCCAGGTCGGGCGTTTCGGTGAGACGCCCTCTCTGAACGACATGGCGGGTTTCGCCCTACCTCGTGACGACGCGAGGGCGCTGCGCGAATGCCGGCCAGGCAAGTGTGACGTGAAGCTGCCGGCGGACGTGATGCAGCAAGTCCAGTCGGCGGTGGACTGGTCGGCATCCGATGCGGAGGCGCAGGCGAACCGCGCCATGGCCAGTTGGCTGATCGATTACCTGAACGAATATCGTCAGGGCGGCGATGCCGAGCTGGCGACCTACGACGACAAGAGCGAGCCGCTCAGCGTGGCGGAAGGCTTCGACCTGCTCCTGAGGGCGTCACCGCTCGCTCTCAACTACCGGCCCGAGTTGGCCGAATACCTGGATCGCTATCCCGGCGCCAGTCTGGACGGGGTCGAGGACTACTACTACTGGAGCGTCGAGGACTTCGGTCTCAAACCGGTCACGCACCTGTATCACTCGACGCTCTACTTGCCGGCGGGAGAAGCGATCTCGGACGCGATCCTCACCCGGAAACAGATCTACGCCAGCCACTATTTCCAGGCGGCGGTCAGCTTCCTGGCCGTCGCACCGATCCAGGATACCGACCCGAACGTTGGCATATACCTAGTGTTGCTGATTCGCCAGCGATTCGATGGCAAAGTAGGTGGCATCAAGCGGATGACGCTGGAGCGGCGGTTGAGGGATAACACGACCTCCCAGCTGCAGGATGTGCAGAAACGCCTCGAAGAGAGTTTTCTGACGGAGGCCAACAGATGACCGCTGACACGAAATTCGGGCTATCGGAGATTGGGCAGATCGCCCTCACCGTCAAGGATGTCGAGAAGGCGACCGAGTACTATCGAGACGTGCTGGGAATGCAGCTCCTGTTCGAGGTGCCCGGGATGGCCTTCTTTCGGTGCGGTTCGATCAGGCTGCTGTTGGGCTCGGCTGAACTCTCCGAGTTCGAGCACCCACCGACGATCCTCTACTACCGGGTCGAGGACATCGGCGCTGCCTGCGAGACGCTGCGAGGTCGGGGCGCCGAGCTCGAGCGCGGGCCGGAGCTGACCCACAAGGCGGAGGACCACGAGTTGTGGCTGGCCTTCCTCAGGGACCCCGACGGACACGTGCTGGCTTTGATGAGCGAGGTGCCGACCGGATAGCTGGCTGCCGTAGCTACCGACCCAGCTCTACAGCTGGACAGGCGGCCGGGCCACGTGGCCCGGCCGCTTTCTCGTGCCCTGACCGGATGTCCGGCGCGGTCTCCTGGCTGCGCATCCCAAGACAACAGTGGGAAACCCAACCATCGAGCAGGGAGGATACGTCATGCCGAACCACATTTCCTTAGGAGCCCAGCCGTTACGGCTGGGGATCGTCGGAGCCGGCCTGATTCTGGGCGCCCTCGTGGGCTCGGGGTCCGACCCGGTGGAGCCAGTTGACCAGTACGCGAGCTCCGACCCGACGGTCTCGATCGACCTGGCGTTCGTGACGCACCTCGACATGGACATGCCGGAGCAGGACGTGTTCATCGAGCGCGTGCCGGGCTCGGGCGAAGTCTGGCGAGTGACCAAGGGCGACAATGACATGAACGCCCCGCTGTATCGGACGGCGCACATGACCAAGCACGATCCGTTCAACCCGGACGCGATCGGTCCGTACGAGAAGGGTGCGGCGCTCGGCTTCACGGTGGGCGAGTGGCTTCGTCACCGGGGGACGGGCACCTACACATGCGTGGACGGTGAAGGCGTGCTGGAGACATCGTTCACCGGTATGGTCCCCAATGGTGTGTACACGATGTGGCACGCGTTCATAGCGCTTCCGCCGACGACGCCGTTCTCGGGCACGCTGGATCTTCCGTTGGGCGCTCGGGATGGCTCCGAGAGCGTCTTCGAGGCCGACGCGGACGGGAACGCGACGTTCAATCGTCGCTTCGCTCCGTGCCTCGAGATGTCGGATGTTTGGACCACGTCGATGCTGGCGATCAACTACCACAGCGACGGCAAGACGTACATGGCCGATCCGGGCGAGTTCGGATCCAAGGCACACATTCCGTTGTTCCTGATGCTCCCCAACCGGGAAGGCATCGAGTAGACTGGAGCAAGCGCTGCCCGGCGCTCGTGCGCCGGGCAGTCCTTCCGGTGGAATGAGAGATGAGTGCGGAGGCATAGATCATGAAAAGCGTAATCGGACTAATTGCTCTCGGCGTGACGTGGGTCGCGGGTTACTCGGCTATCGAGTTGCCGGCGCCGGTCACCGACGCCGATTACTACGAGGACGGCGCCATCGCTCCGGAAAAGGTGGAGCTAGGCCGCTTGCTCTTCTTCGACAAGGTCTTGAGCGGCAATCGCAACATCTCGTGCGCGACCTGCCACCACCCCGATTTGGCGACGACGGACGGCCTGGCGCTGGGCCTGGGCGAGGGCCCCGACGGGTTGGGTCCCGACCGCCGTCCCGGCGCGGATGTGTCCAGCGCGGTTCACAATCGCATTCCGCGTAATTCGCCGGCGCTGTTCAACCTCGGCGCCCGCGAGTTCACCCGCATGTTCCTGGATGGCCGGGTCGAGACGGATCCGAACGGCTACTACGAGGGCGGCTTCGTGACGCCGGCCAAGTGGAAGCTGCCGACCGGTCTCGAGAACGTGCTCGCCGCGCAGGCGATGTTCCCTGTGGCCTCGCCGGACGAGATGGCGGGTCAGAAGGGAGAGAACGGGGTCGCGAACGCGGTCTCGCTGAACAACGCCGCCGGCGCCGGCGGTGTCTGGGAGACGCTGGCGAAGCGGCTGCAAGAGATCCCGGAATATGTCGACTTGTTCAAGGCCGCGTTCCCCGATCAGGTCGAGAGCGCGGACGACATCACCTACGTGCTGGCCGCCAACGCGATCGGTGCGTTCGAGGCCCAGGCATTCCGGGCGGACGACAGCCCGTTCGATCGCTACCTGCGTGGTTCGCGCGAGAGCTTGAGCGATCAGCAACTGCGCGGCCTGGAGCTCTTCTACGGGAAAGCGGGATGCGCTGGCTGCCATGCCGGGAAGTTCCAGACCGACCACGAGTTCCATGCGATCGCCATGCCGCAGATCGGGCCGGGCAAGGCCGACGGCAGCGACGCCGACTATTGGCGTGCCAGCGGTGAGCGCGCGTTCCTCGAGGACTTCGGCCGCGGTCGCGTGACGGTGCGGCCCGAGGACGAGTTCAAGTTCCGCACGCCGTCACTACGCAACGTGACGCTGACCGGTCCATGGGGCCACGACGGCGCCTACTTCACGCTGGAGGACGTTGTACGCCACCATATAGATCCAATCGCGTCGCTGGAGGCCTACGTTTGCGACGAGGACGACCTTCCCAAACTGGACGCGGTCCTGGAGGTCACGGTCTCGGGCTCGCGCCTCTCCCAGAGCTGGCTGAACGAGCGGAGGTTGGAGGCGTTCTTGATGCGCGACGCGTGGGTGCAGGAGAGCCCCGAGCTTCGCGGTAAGATCGCCGACGCCAACGAGCTGGAGGCGGTTCAGCTGACGGACTCGGAAGTGACGGACCTGCTGGCGTTCCTGGAGAGCCTGACGGACGAGTCTTCGACGGATCTATCGGACGTGGTGCCGGAGCGCGTGCCCAGCGGACTGCCGGTGGACAGGTAGGGACGCCGGCCGACGAAGCTGCGGGCATGCAAACGGCCGAGCCATCTGGCTCGGCCGTTCGTCATCAGCGCGCCCGGGAAGACTCGAACTCCCAACCTTCTGATCCGTAGGCGGGACCCTCAAGCGCGATTCTTGAACTGGGTATAGAACATCATCATCATCGGGGGACGCCGTTGCGAACCTCGCCCCCATAGAGACTCCCAGAGGAATCGAAAGTCATCACCAAAGTCACCGGGTCGACAGGACGCCGATCGCTGGCAACGGCGGCGTCTGACGCTGGCTCTCTCGTTTCGTTATATTTCCGGCCCATCAACCCAAGTACCGGGAGGTCACCATGAGTGTGCGATCCGTACTGCTCGCGGGGCTGGCGCTTGCCCTGGGAAGCACAGCCTGCCAGCCGCCCGCCCAGGAAGCCGGTCCGCTGTCCGAGGCGGACGCGGCCGCAATCAGGCAACTTGCCACGGCAGATGTACAGGCAGCCCTTGCCAACGATTGGACAACGTGGGCTGGGTATCACACTGAGGACGTCCTCTTCATGCCGCCGAACCTACCGGCGATTGAAGGTCGGGCGGCGCTTGAGGAGTGGCTAGGGCCGGTCAGGGTGATCGAATTCACCCGGGAACTCGTCGACATTAATGGCCGCGACGGGCTAGCCTATGCGCGAGGAACGCACTCGATCACGCTCACGCCAGAGGGCGCGCCTGAGCCAGTAAGCGAGGCGGGAAAGTGGGTGTGGATTCTCCGAAGGCAGGCAGATGGTTCGTGGCGTATCGCGGTTCACATCTGGAACCTGGACCACCCTCCGAGTGAGTAGAACTTGCTACGCCATCTCTTGATAGCTTTGCATGTATGGGTAAGTCGACGGACGGTTACGGACTCACGTGGTGGGATGGCCAGCATGTCGCCTCAGTTCGCACCGATCTCAAGGATGACGGGAGCCACGACTACAAGCTCTTCGGCGTCGGTAAGGACGTTCACTTCCACTGGTGGCTCAAGCCCGACGAGGCAGGCAACTACGTAGGCGGTGGCGGGCTGCTCAAAGACCACGGCGATTACATGAGTTCCGGGTTCTCCTTTCACGGTTCGTCTCAGCCCATCGGGTACCTGATCGTCGAGAAGGATGAACACGGGGACGTGACCATCCAGCTAAAGGAAGTCGTACCGGGGAGCACGGGCTATGCGGCTGCTTTGAGTAAGCCCGAGACCCGCAAGAAGGAGAAAGCGCTCCCAGGCACCGCAGGTGCCCGGCGAACCGTATACGAGATTAAGGCGCGTGATGAGAGGTCAACCGGCCCTTCGGCCCCTCACGTTGCCCTGGACTTCACGACAGGTGCCCCCGGCCTACTTCTTACGTTGACGGAACAGGACACCTAAACGAGAAGAGGCCGACGATTCGATGAACCGTCGGCCGAAAGTCACACGGCAAAGTCACCACCTCACTTACCCATGCCGTGAAACCCTAATAAGTAAAGCGCGCCCGGGAAGACTCGAACTCCCAACCTTCTGATCCGTAGTCAGACGCTCTATCCAATTGAGCTACGGGCGCGTGAGCGGTCTATTCTATACGATCCATCTCCCGATGGGAACGGGGGCCGATTCTATTTGCGCTCAACCCGCCAGCTGCCCTCGAATCGGGACCCGATCGCCATTCTCGAGAGGAATCGCCCCTCGATCACGTCATTCTTGAGGTTTCCCGTAAACGTGGTATAGACCGCGCAGTTGCAGTCCGGATCCTTGTACGGCTCCATCGTGCCGGTCACCTTGGTGCCTTCGACCCGCACGAAGGCGATTGTGAGCACCCGCGGGGCCGGGGCGTCCCGGGCGTCGGCCGCCGGGTCGTCCATCGGTCCCAGCGGCCGGGTCCAACCGCGCGGGATCATCGTGACGTCGCCGTAAGCGGTGTCACGGCCGGCTTCCAGCTCGAAGATGATGCTGCCGGTCCGACCCACCGCCGGGCTGTTGTAGTAGCCCGACCACTCGCCGGCGAGGGCTACCAGGTCGAGCGGATCGCCGGCCACCGGTACCGGCTCTGGCGCCGACGAGCACGCGGCCAGCACGCCGCTCGCCACAATCAGTCCGGCCCTGCGTATATCGATCATGTTTCTCACGCCTCCGGGGTGTGGGTCCCCGGGAAAAGCACGGCCGTAAGCTGCGGTGGTCAAGCTTCCGCGCTACGGCCGTCTCGTTATGCCCACGACAGGACTCGAACCTGTACGCCCCGTAAGGCACCAGCCCCTCAAGCTGGCCTGTCTACCAATTCCAGCACGTGGGCACTTCTCGTAATGCTCGGAGGGGGATTCGAACCCCCACGGGATTGCTCCCACAGGATCCTGAATCCTGCGCGTCTACCAATTCCGCCATCCGAGCGGGCCGGGCAACGCCCGGGACTCCCAGCCTGCGCCGGGAGCTACCCGGGAGTTTCTCCAGCCCACAGCGATGATTCAGAATGCCCGGTACTCTATCCCTGCGGCGCGGGATTTTCAAGGCCGGGGGCTTGTGGACGTGTAGACGGGGGACGAGTAGACGAGTAGACGGGGGACGAGTAGACAAGTAGACGAGTAGACGAGTGGACGAGATGACGTTGCGTTGATGGTTGGTCGCCATTCTTGGGAGGCGATAGACAAGATCTTCGGGGGGGGCGCATGGCACGGTTTGCGAAGGATTACAGGGAGCTGGAGGTCTACAGGCAGGCGAATGCTGTTGCTCTTAGGGCCTTCGAGCTGTCAAAGGCGTTCCCACGGGAGGAAGCATACGAGCTGACGAGTCAGCTGCGGAGAGCGACCCGGTCGATCGGTGCGCAGGTTGCCGAAGCATGGGAAAGCGGAGGTTTCCCCGTCATTTCAGATCGAAACTAACGGATGCGGATGCCGAGCAGCAGGAGGCCCGTCACTGGATTGGGATAGCTGTTGACTGCGGCTACTTAGATGAGAGAAACGCCGTCGAATTGCTGGAGCAACTCACGGAAATCGGCCTGATGCTCAACTCGATGCTAGCCAAACCCGCCCGATTCCGCGTCCGCTAAACCTCTCGTCTACTAGTCTACTCGTCAACTTGTCTACTAGATTCCGTCACCGCTCACCGGCACGTCACACACTCCACGTCCGCCCCTTCCTCACCAGCTCGTTCAAGTCCCCACAACACGCGGCGTCGAGCCGCGACTCCACCTGGTCCTCGTAGGCCGGCGCGGGGTCGCAATAGATGACGCCCAGCGCTACCGGGAACTCGGGCGGCTCCATGGCGACGAGCAGCTGGGCCAGGTTGCGGTCCTTTTCGTCGTGGACCAACAGGTCGCTCTCGCTGATGCCGTCTTGCCCGAGGCTCACGACTTCCAGACTAACGGTGCCGGGCTTCAGGCGCAGGCCCTTGTCGTTGTCTTTGCCGAACACGAGAGGCTTGCCGTGCTCGACGAGGATCTGACGCTCCGAGGCGACGCTCTTTTCGGTGAAGTCTGAGAAGGCGCCGTCGTTGAAGACGATGCAGTTCTGGAAGATCTCGGTGAACGAAGTGCCATGGTTTTGGTGCGCGCGCTTCAACACTTCGATGAGATGCTTCATCTGAGTGTCGATCGAGCGGGCGACGAAGCGGGCGCCGGCACCGAGTGCGAAGCGGCAGGCGGAGAGCGGTTGCTCGAGCGAGCCCTGCGGACTGGACGGGCTGGTCGTCCCCCGCCGCGAAGTTGGCGAGTACTGACCCTTGGTCAGTCCGTAGATCTCGTTGTTGAAGAGGCAGATCTGCACGTTCACGTTGCGGCGCAGCACGTGCAGCGTGTGGTTGCCGCCGATGCTGAGGCCGTCGCCATCACCGCACACGACCCAGACGTCCAGCTCGGGGTTCGCCAGCTTGACGCCGGTAGCGATGGCCGGCGCACGGCCGTGAACCGTGTGGAAGCCGTACGTCGACATGTAATAGGGAAATCGCGAGGCACATCCGATACCGGAGACGAAGACCGTGTTCTCGCGCTTCACGCCCAGGTCGGCCAGCGTCTTCTGGATCGCCTTCAGGATGGCGTAGTCGCCGCAGCCGGGGCACCACCTGACTTCCTGGTCGGAAGCGAAGTCGGCGGCTTTCAGCTTCGTGTCGTTCGTCGCAGTCGCCATCGTTACCTGTCCATCCTCTCGCGGATCGCCTCGTAGACCTCTGTGATCTTGAACAGCTGGCCCTTCACCTTGGTCAGCGGCTCGCCGGGTATCAGGTATTCGCTGCGCAACAGCGTCACCAGCTGACCGGTGTTCATCTCCGGCACCAGGACGCGCTCGTAGCTCTTCAGCAACTCGCCCAGGTTGCGCGGGAAGGGCGACAGGTAGCGGAGGTGCACGTGGGCGACGTCGAGGCCTTCTTCACGCGCCCTGTTCACCGCCTGGTAGATGGGGCCGTAGGTCGAACCCCAACCGACGACGACCATGGGGCCCTTATCCGGCCCCAGCTCCGGTTTCTGCAACGGTATGTCGTCGGCGATCCCGGCGATCTTCGCGGTCCGCGCTTCGGTCATCCGCGCGTGGTTGTCAGGGTCGTACGAGATGTCACCCGTATCGTAGTTGCGCTCCAGGCCGCCGACCCGGTGCTCGAGCCCAGGCGTCCCCGGCCGCACCCAGGGGCGGGCCAGCGTCTCGGGGTCGCGCAGGAAGGGGTGGAAGCCCTCCGGTTCGGTACGAAACTTCACCGGGAAGGGCGGCACATCGTTCAGGTCCGGTATCGCCCACGGCTCGGCGGCGTTCATCAGGTAAGCGTCGGTGAGCAGGATGACGGGCGTCATGTACTTCGTCGCCAGTCGCACTGCCTCGATCCCGACCTCGAAGCAATCGGTGGGCGTGGCGGCGGCGATAACCGCGACCGGCGAGTCGCCGTGACGGCCGTGCAGCGCCTGCAGCAGGTCGGCCTGCTCGGCCTTGGTCGGCATGCCGGTGGACGGCCCGGCCCGCTGGGCGTTGACGATGATCAGCGGTAGCTCGGCGCCAACGGCCAGGCCGGCGGCCTCGGTCTTGAGCGCAACGCCGGCGCCGGAGCTGGCGGTCACGCCCAGGGCGCCGCCGTAAGCGGCGCCGATTGCGGAGCAGATGGCGGCGATCTCGTCCTCGGCCTGGAAGGTGACGACACCATACTCCGACAGCCCGGCCATGACGTGTAACAGCGGCGAGGCCGGAGTGATGGGGTAGGACCCGAAGACCAGTCGTCCCAACCCCGCAGCGCGGGCACCGGCGAGCAAGCCCCACGCGGTGGCTTCAGTGCCGGTCACCGTGCGGTAGAGTCCGGGCTCGACGTCGGCGGCGGCGATGGTGTAGCCCACGATGTCGCTGGGCATCTCGGCGGT
>JBDHHX010000029.1:0-19182 GCA_039589155.1 Gemmatimonadota bacterium | reverse complement strand
AGGCTTGCAGTCGGCAGAAGAGGTCGATCTGTCCGCGGTGCGAGTCCCCGCAAATCAGGGCTTGTTCGTTCTGATCCGGCCAGTCGACCGAGACGGCTAGCGTCACCTCAGGACAGATCCCCTGGCTCGCGTGCGTGGGTCAGATCGACTTCGACGTGGCGGACCCCGAAATCGATCGGGACGACTGCGCGTCGCGGAGCCCTTCCAGCAGGGGCTCGCACCTTCGCTCCCTCGTCGTGTCTGCCCACTGCTTCTGACTCTTCGTGCGGCCGGAAGCTGACGATCAGCGCCACGGCAGTGATAATGATCGCCGCAGCCAACAGAGTGCGGGGGCCGAGCGGCTCGCCGGCGAGCGACCAGCCGACGAACACCGCGACGACCGGGTTCACATAGGCGTAGCTCGCCACGCGTGTCGGCGTCGTCGCGTGCAGCAGCCACACGTAACTGGCGAACGCGATCAACGAGCCGAAAGTGACCAGGTAAGCCCAGGCCAACCCGGACCGCATTGAGATCGCCGCGACGTCGAACCGGCCCCACTCGCCCGCGAGTGTGCCGACTGCCAGCAGTAGTGCGCCACCGGCCAGCAGCTTCTGCGCCGATGACATGAGTGGCGAAGCGGCGAGATTCACTCGTCGCGAGAACACCGTGCCGATCGCCCACGACAGACTACCGAACATGATGGCGATCGCGCCCAGCGTGTACATCCGGTTCGAACCGCTCAAGTCGATCGGTCCAACCAGAATCGCGACTCCAACGAACCCGATGGCCACTCCGAGGAGAACCTGACCTCCAGGGCGTACTCCACCCGGCCGCAGCCAATCGACGAGAACGATCCACATGGGCACAACGGCTACAAGCAGCGCCGCCAGCCCAGACGGGAGCCACTGCTCCGACCAGGCCAGTGCGCCTGCACCGCCCAAGAACATGAGGCCGCCGATCAGGCCTGCAGCCTTCCAGTTCGCCCACGATGGACTCGGCGCTCCCCGCAGTCTCTGGATCCCATACAGGATCGCGCCGGCAACGAGAAAGCGCGTCCCCATCATCAGCAAGGGAGGAATCGACTCTACGGCGAAGCGGATTCCCAGGTAGGTTGTGCCCCAAATGAGGTAGACCGCGGCGAAGGCGAGGATCAGGCCTGTGGCTGGCGCGCGCTGCTTCCTGAAATCAATCATCGACGCCTCCATCGTCCCGAAGCAGAACCGGCAACCGACCCGTCTCCTTGATCGTGTTCAATACGATCGTCGTGCGCGTACCCCTCACGCGCTCGACGCCGCCTATCCCTTCGCGCAGCAGTCGCCCCAACGCCTCGGTGCTCTCGGCTCGCACCTTCACCAGGTAACAGTCCTCGCCGCAGATGTGATGAACTTCCTGTACATCCGGTAGCTCGGCCAGCGCCTGACCCGTCGCCATCTCCATCCCTACTTCGTCGGTGTCCACGAAAACAAACGCCAGCAGGTCCAGACCCAGTTCCCTCGGCTCCAGCTTCGCCTCGTAGCCCGTTATCGCACCCCTGGCCTGGAGCTTCTTGATCCGCTCCAGAATAGCGGAGGGCGCCATGTCGAGGTCGCGAGCGATGGCGGCGTTGGAGGTCCGGGCATCGTTCTGAAGTATCGTCATAATTCTAGCATCGACAGAGTCCATTGTACTCACCTTCTGGTATATGACCGATGATTCTTCTGCAATTATACACTATTGACGACGAAATGCAATGACGAGCGTCGCTCCGGGAGACGATCGGCGTTGACCCGTGCGTCCAAGGCCGAGCTTGCATCTGTATACCAACCTGTGTACATTACTGTACACCAACTTGTGTACAATGGTGCGGATATGCTGACGCTTACAATCGACCGAAGTCTAGAGAATCCAGTCTACCAGCAGGTGGCCGACCAGCTGCGGTGGCTCGTCGCCTCGGGCGCCCTATCTGCAGGGACGGGTCTTCCCTCGGTGCGTCAGCTTGCGGGTGACCTCGGGGTCAACCTGAACACGATCGCCCGCGCGTACCGGCTGCTGGAAGGCGAGGGCTTTCTGATCATCCGCGACCGGGCTGGCGTCGTGGTTGCGGAGCCGGCAGAGAGGATCGAGAGCTCCGCCCGCGACAAGTTGCTGGCTGAGGTTCGGGCCACACTGGCACGCCTTCGGCAGGCGGGCATGTCGACCGAGGAACTGTTGACCGTCATGCAGTTCGAGGTACTGGAGATGGATGGCGGCGGTAGGGAGAACGACGATGAATGACACTGTTATAGATCTGTTCTTCACGCTCCGGGTGTTCGTGGTCGTAGGTTTCCTCCTCGTCCTCCCGCGTATCACCCGCAGGGGTCTACTCTTCGGAGCCTACATCGGCGAGGCGTCGGCGGAACGAGACGCGGTCCGCCGACTCTTAGGCGACTGGTACCTCGGATGCGTGATGCTGATGGCGGTCTCGTTCATGGTCGGCTTTACGATCAGCTTTTCGGGCTGGGCGGTAGCGGGCAACCTCATCGGCACCGTCGTTCTACTTCTTGGCGGCCTGGTATTGTATCTCCGATTCCACTCCAGGGCGCGAGAGTTGGCACCGCCGGCCGTCGCCCAACAGGCCAAGATAGCCGTCGCCCCGCTTCAGGCCGGCGAGCCGGAGGGGACGGGCTTGGCCAAGCTGGCGCTATCTGCCTGCCTCGCCACGAGCATCGCGGTCTTCGTCTACGCGTTGCTTAGTCTTGAGGGCACCCGGTCGGATGAGTCCTTCGCCCACATCATGTTCGTTCCGAGCTTGAACCTGCTGATTAGTCCGTTCACAGCTTTGCTGGCGCTGCTCACCGCGAAGGCGAAACGCTCGCTTCGCGGTGGCTCGGGTGGTCGCTCGGTCGAGGCGCAGGATGCATTCCGCGCCACTATGACCAACGTGGCTAGTTGGACGGCGCTCCTGATTTGCGCGTTCATGGCCCTCTTATCGATTCAGGTCATCCGCCTTCTGCACTCTGAGATCGACTCTCTTGGCCTCGAAGTCTGGTTGTCAGCGGTCGCCGTGTTTGCGCTCATACTCGCCAACCTGATCCGGGTGGTGAAGAGTTACGGACAGGGCGGCGCGTTGCTGGAAACGGGTAGCGCCGAGGCACCTTTGACCGACGGGCTGGCCGACAACGCTCGCTGGGCTTGGGGGCTCTTCTACGTCGACAGGAACGACCCATCGATCATGGTGGAGAGCCGCTTCGGTCTCGGGTATACCTTCAACTATGGCAACCGGATTTCGATTCTGATCGTGGCCACCTTCCTCGTTCTTTCTCTTGGGGTCGTCACACTCGTACTTGTCGGAATACTAAGGTGATGCCTCGAGTTCACGAGAGCTCGCCTTGACGCCCCGCAGTCGGCGAGACATCGTTTAGGCTGCGGCCCGGCCGCGTCCCTCCCTCACCTTTCCCTCTCAGCACTCCAGCGGGAGCCCTATATGCGTCGCGTCTTGCTCTTGTCGCTCATTCCGTTCGCCGTCGCCTGCAGTGACGACGGCCTCGAGCCATTCGAACCGCCGGGAAACGAGCCGCCGGTCGTCGAACCACCTGCGATCACCGGCACGATCTACTATGTCTCCCCCGCGGGCTCGGACAACAACGCCGGTACGGTGGGCGCGCCTTTCGCGAGCCTCGAGCACGCTCTGGAGAACGTGGCCCGGGCGGGTGACGCAGTGCTCATGTGCGCCGGAACGTACTCGATGAACGAGATCTGGGTGCGGCGCGATCGCGGCCACGGCGGAGCGCCCGGCAACTACCTGACGGTCAAGGCGTACGACGGCGTATCGACGGCGAACTGCGAGCCCGGCGAACCGGTGCTGCAGTACGCGAGCCGCCGTTTCATCATCGCAGCGGACTACATGTACATCGAGGGCCTCCACTTCGTGATGCCGTGGACCCTCGACATCTCCGGAGCCGGCCACATGGTCGTCGGCAACACCTTCTCCGGTGAACAGCCGCGCTTCGGCGCGATCAGCGCGTTCCTGATCGACGGCTTGATCCACGGCAACCGTGTCGACATCACCAGCTCCAGCGGCAGCACGCTCGACCACGGCATGTATATCCACCAGGGTCGAAACGTCACCATCAGCAACAACACGGTCAGCGGAACGACGGGCTACGGCCTGCACGTCTACGAGGAGGCGCCGGGCTCAAGCGGCATCCACGACGTGGTGATAGAGAACAACGTGGTGAGCGGCTCTGAGCAGCGCGCCGGCATCATCGTGGCCGGACCGGTCCCGATCAGCGGCATCACGATCCGCAACAACCTGCTGCTCGACAATTCGGGGTACGGCATCGTCATTCGGAAGGGTGACGGCATTGCGATCGTCAATAACACCGTGGCGGGCAACGGCGGCGGCGCGATCGCGTTCAATGGATCGACCTCTTCGAATGTGACAGTCCAGAACAATATTCTGGTACGGGTCGGCGAGGGATTCCACGTCCAGGTCGACGTGACGGTCACGAACCTGACGGTGAGCACGAACCTTTACTGGCCCGCGCCTGCCCGCTTTTCAGGGAACGTCAGCGACCCCGGTGCCGTTGTGGCGGACCCGGCGTTCGTCAACGCCGCGGGAGGCGACTACCACCTGAGCCCATCATCCGCCGCGGTGGACGCCGGCCTGACGATCCCGACCGTGACGACGGACTTCGAGGGCACGGCGCGCCCGCAAGACGACGGGTATGATATTGGGGCCGACGAACTAGGCTAGGGTCCCGGACTCGAGAGCTCGTCGAATAGCGCATGATAGGCTGGCTTCGGATCGAACTCTTCATCGAGAATCGTCGCCGATCCCCAGCCAGGGTGGGCCCAGGGAATCCACGAATACTTGTCCGTGAATCCCCACATCGTCACCGCCTTGCAGCGCGTGACGGCGAGACAAGCTTGGAGCATGCTTCTAAAGGTAGAGGCCTGAGACTCGAGGTCGGCCGCCGACGGCGTCCCCTGGATTCTCACATCGAGCTCCGAGACGCGGACATCGAGTCCGATCCCCGCGATCCGATTCATGTTATCAATGATGTTCTGCTGAGGCGGCGCGTTGCCCAACTCGAAATGGCTCTCGAGACCCACTCCGTGGATCGGTACGCCTCTGCCGACCAGTCCTGAGACCAGGTCGAAGATCGTGTTGGACCTGGTGTTCAGTCCTTCACCACTATAGTCGTTGTAGTAGAGTCGAACTTGGGAATCGGCCTCTGCCGCCCAGGTGAAAGCGGAGTCGATGTACTCGGGACCGATCGACTGCAGCCAGAAGGAGTTGCGAAGCGATACACCGTCGGGGTCGATCGCTTCGTTTACGACATCCCAGCTCTCGATTCGACCCCGGTAGCGTCCGACCACCGTCAAGATGTGGTCTTTCAGTATTTCGAGCACCTCGCTCCTGTTGAACCCACCGGTCGTGAGCCAGTTCGGGAGGTTGTGGTGCCACACCAGGGTGTGCCCGTGAACGACCATCCCGCTCGCCTCGGCGAATTCCATGAACCGGTCTGCCAGCGAGAAGTCGAATGTCGAGCGGCTGGGTCGGAGCCACTGGAACTTCATCACCTGCTCGGGCGTGACGGTGTTGAACTCGCGATCGAGAGTGAGCGTGTAGACCGCATCCGTATCGAGAGGCATGTGCAAGACCGCGCTGCCGATCTCGATGCCGCGGAGAGCGGCGAGATAGCGAAGCGGCGCATCCGGCACGACAATACTCGCTGAAGCGCTGGGTCCATCGGCCGAAGCGGCCGTGACGGTCGTCGAACCCTTGGCCACCGGTGTGATCACTCCGGCCTCGTCTACCGTAACCACCGCCGAGTCGGCGGAAGACCAGGCGAGCGGATCGCCGGTAGCGGCGTTCCCGTACTCGTCCCAAGCTTCGGCGACTAGTTGTGCCGTCCGACCGAGGTCGACGATGACGCTGTCACTGCTCATCGTGACCAGGGCCACCGGTCCCGGGACAGCTGTCGCGTTGATGATGACCGGCAGGGCGCCGACCGCGGCTGCCCGCGCGCTGTTCAGGCCCACCGCTGTTCCGAGGGTCCATGTGACCTCGGCCACTCCCGCCGCGTCGGTTGTCGTGTGCGCCGGCGTGACGGCCCCCTCGCCTCGTGTCACACGCCAGCGAACCTGGACGCCGGAAACCGGCACGCCGGACGCATCCACAGCCTTCACGACCAGAGGCGCCGGTAATGTCTCCCCGACTGATCCAGTTTGTCCGTCGCCGGCAAACAGAATGAGCGCAACAGACGGCTCGTTCGGCACCAGCGGTAAATCGGCCGAGCACGCCATGAGCGCCATCACGGCCAGATATGCTGAGGCGTGGATCATGCCCCGAAGCAATCTCGACGTGCCCCTGCGGCTGCGAAGCTTCATCATAATGCGCGGCCCGGGCGTCTCAGAGCTGATGCAAGCTTGATATAGTCGGCGGGCGAGAGGGCATCGGGCCGAGCCGCGGGGTCTATCCCAAGGGAGTCGAGCAAACGGGCGAGCTCGTCGCTTGAGAGCGAGTACTCGGGCGCCTGGCGGAGCACCTTCTGAAGCTGTTTGCGCCGACGGCTGAAAGCGGCGCGGGTGAGTGTGCGAAGAGCTGCTTCTTCGTCGGCTGACAGCGGCGGCGGGTCCTTGGGCGTGATGCGGACGGTCATGGAGTCGACGTCGGGTCGCGGCCGGAAGGCCTGTCGACCGATCTTGAACAAGGATTCCACTTCGGCCACCGACTGAACGCCCACCGTGAGCGCGCCGAAGTCCTTGTTGCTCGGTCTCGCGGCCAGCCGGTCCGCCACTTCCTTCTGAACCGTCAGCACCATCACCTGAGGTCGGGGCCTCTGGTTCAGCACGTGAAAGATGAGGGGAGTGGTGATCCCGTAGGGGATATTGCCGATAACCTTGAACGGTTCCGCTTCCGCAAGCTCGGCGATCGAGATGTCCAGGGCATCGGCGTGAACGACATCGACATCGTCGCACTCGGCGTACTTCTCCTGCAGCTGGGCCGCCAATCTGTCGTCCAGCTCGACCAGCGTCAGCCGTTTGACGGCTCCCGCGAGGTGACCGGTGAGGGCGCCCTGCCCCGGCCCGATCTCGAACACGCGGTCGTCGGGCCCGGGCTCGATCGCTTCGACGATCTTTCTCTGAAGATTGGGATCGATGAGGAAGTTCTGACTGAGCGACTTCTTCGCCCTGTGCATCAAATCCGGAGAACCAGTGCGGTCTGGTCGTCGGGCGCTTCCCCGCCTTGCTGGCCGCGGGCCTCGAAGATCCCTTCGATGATCGTCTCGGCGGGCAGATCGCGATTCTGCGACGCCGCCTCAACGACAGCCGCCTCGGTGGTGCGGAGCGACGGGTTGGTGAGTCCGTCGGTGAACAGGCATAGCAGGTCGCCCGGATCCCAATCGGAGGAAGCTTCGCCGTATGAGCCCAGCTCGGCGATGCCGAGTGGCGGACTGGTGGCGCCGAGGCGCTCGGCCGGCCGGTCGGAGTGGAAGCGGAAAGCGTGGGGATGACCGGCGTTGGCGTACTCGATCGTTCCGTTCTTCAGGTCAATCACGCCGTAGAACACGGTCATGAACATTTCCGTGCTCTCGAGCTTCTGGATAAGGGCCTGGTGGATGGCGCGCAACAGTTCGCCCGGCGTCTTCGTCTCGCGGGCATAGATGCCGGTGACGCTCATGGTGAGTGCCATGATGAGCGAGGCGCTGAAACCGTGCGACGTCACGTCGCCCAGCATGACACCGATCTTCCCGCCATCGAGCTTGAAGAGCTGATAGAAGTCACCGCCGACGGCGCGTGCGGGCACGCTGCGGGCGGCGACGTCGGCGATCTCACGGAACTCGCCCAGGTCGGGCAGCATCTTGGTCTGCAGATCGTGGGCGAGCTCGAGTTCGCCGATCATCCGCTCGTTGGCGAGGATCTCCTCGAACAGGCGAAGGTTGTCCAGGGCGCGGCCGATCTGTCGCGCCAGGGTGGTGAGCAGGCGCGTCTCGCCCATGCCGGAGACAACAGCGCCGGAGCGGCGGCCGATCAAGTTGAGTACGCCGACGTTGCGCCGTTCGCCGCCCGGGCTGATGGAAGTAATGGGCACGGCGACCCAGGGCATGGGCTTGGCGCTGAAGCGGCCGACCAGGTCGGGCGGCAGGTCGCGGGACTCGTCCAGACGAATTGCGCGGTTCTCGCGGAAGGCGAGAGCCGATATCGACGCAGGTGAGTGGATGGAAACGCGGCCGACCGGCATGGGGGAAGGCCCCTCGGCGGCGGCGAGGACCAGCTCCTCGGGATCGGGCTCATAGATCCAGAGCGAGGCGCGGTCGGCGCCGGTGACGCGGACGACGCCCTTCAGGATGTGGCGGGCGGCATCCTCGAGCTTGGTGAAGGTACCCAGCGTCTCGGTGATGCTGTGGAGCAGCTCTATCTCTTCCTGTCGCTCGGCGGCGTCTCTACGACTCTCAGCGAGCCGCATTTCGTAGGCGAGCGCCTCGTCGAGCAGATCGCGAGCGAACACGGCCCAACGGTCGGCGGCTGGGTCGCTGGGCCCGGCCTGCACGGCGAAGCGGACGCCGGGTGTGCGTAGCCAGTGCTGCGTCGCGTCGAGGTCGGGTGGTTGTCCGCCGGCGGGCGCGACGTGCTCGAGTGTCCCTTCGACGGACTCGCACCAGAGATGGATGTCGGCGCCGGAGCTGACGCGGATGCGCTCGACCAGGCTGGCGATGGCCTCGGCGTCACGTGCAACAGGTCGCATCTCTTCGCCGACCTTCGCCTCTTCCCACTCGCTGCGCAGCGTGATGGTGACGGCGTTGCCGGGCTCGTTGAAGGTGATGTCGTCGGCGAGCTGGCGGAGCAGGAAGAGTCCACGACCGCCGGCCTGCTCGAGAGCATCTTCGCTTCGCGGATCAGGGACGTCGCCGGGATCGAACCCCTGCCCTTCGTCAACGACCTGCACCATGATGCGCCAGGCGTCGACGCTGGCGCGGACCCGCACCTTCTTGTCGCGGTCACCCTGGTTGCCGTACTGGACGGCATTGGAGATGGCTTCGCTGAGGGCGACGCGGAGGTTGACCAGAGTGCGCGGTCCGTAGCTGCGGTAGTCGCGGGCGCAGCCGGCGAGCAGTTTGACGACGTGCTCGATGATGGAAAGGTCCGACGGGAGCTCGAGGTTGATCTCGTTGGACATGTAACGGTCGAGCTCACCGGGCTTGGCGCCGGGCGCGCGGGCGAGTCCGGCGAGCTTCTTACCCAGCTCCTCGCTGGTGACCGGCAGAGTGAGGCAGTCGTGGCAACCGTGCTTGAGCGCGAAGGCGGCGTCACGGATGTTCGACTCGGTGGGATCGGCGACGGCCCAGAGCGCAGAGCGCGGGAAGAGCTGAGCCAGCGCCGTCCACTGGGCCGCGTTCGGCCTGAGCGATATATCGGTGAGGACGAGCGCGGGTCGCGCGTCAGCGTGAGTCTCGAGATGATCGAGTGTTGAGATGAGCAGCGCGCTGAAACCGAGCCCCTCGACAGCCGCGCTCAGCGCTTCGCCGAGGCCTAGTCGCTGGCTGACGATGAGCGCGGTCCCAAAATCCGTATCGCGCCCGCGCATGACGGGATCAGAAGTCCTGTAGCGCCTGGTCCCGGGAATCGGCGATGATGAACAGCGTGTCCAGCTTGGTCAACTCGAACAGGGTTCGCAGATCCTCGTTCAAGTTGGACAGACGCATTTCGCCGCCCTTCTCGCGGATCTTCTTCGACAGGCTGACGAGGACGCCGAGGCCTGACGAGTCGATGTAGGCGGTGTCCCTGAAATCGATGAGGAACTTGCGCCCACCATCTTCCAGCAGCTTGAGAACATCGTCTTTGAGCTCCTGGCGGTTTCCGACTATCAGCTGGCCCGTGACTTCGACGACCGTCACGTCGCCTTCTTTGGTCACCTCGAAATTCATGTACCCTCCGTTGGGTGGTGCGGTGAAAGACGGTGCGGTGGTGAGTGGTGTGGTGGTGCGGTGGTGGATATCACTAACCACCGTACTACCGTACCGCCGTACCGCTTCAAAGTGCCTCGAATCAAGACCCGGCCTGGACGGCCGTTACATAAGCTACCCACTCAATGCTGGCCGGATCAGCGCCCCGGGAGACGTCGTTGTAGGGGAGCGCCAGCCCGTGCAAAATGGGCCCGATCGCCGTGGCGCCGGCCAGCCGCTCGACCAGCTTGTAGGCTATGTTTCCGGCGCCCAGGTCAGGAAAGATAAGCACGTTGGCCTGACCGGCGACAGGACTATGGGGCGCCTTGCGCTGGCCGACGTGGCGGATGAGTGCGGCGTCGGCCTGGAGCTCGCCGTCGGCGGCGAGGCCGGGGCGGAGCTCTTTCAGCTGGGCGAATGCGGACCTCATCTTCTCGACGGCAGGGCTCTTGGCGCTGCCGTGGGTGGAGAAGGAGAGGAAGGCGACGTGGGGCTCGTCACCGACGATAAGCGGCCGCATCTCAGCCGCCTGTAGCGCGATCTCCACCAGCTGCTCGGCGCTGGGGTGGGGTATGACGCCGGCGTCGGCGAAGGTGAGCACCTCGGGGTCTTCTGTGCCGCGGAACGACGGCACGACCATATAGAAAGCGCCGGTGACGTATCTGTGGCTCCCGGACATGCCAACGCAGCGATAAGCGGCGCGGACTACGTCGCTGGTGCTGTGATCGGCACCGGCCACAGCGCCGTCGGCGTCGCCGGACCTGACCATCAGGCCGGCGAAGTAGAGGGGGTCCGAGGCACGCTCTCTAGCCGCCCGCTCGTCCAGCGCCTCCATGGGCCGGATCTGGCGGTAGAGCTCGGCGTAGCGCTCGAGCTCCGGGTCGTCGACGGGGCAGCGCACGGGTCCCTTCCAGGCGGCCGGCGGTTGGACCGAGCAGTCGGGCAAGAGAAGGACGGGATCGATGTGGCCGTGGTCCTGGAGGCGCACTGCAGCTTCGAGAACGCGGTCGTCATGCCCCTCGGTGAGGACGACACGTCTCCCGGCGCTCTCGGCTCGCTGGGCGAGTGCCTTCAGGAATCCCATGCGTGATTAGCCGGCGAGTTTCTTCTTCAATCGCGTCAGCACAGAGGGCGAAACGAAGCGAGACACGTCGCCGCCGAGTGAAGCGATCTCGCGAACGAGCGACGCGCTCAGAAACGCGTACTCGACCGAAGGCGTCATGAAGACCATCTCGAGATCGGGATGTAGCTCGCGGTTCATGGCCGCCATCTGGAACTCGTACTCGAAGTCGCTGACGGCGCGCAGCCCGCGGACAACGACTTGTGCGCTCACCTTTGCGCAGTGGTTGACGAGCAGACCGCTGAACTGCGCGACCTCGATGCGCGGCTCCTTGGCGAAGACCTCGCCGATCATCTCGAGCCGCTCTTCCACCGAGAAGAGACGGTCCTTCGACTGCGTAGGATGATGGGCGACCGAGACGATGAGCCGGTCGGCGAATTTGAGGCTACGCCGGGCGACGTCCTCGTGGCCGAGCGTCAGAGGGTCAAATGATCCCGGGTAGATCGCGGTACGTGGCTCTGACATAGGTTGTCTCCGTTCTTGGAGTAGACGAGTTGACGAGTAGACTAGTTGACGAGAGGGCGGACACCCCGAATCTCGTCTACTCGTCTACTTGTCCACTGGTCCACTTGCACTGCTCAGGAACGTAATCACAGTGTCACCATAGCGCCTCTGATCGGCGTTGCCGGGTAACTCGAGCGTCTCGTCGGGCGCGTGCTCGACCGAGAGAATGCGGGCGAACGGGACCTTCATGTAGTGCTTCACGAGACGTGCCGCCAGCCCTTCGCCGTAGGGCGGGTCGGCGACGGCGATATCGAAGGCGCCCGGCGCGAGCCCGTCCAGAAAGCCGAAGACATTGCCGGCCACGACGGTTGTGCAATCAACGGCTCCCAGCGCCGCGACGTTGGCGCGTAGTCCAACCAGAACGCGATGGTCGCGCTCGACGAGCGTCGCGTGGCGGGCGCCTCGGGAAAGGGCCTCGAGGCCCAACGCCCCGGTCCCGGCGAACAGGTCGAGGATGGTCGCGTCCTCGAGCTCGGCGCCGAGGACGTTCATCCAAGCCTCCCGCGCCCGTTCCGACGTGGGCCGGATGGACGGGCCGCGCGGCACTTTCAGACGGCGGCGGCCCCAGCGGCCGGATACTATTCGGAGCGAGCCCAAGCCGACTCGCTGGGTCGCAGGTCGACGACCTGGGCCTGTACGTGCTCGATCCCCTGCCAGCTGCGGATCCCGACCTGGTACGCCATATCGACCCTTGACGATGCATTGAGCCACTCCGATTCGCCGGCCTGGCCGAACGCGATGGCCTCGGGCGTCGCACCTTCTCCGACCTCGATGCGCAGCCGCAGGTGTTGCTCGCCGACGACCTGGGGTGTACCACGCAGGGCGACGTCGCGGGCGAGGAAGACCGGCTTCGGGTTGCCCTGGCCGTAGGGCCCAAAGTGCGCGAGGAAACGCCAGAGCTCGGCGGAGACGTGAGAGATCGGCAGCTCGAGGTCGATGTTGAGCTTGGGGACGAGATCGGCAGGCGTCAGGCGCTCCCGTGCCACCGCGTCCAGCGACTGGCGAAAGGCCTCCACCTGGTCGGCGCGGATCTGCACGCCGGCGGCGTAGCGGTGGCCGCCGAACTGAACGAGGTGGGAGTTACAGAGTTCGAGGGCCTCGTAAAGATGGAACCCGGGTATCGAGCGGCCGGAGCCCTTCCCCACCTGGCCATCGAGGGAGATGAGCACCGTGGGCCGGTAGTAGCGCTCGACGATGCGCGAGGCGACGATACCGATCACGCCGGAATGCCAATCCGGCGAGGCGAGGACGATGGCGCGGTCGCGGTCGGGATCGAAGGTCTCCTGAAGCAGGGCGTCGGCTTCTTCCAACGTGGCGCGGTCAACTTCCTGGCGGACCCGGTTCTCTTCGTCGACGACGCCGGCGATCTCTTTCGCTTCGTTCTCGTCCTCGGTGAGCAGCAGCCGCACACCGCGCATCGAGTCGCCCATCCGTCCGACGGCATTGATGCGAGGGCCGATGATGAAGGCGATCTGGCCGGCGTTGATGGGCCGATCGGACTTGACGCCCGCAACGCCCAACAGCGCTCGCAGGCCCGGGTTGGGCGTGCGACCCAGTACCTTTAGACCGAAGCGTGCGAGAATGCGGTTCTCACCGGTGAGCGGCACCAGGTCGGCGATGGTGGGGATGGCGACGAGGTCGAGATAGCGATAGAGGTCCTCGACGCTCCGACCCCGCTGCTGGTAGAGGGCGTGGAGCAGCTTGAAGGCGACGCCAGCGCCGCACAGCACCTTCTCCGGGTAGCCGCAGTCGGGGCGATGTGGGTTGAGCACGGCGACAGCGTCCGGCAGCTGCGGGAGCGGCGTGTGGTGGTCGGAGACGATGACGTCGATCCCTTCGCCGCGGGCGGCGGCCACGGTCTCGTGGGCGGTGATCCCGCTGTCGCAGGTGAGGACGAGGGAAGCCCCGACCTCGACCGCCCGGGCGAGTCCGGCGGGGCCGAAGTCGTAGCCGTGCTTCATTCGGTGCGGCACGAACGGCTCGATGTCAGCGCCCAGCTGGCGCAGCGCACGGGTGAGCAGTGAGGTCCCGCACACCCCATCCACGTCATAGTCGCCATGAACCAGGACGCGCTCGCCGCTGTCGATGGCGGCGGTCAACCGTGCGACGGCGTCTTCCATCCCGGCCATCGACCAGGGATCGATCAGGCTGCCGAGCTCCGGTCGCAGGAAGGCCCGTGCGGCATCGGGATCGGCATATCCGCGGCCGGCCAAGATGGTGGCGATGGACTCGGGAATGCTGAGACGCTCGACCAGCGCGTGGACGACAGCCTGGTCGGCGGATTCCCGTACCTGGTGTATCGGTTTCACATCCCCTCAGCGCTCGAGGTTCGCGGGGTAGAGGATCACGCCGCAGCCCTCGCAGGTGACCAGCGACGACATGTTCTTGATCTGCATCTCCTGCATCGAGGTGACCGAGGTGAAGCAATTGCCGCAGTCGGCGTCCCCAGTGAGCGGCGCCATGGCGACCCGGTCGCGGCCACCGCTGATGCGGTCGTAGAGCGTCATCGCTCGCCCCTCGATGCGGACCGCCTGGTTGGTCCGCCGGTCGCGCTCTACGGCCAGATCACCGTCGAGCTGCTTCACGCGGGCAGCGAACTCCTCGCCGCGGGGGCCAGCGTCGGATCGAGCGCCTTCCAGCCCCTCCAATTTCTCTTTGCGCAAGTTCTCGAGCTCTTCCACGACCTGCAGCTTTTCGATCGCCCGGTCCTCTAACTTTCGCAGGTCCTGGCGAACCAGATCGAACTCGAGAGAGGCTGCGCTGTACTGACGCTCGTTCTGGACCTGGTCGGTCCGCTGGCGCAAGCGAGTGAGCGAGTCGCGTTTCTCGTCGACCGCGCGCTCGAGGGCTCGGGCGTCGATTCGCGCTTTCTCGAGTTCGGTATCGAGCCGCTCGAGTGCGGCGTCCATCCCGGCGACGCCGTCCTCCATGGTCGCAAGCTCTTCCTTGCACTCGCGGATCTCGCGCTCCATGGCGACGATCTTCTGATCGATCTCATGCAGCTCGAGCAGTTGCTGCAACAGGCCCTCGTTCTGATTGACTGTCATATGTCCTGACCGGTTATCGTTCAATCTCAATCGCTTCTAAAGAAACCGCGACCGGGCGTTCGTACGCCCAGCGCCGACAATTCCTGCCGTACTTTCTTTATCTCCGACGCCAGTTCGACACCGGATTGGGTATCGGCCACCAGCACCTCGGTCATCAGGTGTTCCAATCGCTGCACGAGTACGCGGGCCCGGAGCCGGGCGATGGTGTCGTCGAGCACCGCCTCGGGGTTGGTGAGCTCCTCGGGGTCGGCGGCCAGCTCGCGCACCCGTTCGTAGACGTGGCCGGGCATCTCGTCTGCCCAGGCCAGCGAGGCGGCAGCGTTCGGGTCGACCGGATCGGGCACGCCTGCGTCCATGGCATCGAGCAATGCCTGGTAGATCTCCCTGTAGACCGGCGTGACGAAGTCATCGGGCCCTACCTCCTTGGCCACGCCGGGGAGCAGCCCGCGGTCCCTGACGAGGAGAAGCAGGAGCTTGTGCTCGGGTCCCAACATGGGAACCTCGATCACGGGTCGCTCGGTTTCCCGCGGCGGCGGCCGGAAGCGGCGCGCATCGGACGCGGCGCGCTGGATCTCGCGCTCGAGGGTCTGCCGCCGGACGCCGGTCACCTCGGCGACACGGTCGAGGTAGATGTCGCGTAGCGCCTCGTCGGAGGCTGAGCGGGCGGTGAGCAGCAGGCCGTCGACGGCGCGGCGCTTCCCCTCGATCGAGTCGAGGTAGCCGCGTCCTTCGAGGATCTGGATCTTGCGGTCGAGCACATCGATGGCGGTGTCGGTGTAGGCCGCGAGAGCGTCGGCTCCGCCCTTCCGCACGATGGAGTCGGGATCCTCGCCGCGTGGCAGCGTGGCGACGCTGGGATGGACGCCGGCCCGCAGCAGCTCGTCGGCGGCCTTGAAGGTGGCGACCAGGCCGGCCCGGTCGCTGTCGTAGAGCAGCAGCGCCTTCTTGGCGTAGCGGCTGAGCAGCCGCGCCTGGTGCTCGGTGAGCGCAGTACCGAGGGGCGCGATCACGTTCTCGATGCCGACGTTCATCAGCGACACGAGGTCGAGGAAACCCTCGACGACGAACACGACCTCCTCGCGGCGGATCGGGCTGCGGCTCCAGTTGAGACCGTAGACGATTTGGCCCTTGTGGAAGATCGACGTGTCCGGCGAGTTGATGTACTTGGGCGCGTCCTCCGACTCGCCCAGCAATCGGCCGCCGAACCCGATGGGCCGGCCGCGCAGGTTGTGGATCGGGATCATCAGGCGGCTGCGGAAGAGATCGAACGGTTCCTTAGCACGCTCGCTGGTCTTGATCAGGCCGGCCCGAATGAGCACGTCATCTTCGATCTCGTGCTTCGCCGCCCGCTCTCTCAGCCCGCGCCAGGAGTCCGGAGCGTAGCCGAACCCGAATTTTCTGACGGTCTCCTCGGGCAGTCCACGCTTCACCAGCAAGTACTTTCGTGCCTCGGCGCCGACCTTCTCATCCCAGAGTTGCTTCTCGAACCAGTCGCCGGCGAAGGCGACGGCTTCGCGAAGGTCGCGGAAGGGGTCTTCCTCGCGGCGCTCGTCCACGTCGGGAACGGGGATGCCGCAGCGCTCGGCGACGAACTTCACCGCCTCGATGAACTCGAGGCCGTGCAGCTTCATTGGGAAGGAGAAGACGTCGCCGCCTTCGCCGCAGACGAAGCACTTGAAGATTCCGCGCTCGGGGTCGACGGAGAAGTTGGGGCCCTCTCCGCCGTGTAGCGGGCAGGGACCGCGGAAGGTCCGCCCGGTTCGGCGCAGCGAGACGACCTCGCCGACGATCTGGACGATGTCGGCGTTGGATCGTATTTCTTCGAGCAGTTCGTCAGAGACCATATGTTCCTATTCAACTCTCGAATAGGATTCGGCGAATCGGGGATTCGGGGAGTTAGGGAAGCCCGAAGCAATCGACTGCTTCAAGGTTCCCTTCTTCCCCGATTCCCCGAATCCCGAAATCCGATTCGAGAATTCCCATCCAAGTATCACCCAAGTTCGAGTATCGTAACTCCGCTTCCACCCTCGTACGCGGCACCAAGTCGATGCGATCTTATGCGCTTGTCGGTGCGCGAGTAGTCGTCGACGGCCTGGCGGAGGACGCCGGTGCCCTTGCCGTGGATGACACGCAGCTCGGAGAGCCCGGCCAGGACCGCGGCGTCGAGGGCGCGGATCAGCTCCATGCGCGCTTCCTCGGCGACCATCCCGCGCAGATCGACCTCGTGCTTCGCCACGGGCTCGCCGCCGCCGTAGAATCCCTCGATCTTTGTCTTCTTCTTCGGTTCACCCCGCTTGCTCAATACCGTGGGCGAGAGCTGCAGTTTGATGCTGCCCATCTCGACGACGACATCGTCGCCACGCAGCTCGACGACCACCCCCTCGCGCTCCATCGACGATACCCAGACGCGGTCGCCGGGCTCGAAGCTGCCGCCGTTGCCCGCGGCGGCCCCTTCCTTCTCCTGCTGCAGCGCCTGGGAGTGGCGGCGCAGGCTCGCCTCCAGGTCGCGGCGCGCCTGTTGGGCGGCCTCGCGGTCGGCCTTGAGAGCTTCGTCCAACTGCTTTCGGGCCTGGAGCAGGAACTCACGGGCCCGCTCGTGCGCTTCGCGTTCCAAGCGGTGTGAGCGCTCGGTGATCTCGGCGGCCTCGCGCTCCTGGGCCTGGGAACGATCGGCCAGCTCGCGCTCGCGGCGCTCGATCTCGGCGATGCCGTCATCCAGCTCCGTCTCCTTCTGCTCCAAGTCGGCGAGCAGCCGAGCGGTGTCGAGCTCCTCCTGGCTGAGCGATGACCTGGCGACGTCGAGGACGCTCTTGGGGAAGCCGACGCGCTCCGCCATGGCGAGGGCGTAGCTGCGGCCCGGGCGGCCCTTGATGAGCCGGTAGAGGGGCTGGAGACGCTCGGCATCGAAGGCGAGGCCGGCGCTGACGATACCGGGGTGCTCCGACGGCAGCGCGTTGAGCTCGCCCAGGTGGCTGGTGGCGAGGGTCATGCAGCCGCGGTCGGCCAGCTCGGTGAGCACGGCACGGGCGAGCGCGGCGCCTTCCACAGGGTCGGTGGCGCCGCCGATCTCGTCGATCAGGCAGAGCGAGTCGCGGCCAGCCCCGTCCAGCAACTCCTGCAGGTTGCGGAGGTGGGCGGTGAAGGTGGAGAGCGACGCTTCAATGGACTGTTCGTCACCGATGTCGGCGAAGATTCCGCTGAAGATGGGGACCTGCGAGCCGGGTCCGACGGGCGGCAACACGCCGGCCTGGGCCATGGCAGAGATGAGGCCGACTGCCTTGAGCAGGACCGTCTTGCCGCCGGCGTTCGGGCCGGTGACCAGCAACGTGTGCTCGCCCGGGTTCAGCAGCAGGTCGAAGGGGACCAGCGGGTCCGACGACTCGAGTAGCAGCGGGTGACGGCCGTGGACCACGCGGTAGCCATCGTTCTCACGATCGACGAGCTGGGGGCGCGCACAGCCGCGGGCCAGCGCATAGCGGGCGCGGGCGAAGAGCGAGTCGACGGTCACCAGGCGGTCGAACGAGTCGGCGAGCTCTTCCGATCGGGGACGCAACGCGTCGGTCAACTCGCGGAGGATTCGCTCGACCTCTCGCTGCTCCGAGATGTGGAGCTCGCGCAGCGCATTCATCGGCTCGATCGCGGCGGCCGGCTCGACGAACAGCGTGGCGCGGCTGGCCGACTCGTCGTGGACGATGCCGCCGACCTCGGAGCGCCCTTCCCTGCGGACCGGGATACAGTAGCGCCCGCTACGGATGGTGACCGATGCGTCGGGTACTTTGATTCGTTCCGGCAGTCCGCGGACGATCGACTCGAGCAGGCGGACGAGGTCGGAGCGGGCGGACCGCATCGAGCGCCGCAATCGCTTGAGCTCTGTCGAGGCCGTGTCCTTGAGCGCTTCCTCCTCGAGGTCTATGGCTTCGCTGAGCATCTTCTGCAGCTTCTCGTCCTTGAGCAGGCCGTCCGCCACGTAGCCCAAGCGCGGGAACTGTGATGCCTGCGGCAGGAAGGTGCTGCGCACGGCGCGGGCGGAGCCGAGCAGCCGGAGTGCGCCGGCCAGTTGACTCTCGGACCACACGGTGCCCTCCACGACCAGACGGTCGAGAGCCTCGCGGATGTCGGGGATCAGCGGTGGCGCCCAGGCTTCGTCACGGATGAGCCAGCTGACCATCTCGTCGGCCTGGTCGAGTGCGTCGGCGACAGCGGCCCGGGCCGGGTCGGGCTCGAGCGCGCGCACGGCGTCGGCGCCCGGCTCGCTGGTGGCGTAGCCGGCGACGAAGTCGAGGACGCGGTCGAACTCTAGTGCGGTTAGGGCGTGTTCGTTCATTCTCCTAAGCCAGTGTGCGGTCGGGAGCGACAGAGCCCCTCGCTTCATGTCGCGGGGGGCGGTCGGGCACGACAAGGCCCCTCGCTTCATGTCGCGGGGGCCGGGAGGGCTCGACAGGGCTCCTCGCTTCATGTCGCGCCGGCCGGACGAGAATCGGGGACGGGCAGTCGCGCTCCAAATGTCCGCTCGTGAGCCCTGTCGAGCCCTCCCTATCGCGGCGGGTATGTCCGCTCGTGGGCCTTGTCGCGTCCTCCCTGTCGCGGCGGGTGTGTCCGCTCGTGGGCTCTGTCGCTCCCT
>JBDHHX010000028.1:0-19510 GCA_039589155.1 Gemmatimonadota bacterium | reverse complement strand
GCCGGGAACGGCGGTTTGATCCGCGGTTCGGCGCGCCGGCCCTCCAACGAATTGAGCAGACCGGTCTCTTCACCCGCGATGTAAGCGCCGGCTCCCAGGTGCACCGTGAGATCGAGGTCGTAGCCCGAACCCAGGATGTTCACACCCAGGTAGCCCTTGTCGTAGGCTTCGACCACCGCACCATTCAACACGTGAACCACGTCCACGAACTCGCCGCGTATATAGATGTAGGCGTGCTGAGCGCGAATCGCATAGCTCGAGATGATGATGCCTTCGATCAGCTGGTGCGGCGTCCACCTCATGAGCTCCCGGTCCTTGAAGGTACCGGGCTCGCTCTCGTCGGCGTTGCAGGCCAGGTAACTCGGCCGCTCGCCGTCCTTGGGCATGAAGGTCCACTTGAGGCCGGCCGGGAAACCCGCGCCACCGCGCCCGCGGAGGCCAGATTCCTTCACCACCTCTATGATCTCTTCGGGCGACTTGTCCAGGGCACCTTTCAGCGTCTGGTAGCCGCCTCGCTCGATCCACCCCTCCAGACCCACGGCGTCCTTGTCACCGAAGTACTTCGAGAGGAGCCGGACCTCGCGCGGGTGAGCGTACGGGTACGCCATAGCTCAATCCAGCTCCTTCAGGAGGCCTTCCACATCTCCGGCCTTCACGTTCTCGTATACCTTGTCGTTCACCTGAATCATCGTCGCAAATCCACAGCCACCCAGGCACTCGACCTCCACCACCGTGTACCTGCCGTCTTCCGACGTCTCCCCAATACGCGTCTTGGTTGCCTTCAGCAGACGCTCGACCACGTCTTCGGCGCCACAGAGATCGCAGCCGATCCCGGTGCAGACCTGTATCAGGTGCCGGCCCACCGGCCGCAGCTGATACATGGTGTAGAACGAAGCGACCGAGCGGACGTACGCGGGCGTCAACTCGAGCAATTCGGCGGTTCGCGCGATCGCCTCCGGCGCGAGCCAGCCCCTCAGCTCCTGCGCCAGACTAAGGACGGGAAGCAGAGCAGCGCGCTTGTCGGGGTAACGGCTGAGGATCTTGTCGAAGCGGTCCTGGTACTCGCCTTCGAACAGCGGCGCATCAGGGTTCTTGTCGGCGCGCTGCGACGGTTGCCCGCTGACGATGGCAGGGTTCATCCCGCCGCTCATCTATCGATCTCCCCGAGCACGATGTCGATGCTCGCGTTCACGGCTATCAGGTCGGCGATCAGCTCGCCTTCCACCAGAGCCGGCAAGTTTGACATGTTCATGAAAGAAGGACCGCGGTACCTGCAGCGGACCGGCTTCGGTCCGCCATCCGCTACAAGGTAAAACCCCAACTCGCCCTTTGAGCTCTCGATCGAGTACCAGATCTCGCCCGCAGGGACTTTCAACCCTTCCATGACGAGCTTGAAGTGGTTGATCATCCCGTCGATCGAGCCCATGACTTCCGACTTGGGGGGCAGAATGATTCTCGGGTCCGTGACGTTGATCGGGCCATCAGGCACCCTGTCCAGCGCCTGCTTCAGGATGCGGATCGACTGTCGCATCTCCTCCATCCGAACCAGGTAGCGATCGTAAGTATCGCCGTACTCGCCGATCGGGACGTCGAAGTCATACGATTCGTAATCGAGATAAGGGTTGTCCTTGCGCACGTCGTAGGGTACGCCGGACGCCCTCAGGTTCGGACCACAGAGTCCGTTGTTGATCGCATCCTCTCCACCCATCACACCTACGCCTTGCGTTCGGCCAATCCAGATCGAGTTCTGCGTTAGAAGGCGATCCGTTTCGTCCAGCGTCGCGAGGAACGTGTCGACGAAATCCCGCACGCCGTCCAGCCAGCCGGGCGGTACATCGGCCATCATCCCGCCGACCCGCGAAACGCTGGTCGTCATCCGCGCACCGGCGTAAGCCTCATGCAGATTGTAAATGCGCTCGCGCTCTTGGAACGTGTAGAGGAAGGGTGTGAAGGCACCAATGTCGATCGCCGTCGTTCCCACCCAAATCAGGTGCGAGAGGATCCGGTTCAACTCCATGCATATGAGCCGGATCACCTGGCAACGTGTCGTGACATCGATGCCCAGCAGCTTCTCCACCCCCATGGCATAGCCGATGTTGTACATCATCGGCGCCAGGTAGTCCATCCGGTCGGTCAGCGGGATGATCTGGTTCCAGGTACGGTACTCGCTCAGCTTCTCGAACCCGGTGTGCAGGTAACCGATGTGGGGAGTGCACTTGGCGATCGTTTCGCCGTCCAGCTGGCAGACCAGCCTCAATACGCCGTGAGTCGCCGGGTGCTGCGGCCCGACGTTGAGGATCATGTTCTTGGTGTCTATCTCGGCAACTTCGGCGGCGGCGTCTCGGTCGGCCACAAGTCCCGCCGAGCGTGTGCTGGCACCGGCCACCGCCAGTTCATCGAGGCTGTACATGTCCTCGAGGTCCCGAGCCAGGGCCCGCCGCGTCTGTTCGGCGCGCGTGAACCGTCCCCGCAGCGGGAAGTCTTTCCGCAGCGGGTACCCTTCTTCGTAATTCTCCGGCATCAGGATGCGGCGATGGTCGGGATGACCTTCGAAGCTGATGCCGAACATGTCATAGGCTTCGCGCTCGAGCCAGTTCGAGCCGCGCCAGATCGCGTAGGCGCTCCTCACGCTGGTACGGTCCGGCGGGACTTCGGCTTTCACTCGCAGCGGGAGATCGCGCTCGGTCGACCACAGCTCGTAGACCACCTGGATATTGCGGCCGCCACCGAGGTCGAGCCCGGTGACATCGCGCAGCATGTCGTAGCCCTGTGATTCCCGCAGGTAAGCGAGCACTTCGAAATTGCGATCGGGATCGATATACACAACGGGCTCACCCGCGGCGTCGATCTCGACCGATCGAATCGTCTCTCCGAACTCCGAGCGTAGCTCGCTCACGTCACTCCGCTGGGACGAAGTCGCCACGCTCACACTGTCATCTCCAGAGGTCGTGCTCGACGGCATTCTCGAAAACCTGTCGTTTATTCTTTGCGGTCGCCGGGTCGAAGGATGGGAGATGAGGTCTCAAGGCCGCTCACTTTGTTTTGGAACGTCGAGTTCCCGAACGGAGAGGCGATGAGCTCCACTTCCTCTGGCGATAGCTCTTGCTTCCCTGTGTCCTCGGGGTTCTCCTCGCGGGCACGCGGGTCTTTGAACGATTCGCCCTTGATCTTCTCCTGGATCATCAAAAACGAATAGAGCAGACCCTCGGGCCGCGGCGGGCACCCGGGCACGTAGACGTCGACGGGCACGATCGTATCTATGCCCTGAGCCAGCGTATAAGTGTCGAACACGCCGCCAGTCGAAGCGCAGGCTCCCATGCTGATGCACCACTTCGGCTGCGGCATCTGGTCCCATATGCGGCGCATGACCGGGGCCATCTTGTACGACACCCGACCCGCCACGATCATCACATCCGCCTGTCGGGGCGTGTATCCCATGCGCTCCATGCCGTAGCGGGCCTGGTCGTACTTGGAGGCCGCCGCCGCCATCATCTCGATGGCGCAGCAGGCCGTCCCGAACGGCATCGGCCACAGGCTGCCGCGGCGAGCCCAGTTGACCAGGTCATCGAGCCGCGCGACGATCCAATTGCGCGGAATCTCGGTCTCTATTTGCCGAATTTGCCGACGCCTCTCGCTCATCGTGTCTTTCTCGCCGTTCGGCGCCTGGCGCTCAATCCCACTCCAGAGCGCCCTTCTTCCACTCGTAGAGCAGCCCGATCACCAGCAGAATCAGGAAAACCAGAATCGTCAGGTAACCGAACAGCCCCAGGCGCCTGAACACCACCCCCCAGGTGAACAGGATCACAACTTCCACGTCAAACAGCAGGAAAAGCATGGCCACGAGGTAGTACTTCACGGCGAACCGTTCGCGCGTGTCACCGAGCGCCGGTATACCCGATTCGTAGGGTTCGCCCTTGACGGGGGTGGGTCTATAGGTACTGAAGATCTGCGAGCCGATGAGCATTATGGCGGCCACCGCGAGGCTAGCACCAAAAATCATGAGGACCGGAACGTACTCACGAAGCATCGCCGATCGCCCCCAAAGTCAAGAAAAATGCCACTAAAGCGCGGCCATAATAACACCGCCGACCTCAGTGTCAATAGAAAAAATCAGCCTTGATCCGCCCTATGCCATAGCTATATTCGTGCCACAACACACCGCCTACCCCACAACTCACCCTGACCCAACACCCGGAGCTTGAATGAGCATCAAGAGCGATCGTTGGATCCGGAAAATGGCCGCGGAGCACGGAATGATCGAACCGTTCGAGGAGAAGCAGGTCCGTGAGGGCGTGATATCCTACGGCGTGAGCTCCTACGGCTACGACATGCGCATCGCGCCCCACTTCAGGATCTTCACAAACGTCAACAGCGCCATCGTGGACCCCAAAGCGTTCGACGAGCGATCCTTCGTCGAGTACGAAGGCGATGTGTGTATCATTCCGCCCAACTCCTTCGCGCTGGCCGCGTCGGTGGAATACTTCCGAATCCCACGCAACGTCTTGACCATCTGTGTGGGCAAGTCGACCTATGCGCGCTGCGGGATTATCACCAACGTGACCCCGTTCGAGCCCGAGTGGGAGGGACACGTGACCCTCGAGATCTCCAACACCACCCCCCTACCGGCGAAGATCTACGCCGACGAAGGGATCTCTCAGGTACTCTTCTTCGAGTCGGATGAAAGCTGCGAGGTCAGCTACGCAGACAAGAAGGGTAAATACCAGAAACAGACCGGAGTGACGCTTCCCCGGTTGTGATGGGAATTCTCCAAGCCTGACTCGGGAATCGCTCGTTGGAGAATCGATTTTGGGGAGTCATTGAACTCGACTCGGGGATTCCAGCATTCGGGAATTCGGGGAGCCGCGACTGCCGTTTGCCCGGAGATCACTTCGCTTTGCCTAAGTCCCCGATTGCCGGAGTCCCCGAATCACCTTCGACAACTGAAATTGAGATTGGGATTCCAGATGCAATTGCTGACTTCCGAACTGCGGAACTCTTAATTCCCAGTGCCGAGAAGCAAGGAATCCTGTACTTCTCTGTATTGAGTCCCTTCTCTCCACAGCGGCCGCTCGGCCGCGTTCGCTGCGCCCAGTGCGACGCGGAAGACGACCCGCGCCTGTTGGACAGCCCCGGCGAAGTCGATGTCCGGCTGGCACTCGTCGCTCGGTCTGTGGTAATGCTGGACGTAGTACTCCTCCAGCATCTGCCGGCCCCAGCCCGGCATGCGCCCCACGTAGTCTAGTCCGTGCTGGACGTGGGCCACGGGGACGCCACGACGCATGAAGCTGAACTGGTCCGAGCCATAGAGGTCTCCGCGTTCCGGGACCTGGTCGCCGGCGAGGCTTAGGTCCTCATGCTCGACGGCCGCGGACACGATGGAACCGAGGCCCGACTCTTCCGCGCCCAGCACGACAACGTCAGTGGTGAGCCCCCGGAGATTGGCCCCATCGATGTTGATGGCGGCGACGGTCCCCGCCAAGGGCAGCAGCGGATTAGCCACGTAGTGCCCCGATCCAAGGTGCCCGGGCTCCTCCGCGGTCACGGCAAGGAAGAGAAGCGAACGCGCAGGAGGCTCGGAAAGCTGGCCAAAGGCGTTGGCGAGGGTCAGCAGCAACGCCGTACCCGAGGCGTTGTCGTAGCACCCGTTATAGATGGAGTCGGAATCCAGCGCCGGCCCTACCCCGAGGTGGTCGTAATGAGCCAACACGATCACGACCTCCTCGGCTAACTCGGGATCGCTACCCGGCAGCAGCCCCGCCACATTGAAGTCGACCAGCGAGCGGCTGCGATTATCGACTCGGGAGGACACGGCCAACTGCAGCGGAATTGGAAGGAAGTTCTCCGAGCCTGCCGACTCGATCAGGGTTTCGAAATCGAGACCCGCCATCGAGACGATCTGGCGCGCCGCATCCTGAGCCAGCCAACCCTCGAGGCCCAATCTTGCCGAGGCCCCATCGGGCTGCGGCCATAGCTGTTGACCGGAGCGGACCCCCCAAACGGCGTCCCAACTGTAGCCTAGATCTGGACTGTGCAAGATGAAGGCGGCCGCCGCGCCGCGTCGCGCCGCCTCCTCGAGCTTGAAGGCGGGAAAGCCGAAATAGGTAAGCGTGTCACCTCGAAAGCGGCCCGACCCACCCGCGTCGGGATCGCCCCCGAGCATGAGCAGGATTTTGCCGCTCACATCCACGTCCTTGTAATCGTCCCAGTCGTACTCCGGCGCCCGGATCCCGTAGCCCACGAATACCAGGTCGCCATCGACTGCCCGCGCCGCCACCGTGTCCGTCGACCAGGCGATGAAGTCTTCGCCATACGTCGCCCTGAATTCGGCGCCGCCCGGCGCGCGGAGCGAGAACCGCGCCGATGATTCGATCGAGACCAACGGAACCCGCTGCAGAAAGCCCGAGTCCCCGGCCGGCTCCAAACCCGCCTGTCCGAACTGGGTGGCTACGTAAGACGCGGCCAGCTCCGAGCCGCCTGTCCCCGGCCCTCGACCCTCCAGGAGATCGCTGGCCAGAAAACGCGTGTGTGCCTCGATGGCCTCTTCTGTCACAACGCTCAGTGCTCGAGACACCTCATCGCCGGCGCAGCCGCTCAATACGCACAGCGCGATCAGCGCGGCAGCCGTCGATCCGCCCGCCCGCCGCGTACTTTCCGCCTGAGCCTCACGGGTCCGGATAGAGCTCCACCCCTTCCGACCTCTCATCGCCTTCCCCAGCCCTCTCCACGAAGTAGCGCCTGTCCTCCGCATCGTATTCGCCTAGCTCCACCAGCGAGCCGTACGGGAACTCCTCCTCGCGAGCCTTGCATAGCACAATGTGCAGCGTTCCGTCATCGTCCATCACCTGCGCCCGGCCGGCCGCATAGTCCGGGCTTACCACCTTGCTCACCACCCGCGCTTCTCGACCCGTCAAGTCCGCCGCGCCCCAACCCACCGCTTTGATCTCCGGGAACTGCCGCTCGAACAGCCGCCCCACCGATCGCGTCACCAAGGCGGCGACCACTAACGTGAACACCAGGCCCGGTAAGAAGCCCCGCTCCTGCGACGCTGCTAGATAATCGTGAAGCGCCCCGTTTACCGTCAGCCCCAGCACCCCAACCACCACCGAGAAGACTCGCGCCAACAACCGACCCGATACCCGCTCCAGCTTCAGCCACGATGCCAGCGGCTGACCGATGTGGCCAGCCAGCGACCCGGGCGTGAAGGAGAGAACGGTGACGGCCAACGCTGCCAGGTAGGGCCAATTGTACCACTGAGTGAGGAAACCGAGATAGCTCAAGCCGCGACCTCGACGATCGCTATCTAGACTGGAGGTGAGATGAGCTAGTCAACGCCATAAACGACAATAGGTTGCGCGCAGCAGCTAACCGCTCACCGCACCCTGGTGGGGTGATACTTGAGAGGTGGGGCGCGAAGAACCGCGCCCCCCTCTATCCTCTCAGGCTACAACTCCTTCAGCCTCGCCACCGTGCTCTTAACGTGCTCGGCCGAGCTCTCCAATGCTGCCTTCTCGTCGGCCGTGAGCTCTACTTCGACAATCTCCTCGACGCCGCCGCGACCCAGCTTGCAAGGCACACCGAGGTAGGTGTCGGAGATTCCGTACTGTCCCTCCATCCATGCGGCGCAGGGCAGGATGCGCTTCTTGTCGTAAACGACGGCCTCGACCATCTGGGCCGCACCGGCTGAGGGCGCGTAGTAGGCGCTGCCCTCTTTCAGGTAGGCGACGATCTCGGCCCCGCCTTTGCGGGTTCGATCGATGAGACCGTCGATCTCGTCCTGGCTCAGGAACTGAGACAGCGGAACTCCGCTGATGGTCGTGTACCTGACCAGTGGTACCATGGTGTCGCCGTGGCCACCGAGCACCAGCGCCTGGATGTCTTCGACGCTGACCTTCAATCGCTCGGCGATGAAGGTGCGGTAGCGCGCTGTGTCGAGCACTCCCGCCATCCCGAAAACACGATTGGCCGGGAAGCCCGAAGCGTCTTTCGCCACATACGTCATCACGTCGAGTGGGTTCGAAATGACGATGATAATGGCATTGGGGCTGGTCTTCTTCACCTGCTGAGACACGCTGCGGACGATGCCCGCGTTGGTGGCCAGCAAGTCGTCGCGGCTCATGCCCGGCTTGCGCGGGATGCCCGCTGTGATGATGACGATGTCGCTCCCGACCGTTTCCTCGTACCCATTCGTGCCTATGACACGCGTGTCGAAGCCGAGTACCGGGCCCGACTCGTAAAGATCGAGAGCCTTACCCTGGGGAATGCCCTCCAGGATGTCGACGAGAACCACCTCTCGAGCGACCTGCATCTCCGCCAGGCGGTGGGTCTGCGTCGCGCCCACATGTCCCGCACCGACTACCGTAATTCGCTCAACCATACCGCGTTTCCAATCCCCCCCGCATCGCTCCGGAGCGACTCTTCGGCGCACGAGTACGCCGGCGAAAGACTGACGCTGGCCGCCCGCCGGAACCTCCGCAGGCTATTGTGTGATGGGGCTAGATCTCTGAAAGGACCTCAAGAGCAACCTAAAGCTTCGGCAGACGGCGGGCAAGACGTTAACAGCGTTAAATACCCTCTACGGGGCGGCCTTCCTGCCACTCTTCCTCACCGTCAGCGAAGCGTTCCTTCTTCCAGACCGGCAGCTCGCGCTTGATGCGCTCGATGATCTCTCGAGAGGCCTGGTAGGCCGCATCGCGATGGGGTGCGGCTACGGCGATGACGACGCTCGCATCACCGATTTCGAGATCTCCGATCCGATGGACCACGGCTATGTCGCCCACGGCGACCTGCGATTTCACGGCGTCACATATAGAGTGGAGCTTCGCTTCGGCCATCTGCTCGTAGGCCTCGTAGCGAAGGCTAACGACCTGGCGATTCTCGTGCTGGTTTCGAACGACTCCAACGAAGCTGACCACGGCACCGTCCGAGTCACTTCGGACGAGCGAAATCAGTCCGCTGATATCGATGGGATCCGTCGTAATCGCGCAGTGCACTGGAATCAACCTCCAGCGACCGGAGGTATGAACGCGACTTCGTCGCCGTCGTGCAGGACGGTGCCCGCGTGTACGTACTCCTGATTCACGGCGACAGCCAGGTTGCCCGGGGACAGATCGGCTCCAAGGCGGTCGACCACGGTCTCGATAAGCTGCCCGACGCTGGCGCCCTCGGGCAGCTCGAGCTCGAGGTCGTCCGCGCCGGCAAGGTCGCGGTAAATGGCAAAGAACAGCACTTTCACTCGCACCGGACACTCCTCGCCGAAGCTTGCACGCAGAGCACGGCTTCTGTGTCCAGGTCGGGCGGCAATTACGCCGGCGACTCGGTCGCGAGCATCATCAGGAACTTGCCAATGGAGGGGTGATGGCGGAGGGTAGAGCAGCGAACCCTTGTACGCTCACCATCCTTCGAGGCAGAGACCGCGAGTTGGCCGCGGAAGATCTCGAAGCGGGCGAAGCCTTCGCCCTCCTCAACGAGCGAGCCCGAATAGCCCCAGCTCGCATCGGTGAAGTAGCTCTTAGCCAGGTCGACAACTCTTTCTGGTGACAGGGAAACCAGAGTCTCTCTCGTCATCTGATCTGTACCTTCTTGTCGAACGGCCGACCGACTGGCCGCCGGTCGGCGGGGGGAAGAGCTCGAGACTCAGCCCTGGAAACTCTCGACCGGAGCCTCCTCGCCTGCGACCTGCGCCCTGAAGTTCTTCGACGGCTTGAACACCGGGACCGCGCGAGCCTCTACCCTAACCGGCTCACCCGTACGCGGGTTCCGAGCCACACGAGCGCGCCGGTTCCTTACCTTGAAGGTACCGAAGCCACGTATCTCGATGTGGTGGCCTTCGGCAAGCGCTTGCCTGATGGCGTTGAGAAAGCCATCCACAACGGCGGCGCAGTCCTTCTTGGTGATCCCGGGCCCGATCGCCTGTGCGACCTGTTCGACCAAATCGGCTTTGGTCATCCCATCCTCCGAAATTCGCTAGACAAAGAAAGCCGGCTACGAAGACGATGGCATCGCAAAAGCTCAGCGATGCCGAAACAAGTACATCAGCCGCGGCCCCGGATCCAACCCACCATCAGAGAGGATGCCTGCCAGGGGCGCCGCGGCGTCGCCCCCGCCCGCCATCCATCGGGCTGCCGAGGTTAGAAGGTCAAACCACGTCACACGGCGCTCCTCACGCATTACGGTTCGCGGCTCCGGCCCGAGGCCCGCCATGTTCCCAGCCATCTCGATGGCATCGACCAGATCACCTTCTCCATCTATGAGGCCGTACTCGAGCGCGAGCCGGCCCGACAAGACCCGACCGTCCGCCACGGCAAGCACGGAGTCGCGGGTCATACCTCGCTCTTGCGCAATCACCTCGACGAACTGGTCGTATACATCGTCAACTACTGACTGCAAAAGCGCTCGCTCCGTTTCGGTCACCTCACGATACGGCGAGCCGATGTCCTTGTGTTCGGCGCTCTTAATGACCTCGAACCGAAGGCCGACCTTGTCCAGCAGCTCCTCGTAGTTTGGGAACTCCATCAGAACGCCGATCGATCCGACCAACGAGCCCGGCATTGCCAGGATCGAATCCGCCCCCAGCGCCGCGTAGTAGGCACCCGAGGCGCCCACCGAAGTGATCACCGCAACTACCGGGACACCCTCTTCCCGGAGCTCCGCCAATTGGCGGTAGAGGCTCTGGGAGGGCGCGACCTCGCCGCCCGGCGAATTCACCCACAGCACGAAGCCCTTCACCGACGCGTCGTCGCGGAAGTCCCTGATCTCGCGCATCGTCCTGTGGCTCTCCGTGATCACACCACGCAGCGGCAGGATAGCTATCTTGTCGCGGGCCAGGACGGTGACACCGTCGCCCGGTGCGGCCGTGTAAACGACCAAGATCAATCCGGCGGCGAAAACGGTGATGACACCCGCCACCACCAGGACAACCCACCACCCACGGAGACCCTTTTTGCGAGCTTCCATTTACCGAGAACGAGCACTCCGATGTGCCGTCAAAGGGACAAAAACGGGGAGGAGTTGGGGCGCCTAAGTTAAGGAATTAGAACGAGTAAGTCAAGTCGAGCCCCTCCGCTTTTCCATCAGACCGACGAACTCGTCGAAGAGGTATCTGCTGTCGTGGGGGCCGGGCGCCGACTCGGGGTGATACTGGACGGCGAGGATCGGCAGGTCCCGGTGGCGAACGCCCTCCAGCGTGCCATCGTTGAGATTCACGTGGGTCGCCGCCAGGTCTGGGGCACCCAGCACCTCGTCGCCGTCCGTTTCCACAGCGAACCCGTGATTCTGGGAGGTGATTTCCACCCTGCGGGTGTCCAGGTTGTGCACCGGGTGGTTCCCGCCCCGGTGCCCGTAAAGCAACTTGAAGGTTCGGGCGCCGAATCCGCGCGAGACGAGCTGGTGGCCCAAGCAGATTCCGAATACTGGCACTCCCTTGGTGGCCAGCGCCTCTATCAGCTCGGTCACTCCGGGCACCGCCGCCGGGTCTCCCGGTCCGTTCGACAGAAATACACCGTCAGGTCCGTCTGAGAGGGCTTCCGCGGCCGACGTCGTAGAGGGATAGACCGTCAACTTGCAGCCAAGGCGAGCGAGCAGCTCCAAGCTCCGGCGCTTGACGCCAAAGTCGTATACAGCGACTTGAAACCGGGGCTCCCCGTCCGCCTGTACGTCGTACGGATTGGCCGTCGTTACGACCTTCGTCAGGTCGAGACCGGTCATCGAAGGGTGCGACTCAACCCGCTTCAGTATCGCCTCCGCACCCAACTCCTCCGGGCCGATCGCTGCCCGCATGGCACCCTGCGAGCGAATGTGCCGCGTTAGCTTGCGGGTATCCACGCCTTCGATGCAGGGAATGTCGTGACGCGCCAGGTAATCGAGCAGGCTGGTCTCGGCTCGCCAGTTGCTGTAGCTAGGGCTGAGCTCCCTGACCACGAGCCCGGCAACCCAGGGACGGTTCGCCTCTTCGTCCAGCGGTGTTACTCCGTAGTTGCCGATGAGCGGCGCCGTCATGGTCACGATCTGACCCGCATAGGACGGATCGGTGAGAATCTCCTGATAACCCGCGAGGCTCGTGTTGAACACGGCCTCGCCCGGCGCCACATCGTCTTTATGCCCGGTCAAGCGTCCGCGGAAGACCGTACCGTCCTCCAGGACCAGTAGGCCGCGTCGCTTTGAGAAGTGTGGTGGGTTAGCTTCAGCCGTCATGAAGGCTCCTGAATTCAGCGGACTTGTCTACGTACACGCCGATGAGTCGTGCCTCGGCAATCAGTTCAGCGACCGCGCGACGCCGGGTGCGGCGGCTGGCCTGATCGAAGTCCTCGACGAGAAGCGCGGCTGGACGCGTCGCGATTTCTTCGTGTCCGAGCCGGACACAACCAATAACCGCATGGCCATCCGCAGCGCCACCGAGGCCCTGCTCGCCCTCAACAAACCGTGTCGGGTCGTCTTCTACTCCGATAGCAGCTACCTGATCAAAGGCATGAGCGAGTGGGTTCACACTTGGGCCAAACGTGGCTGGAAGCGAAAAGCCGGCCCGATCGAGAACCTCGAGCTTTGGTTCGCGCTGATCGACGCCATCGGCGACCGCCACGAAATCGAGTGGCGCTGGGTTCGCGGTCACGCCGGCGACCCGAAGAACGAATACGCCAACGAGCTAGCGGTCGACGCCGCTCGCGGCCAGAAGAACTCGCGCGGGCTCATCCCGTCCGGTTTCGACGCCTGGCTCCTCGAGCAGCAGGAGGAGCGTGAGATGTACATCGAGTTTCTCGATACGCCGCCGAAGGGGAAGTTCAAGCCGGCCAAACGGCCCCCGGCAAAGCCGATGATCTAGGAAGACACGCGCCGCCGGGCTCAGGGCCCGGCACCCGCTGCCCATACGAAAAAGACCCGGGATTCCGGGTCTTTTCGCTTACCACCTAGTTGCCTCCGCCCTCGGGCGGCGTCTCCTCCGGCGGCTGGCCGCCTTCGGTACCGGTCGCATCGCCGGCTGGCTCGAGGCCCTCGATGGGCGCCGCCTGCTCCTCACGGTCGAGCAGTGGAGTGGGAGCCTCCTGCACCGGAGCCTGGAATTGGCCTTCGAGGATCGACGCGGGCGCACGCGTGCGAGCCGAGAGGATCGCCAAGAACAACGCCAGGCCCATGAACAAACCGCCCGTTATCCAGCTGGCCTTGGTGAGTAACGTGGCTGCCTGCCGGCCGCCGAGGAACGTGTCCGAAGACGACGAGGCGCCACCGAACTCCGCCGCGAGGCCTGCTCCCTTCCCCGACTGCAACAGCACGACGAGGAGCAGGATGATGGCGTTCAGAACCATCAGCATGAGGACAAAACCGTACACAGCCTACACCTTCCGTTTTTACTCGCTAAGATCTTTCTGTCTGCGAGAACCGCCGAAGATATACGGGCTCAGGCGGCCCTGTCAACGTTCATCCCGCCTGACAGATCCGGGCGAAATCGGCCGGCTTGAGGCTGGCACCGCCCACCAGCGCACCGTCGATCTGCGGCGCGGCCAATAGCTCGTCTACGTTTTCTGGCTTGACGCTGCCGCCGTAGATGATCGGGATTGCCCGGGCGGCATCTCCACCGAGCCGCTCGCCGAGCAAAGCGCGTATCAACGTGTGCACCTCATTGGCGTCGGCAGCGCTGGCCGTTCGGCCGGTACCGATGGCCCAGACTGGCTCGTAGGCGATGACAACCGCCGAAACCCGCTCGTCATCGAGATGCTCGAGCCCGGCCTCGAGTTGGCGGCTCACCACGTCCTCGACCGCGCCGCGATCGCGCTCCTCGAGCAGTTCGCCCACACAGAGAATTGGCGTCAAGCCTGCCAACGAGATCGCGTTCACCTTGCGGGACACGTCGTCGTCGCTATCACCGAATACGTGGCGGCGTTCGGAATGGCCCGCCAGGGAGAAGCTGGCTCCCGCTTCGCGGGCCAGCGCGGCCGAGATCGACCCCGTGAATGCCCCCGACGCTTCCCAGTAGACGTCCTGAACACCGAGCAGCAGATCGGGGCGCGCCGTCGATGCCGCCTTGAACGCTGCCAGCGAGAGCGTCGGCGGAAAGAAGACCACCGTCCGATCTTCGGTCGCTGCGTACAGATCCACGAACGCGTCAACGAACTCGCGGGTCGCCGTTGGCCCGTTGTGCATCTTCCAATTGCCACCGAAGAACGGCTTGTCGATCGTCATGCCGCCCCCTTGTCCGTCAGTGCCTCGAGTCCCGGCAGCGGGTTGCCGGCCAGAAACTCCAGCGATGCGCCGCCGCCCGTGGACACGTGCGACACCGACTCCGCCAAACCGAACCCGGCCACCGCCGCGGCGGTGTCACCGCCGCCAACCACGCTGGTCGCCCCGCGCTCGGTCGCCTCCACGACTCCCTGGGCCACAACCCTCGAGCCGGCGCCAAACGGCGGATACTCGAAGGCGCCCACCGGGCCGTTCCAGAGTATCGTCCGGGCGTTGCTGACTATCTCTCGGAACGCGCCTGCGGAATGCGGGCCGATGTCCAGAACCATCTGATCGTCCGGGATTTCCTTGACGCTGACGATCTGCGCCTGCGAGCCGCCGTCGAGGCCCGGCGCCACAACCGCATCCTGCGGCAGCACCAGGGTATCCCCCGCCTGCTCGATCAGGCCGGCGGCGAACTCCACCAGGTCGTCTTCCACCAGCGACTTCCCCGTCTCCAGCCCCTGCGCTTTCAAGAACGTGCAGGCCATGGCGCCGCCGACGCACAGACGGTCGACTCTGCTAAGGAAGTTGTCGATGAGGTCGATCTTCCCGCTCACCTTGGCACCGCCCAAAATCGTGACGAACGGCCGACCCGGATCGGCCAGCAAGCCGCCCAGGTACTCCAGCTCGCGTTCCATCAGCATGCCAGCCACGGCCGGTTGCAGAAGACTGGCGACACCTGTCGTCGACGCGTGCGCCCGGTGAGCCGTGCCGAACGCATCGTTCACGTAGACATCGCCCAGCAACGCCAGCTCCTGGGCCATGGCAACATCGTTCTTGGTTTCGCGAGGATCGAAGCGGGTGTTCTCGAGCAGAAGCACGCCTCGGGGCTCCAGCTGCTCAGTGGCCGAGACCGCTTCCGGCGCGGTCGTGCTGTCGACGAAGCTCACGCTATCGCCGAGCAAATCCGACAGCCGCTCCGCCACCGGCTGTAACGAGAACTTCTCGACTCGTTCGCCCTTTGGGCGGCCCATGTGAGACAAGAGAACCAGGCGCGCACCCCGCGCGCGCAGGTAGTCCAGTGTCGGCAGCGTCGCTCGAATACGCGCGTCGTCGGCAACGCTTCCGTCATCATCCAGCGGTACGTTGAAGTCGACGCGGACCAGGACGCGTCGGCCATCGAGCTCGGCTTCGCCGAGGTCGCGAACGGTCATCTTTTCGAACACGCTACCATCCACCCCGCTAGAAGCGCTCCGCGATGTAGTTCGCCAGGTCGACGCAACGACAGGAGTAGCCCATCTCGTTGTCGTACCAGGCGAGCACCTTGACGAAGTTACCGTCAATGATGTTGGTCGAGAGGCCATCGACGGTCGAGCTGGCCGTGCTGCCGATGTAGTCCACCGAAACCAACGGCTCATCGGAGTAGGCGAGGAACCCCTTCATCGCGCCCTCGGAATACTTCTTGAACGCCGCGTTCACCTCGTCGGCGCTCGGCGTTTTGTCCAGCACGGCCACCAGGTCGGTAAGCGACGCGTCGGCCGTCGGCACCCGGACCGAAATGCCATCGATCTTTCCGGCGACCTCGGGGATCACGACACCCGTCGCCTTCGCCGCACCGGTAGTCGTAGGGATCATCGAAACGGATGCGGCGCGGGCGCGCCGCAGGTCCTTGTGCGGCAGGTCGAGCAACCGCTGATCGTTCGTGTAGCTGTGGATCGTGGTCATGAGGCCGCGCCGGAAGCCGAACTCCTCGAGCAATACCTTGACCACGGGCGCCAGGCAATTCGTCGTACAGCTGGCGTTGGAGATGATGTTGTGCTCTTTGGCATCGTAGTGCTCGTGGTTCACACCCAGCACGATCGAGATGTCCTCGTTCTTGGCGGGCGCCGTGATCACGACTTTCTTCGCCCCGCCCTTTAGGTGCTTGCCAGCGTCTTCGCGCGATCGGAAGAGACCGGTCGACTCGAATACGATGTCGACGCCCAAATCCTTCCACGGCAGCTTCGCCGGATCGCGCTCCGACATCACCTTCACTTCATCGCCGTCGATGACCAGGCTGCCGTCTCCGGCCTCGACCGTGCCATCGTAGCGGCCGTGGACGGAGTCGTAGCGAAACAGGTGGGCCAGCGTCGCCGTGTCGGTGAGATCGTTGACCGCGACGAAATCAAGACCCGTACCTCGTCCTTCCTTCTTGGCCGCCCTCACGATCATCCGCCCGATACGGCCAAATCCGTTGATGCCTACTCGAACCGCCATTTAGGACCTCCCTCGGATGTCACATATCCGTGCCAAAGCTCTCGACTGTCGGTGAAGAATACATTACGGCGGCGGCGCCGACTGGGAAAGAGTCATCGGCTCTTGATTTGCAGCTCTGGGCGAGCTCGGGCGAACGTCAACAGGCTGACGGAACGCGCCCCGCCAAAGCACAGCGCGCGCACGCAGTCCTGGGCCGTCGCCGCCGTCGTCAGCACGTCGTCCACCAGCAGAATGTGCTTATCCTGGATCTCTTCTCTGGCCCCGTCAGATACCGCGAAGGCGCCCGACACGTTTCGTCGCCGATCGCTGGACGTTAGACGCGCCTGATGTCGCGTGTCACGCGCTCGCGTCAGGGCGTTCGCGAGCAGCGGCTGGCGCCGATGAGCAGCCACGGCGCGGGCCAGCAGCTCCGCTTGATTGAAGCCACGTTCCCGCAATCGCGCGGCGCTCAGCGGAACCGGCACGACCCCGTCGATCCCGACCTCCACGGGCCGCGAGAAGCTGACCTCCGCCATTCGGGCGCCCATGGCTTCAGCCAGACCGCTCCAGCCGCCGTACTTCAACGCGTGCACGATAGCCGCGGCGGCACCTGCCATCCGGTACGGCGCCCGGGCCTCGCGCAGGTAGGGCAGCCAGTCGCCACATTCGGTACAGGTTGAGCTGTTAGATGTTATCCCTATGTCCTGCAATGAAATACCGCATCGGGGGCATCGGGGGTGACGCTGCTCGGGCGCCCGCGCCCAGCAGACTCCACAGACTCGCCCCTCCCGCCGCGCGAGCGGGTCGCCGCAGACAGCGCACACCGGGGGGAGCAAGCGATCGAGCCAGCGTCGTAGATGAGCCCGTCCGACCATGACGGGCAATCTGGTGAGCGGCCCTCATCACATGATCATGAACCCGGGGTCGTTGATCCAGTTAGTCGAAACGCGGGTTGACGACGTTGTTGAAGATCGAGCCGAACGTGTAGCTGAGGCTGACGCCCAGCCGGTAACGCCACTCCGTCCCCAGCGCTCTACGGCGCAGCAGCACCTCCTCGTCAGTCGCACCCTCCCGGGACAGGAAGATCTGGTCTTTGATCCGCGAGAACGATCCGTTGAGGTTGAGCTGAAGACCCCGCACCAACCGTATGTTGAGCCAGCCGCGAAGATCGATCCGGTGTTGTGTCCAGTCGTCGAGGAAGTTGGAGCCCTCGAGCGAGACGTTTATCGTCCCGAACGGCTGCATGACCGTGTAGGAGATCTCGAGTGACTGGGAGGGTCGGGTCTCCTGTGTCTCGTCGAAGATCGTGATCTCTTCGTAGTCGAAGTAGTCGAGTAGGAGGGCATAGGTAAAAGTGAGCTCACGACGAGTCGACTCTGAGTAGGGGAAGTAGTTGTATTCGATCGCCGGGCCGACCTCGAATGAAAAGTCCATGTTGCGAAAGGTCGAGACCTCGGCGCTGGTCGTCGCTCCTGCTGACCAATGCTCACCCAGGCTTTTCGCCATGAAGTACCAGGCACCGTATTCCCGAGCGATGCTCTCCGTCCGCGTGCCGTCACTGAACTCGAACTTGTCGTTTACGTAGAAGCCACTGACACCGGTCCTGATCTTCCACTCCTCCGTCGTGCGGTTCGCCGACAGCGACATGTTCCCGGAGAATGAGCTCTGCCGTTCCTCGCCCCTGATGTTGCCCCCAAAGCGTACCCGGAAGATCCAGAAATTCCATGGGTCGTCGGGTACTTGAGACTGGGCCTCCTCCATCGCGGACGGCAGTTCGTACGAGATCTGGATGCGCTCGGCCTCGCCCGTCCTGGCCACGTAGCGAATCAGCCCCAGGCGCATGGTCTGGGCGAGCCCGGTCCTCACCTCGTCCTCGGTGTCCGTGTTGCTCGAGAAGAAGAGCAGCGTATCGCCCATCGTCTCGAACTCCTCCAGCCCAATGAACTCCACCGTGAACTCGTCACCTCCGCCGGTATCCCGAGTCGTCACGAGGATGTGAACCTGTGCGTCCTGCCTGTCGCGCACGTAATTCACAAACGTGATCTCGCGGCGGAAGAAATCGAAGTCGCAGTAGTGGCTTCGGCAGTCCAAATAGACGCGAAGCGCTTCCTGCGCCGATGACCCGGAGTCCGCCTCCTGGGCTACAGCAACCCCCGTGGCCGGGGCGGTTAGCCCCACGAAGGCCATCAATACCCGCAGTCCCACCTTCATGACATCTCCTATCCCTGCCTCGACATAGGGTCAGCTATTTCCAGTGTTTTCGGTGCAAGGTTCGCGCCGACTGCGTGGGCCATCTGGCCGGCCGCAGCTGGTTTCCATAAGATGCGATGTCCCAATCCATTTTGCTGGCTCCACACTGCAGCGGCAGGCGACGCTCCGTCGTAAGCCCCGGCCACGTCCGGGAGAGGCGCTAATGAACCGCTCGACTATCGTCCTTCTCCTGTTGGCGGCGTTGATCTCGTGCTCGAACGAGGCACAGCGTTCACCCAACATAATCCTGATACTCGCCGACGACCTGGGCTACGGTGAGCTGGGCAGCTACGGCCAGGAGCATATCCTGACGCCCAGCCTCGACCGGCTCGCCCGGGAGGGCATGCGATTCACAGATCACTACTCGGGCAGTCCGGTGTGCGCGCCTTCCCGCGATGTTCTGCTCACCGGGCTGCACACGGGGCACGCCTACATCAGAGCCAACGACGAGATGTCCGATCGCGGTGACGTCTGGCGCGACCCCAGCCTCGAAGGACAGCGACCCATCCTGGAAAACACATACACGATCGGTCGCCTGATGCAGGACGCGGGTTACGTGACCGGCGCCATCGGCAAATGGGGTCTGGGCGGCCCGGGCAGCAGCGGAGAGCCAAACCAACAGGGCTTCGACCATTGGTACGGGTATCTCTGTCAGCGCATCGCGCATAATTACTACCCGACGCACCTATGGCGAAACGGCGAAAAGGACATCCTCGAGGGCAACGACTACTTCTTCCCGCACCAGCGACTACCGGACGATTCAGACCCTAACGACCCGGCCTCGTACTCGCCGTACTCCGGAGCCGTCTACTCGATGGATGTACTGGCGGCGGAAGCGCTCCAGTTCATAAGGGACAACCACGACAGGCCCTTCTTC
>JBDHHX010000027.1:0-19893 GCA_039589155.1 Gemmatimonadota bacterium | reverse complement strand
CGCGCCCGCTGGACGCATATTCTGATCTACCCGACGCGCGTGCAGGGTGAGGAAGCGCCGCGGGAGATCGTGGCGGCGGTCGAACTGGCCGGTCGATCGACGCGGGCGGACGTACTGATCGTCGGTCGTGGCGGCGGTTCGTTGGAGGATCTGCATGCCTTCAACGAGGAGCGCGTGGCGCGAGCGATCGCCGGCGCGCCGCTGCCGGTGATCTCTGCGGTTGGTCATGAGACCGACGTCACACTGGCAGACCTGGTGGCCGACCGGCGGGCGGCAACGCCGTCAAACGCTGCCGAGCTGGCCGTGCCCGACGGGGATCACCTGCGCAGCGAGCTGACGAATCATGCCGACCGCATGGCCGCGGCGCTGCGCAACGGAGTAAGTCGTGGCGCGCGACGTGTCGAGCGATTGGAGGAGCGCCTGGTGGATGCGATGAGGATGGGGCTGGAGCGCCGCCGGCGGATCGTCGAGGGGTTGAGCAAGCGGCTACAGGCGCTGGGACCGCTGGAAGTGATGCGGCGCGGTTACGCCGTCGCACTCGACGAGGACGGTAACATCCTGCGCGGCGTCGCCGGCTTCCAACCGGGCGCACGATTCATGCTGCGGTTGAAGGACGGGCGGGTAACCGCCCGCGCGGAAGAGGTGAGCGACGGATCACCAGCGACGGAGGGCGAAGAGTCGTGACGAGGAAGCTCAGTCTGGGAAAGGCGCTCGATCGACTGGAGCAGATCGTTCAGAAGCTGGAACGCGAGGAGCTCGAGCTCGAGGACTCGTTGAACCTCTTCGATGAGGGAATGGAGTTGATACGAGCCGCCGAACGCGACCTCACAGAGTCGGAGGGCCGGCTGAAGCAGGTACTTGTGGACCGAAGCGGGAAAGAACGGCTGGCGGACGTGGAGCTGGAGGAGAGTGAGGATGGGTAGACGAGTAGACAAGTGGACGAGTAGACGAGAGACGCTTTTGTCGACTCGTCCATAGACCGGCAAGAGCCAGAGTGCACGATTTACACGAATATTTGGACGAACAAAGGGAACGAGTGAACCGCGCCCTCGCGAGCGTGCTCGACGACTACCTGGATGGCGTCGACGAATGGCTGACCGAGCCGATACGCTACGCCTGCGAGGGGGCGGGCAAGCGCTTTCGTCCGATCCTCTTTATGGCGTGCTACGAGGTCTCGGGTCGTCACCCGACGCACCGTGTCGAACGGCTGGCCACGGCGCTGGAGATCGTACACGCTTATTCGCTGGTTCACGACGATCTGCCCTGCATGGACGATGACGACTGGCGGCGCGGCCGACCGACCTGCCACCGCGCCTTTGGCGTGGAACGAGCGACGATCGCCGCGGCGGCCATGGTCCCGCTGGCGGGTTGGGTCGTCGCCGGCGAAGCTGGAGCACTGGACTTCGACGCGGAGGGTTGCGCGGTCCTGGTCGAGGAGCTTTCGGAGGCTGCCGGACCGACCGGCATGGTCGGCGGACAGGTGCTGGACCTGATCGCCGAGGGCCGCTCGGTGACGGGCGACGAGCTGGTCGAGATACACCGGCGGAAGACGGGCGCCTTGATCCGCGCTTCGGCGCGCCTGGGCGCGCTGGTCGGCCGCGTCGAGCGGGCGGAGCAGGCGGCACTCACCGAGTATGGTGAGAACGTTGGCCTGGCGTTCCAAATCGCCGATGACCTCCTCGACGAGGAGATCGCGACTAGCGGTACGGACCCCCGCAGCGACCGCGAGATGGGCAAGGCGACGTACCCGGGGGTCTACGGCACCGAGGAAGCGCGAGGCATGGCCCGTCGTCTGGCCGAAGGGGCGGTCACGGCCCTGCGCGGATCGGGCATCGACAGCCCCGCTCTCGAGGGGCTGGCGGTACACGTCGTCGAGCGCGAGAGTTAGGGGTGTCAGCAAGGCGGACGGCGTGTTGACGACACGTTGATTCTCCCTATTCATCGTCGGAGGAACCCATTCCGGTGAGTCGGATGAAACGTATCGGCGTTGTAGGGGACCCGAATTACAGGGACGTCACGGGAGCGCTGGAGCGGCTGCTGGGGTTCGCGCCGAATCACGGCCTGGAGCTACGGGTTGGGAAGAGGCTGCGGGCGGCGGCGGCCGTCGAGGCCCCGGAGTTGCCGGACAGCCCGGCCGACATCGATCTGCTGATCACGCTGGGCGGCGACGGTGCGCTGCTGGCCGGAGCACGTTGGGCGGGGCGCGCCGGCACGCCGGTTCTGGGTGTGAACCTGGGCCGACTGGGCTTCCTCACCGCCGTGTCGCTCGAGGGTATGGAGGCCGCGGTCGCCGGGATCGCTGATGGGGAGTACTTCATCGATGAGCGGATGGCCCTCGAAGTCGTGCCCCAGCACGAGAGCGAGGCGAGCGAGGCCTACTATGCTCTGAACGACGCGGTCCTGCACCGCGGCGGACTGGTGAGGGTCGTCGCTTTCAAAGTCTGGGTCGACGAGGAAGAGGTGGGCCTGTACCGTGGCGACGGGGTGATCGTCGCCACGCCGACCGGATCGACCGCCTACTCGCTGTCGTCCGGCGGCCCGATCCTCGACCCCCGACTCGATGCCATGGTGATAACGCCGATCTGCCCCCACACGATGGCAGTGCGGCCCCTGGTTTTGCGGGCGACCGCCCGGGTGACCATACAGGTCGTCGCATCGCCCCAGCATCTGATGCTCACCATCGATGGCCAGGTGGGATCCGAGCTGTCACCTGGCGATCGGGTCGTCGTCCGCAAAAGCGACCAGCCGGCTCGCCTGGTACGCTTGCCCGGCCAATCCTTCCATTCTCTGCTGCGCCGCAAGCTCAAGTGGGGCGACGTCTCCGAGCGGGTGCAGTCAGACGACTGATGTCTCGCGTGCGGCTGTCGTGCTCAACGAACTGAGAATCAAGAACTACGCGGTCATCGAGGACCTGAGTCTCCGATTGGAGCCCGGTCTCGTTGCGCTGACCGGCGAGACGGGCGCGGGGAAGTCGATCATCGTTGGCGCCCTCTCCCTCGTTCTGGGTGAACGCGCCACCACCGACGTCATTCGGGCCGGCGAAGAGCGCGCCGTGATCGAGGCCGTCTTCGACGTCAGCGAGCGTAACGATCTGCGACAGCGATGTGAGGAGGCCGGCATCGAACTCGCCGACGGCTGGCTGGTTCTCAAGCGAGAGGTCAACGTAAGCGGCAGGAGCCGCGCCTGGATCAATGGCAGCCCGGCCACCGCCTCCCTCACCGGTGAGTTCGGCCAGGCGTTGGTCGACCTCCATGGCCAGCACGAGCACCAGGCGCTGCTCCACGCCGGACCACAGCGCGAAATCCTCGACGCCTATGGTGGTTCCGAGTCGCTGGCCGCTGCTCTGCACGAGTGCTGGACCCGCCTCAGCGAGGTTCGACGCCAGCGCGATGCTGTGCTGGAGCGGCGGAAACGCACCGAGGAGCGCGTCGAGTTGCTGCGGCACCAGGTCGAAGAGATCGAGACCGCCGAGCTCGAGGATGCCGATGAGGATCTCAAGCTCGCAGACGAAGAGCGCCGGCTCGGCCATGCGGAGGAACTGTTGCACCGCTCCGGCGGTCTACACGACGCACTCTACTCCTCGGATGGTTCGATCTACGATCGATTGGGCGCGCTGCGACGCGAGCTCGACGCACTCGCCAAGGTCGACCCAGCCGCCGAGGCGGAGCTCACCGAGCTGCTGGATACCGTTTACTACTCGGTTCAAGAGTTGGGCGAGCGGCTCGGCGCCTACAAGGATTCCATAGATATGAGTCCCGATTCGCTTGATCGGGTCCGCGGCCGCATCGATACGCTGTATCGGCTCAAGTCCAAGTACGGCCCGACGCTGGAGGGGGTAATAGCTGCGGGCGCCAGGGCGCGAGAGGAGCTGGATGCGCTGGACCTGACCGGGTTCGAGCTCGAAGAGCTCAGCCGCGAAGAGGCCGAGCTCACCGCGAGTCTCGAGAAACAGGCCGCCAGGCTCAGCAAGGCCCGCGCGAAGTCGGCAAAGGGATTATCCGCCGAGGTGGGTGAGATCCTTCCGGAGCTCGGCATGCCGGATGGACGCTTCGAAGTGGCGCTTCTGGAACGCGCGGCTATTCTGTCGACCGGCGCGGAAGACATCGAGTACCGTGTCACGCTCAACAAGGGCTTCGAGCCACGCGCTCTATCGAGCGTCGCCTCCGGCGGCGAGCTGAGCCGGGTCATGTTGGCCCTGAAGACCATCCTCGCCAGGCTGGATCGAACGCCGACACTCATCTTCGACGAGATCGACGCAGGGATAGGCGGCATCGTCGGGCAACGAGTCGCCGAGCGGCTGAAGCTGGTGGCCGACCACCATCAGGTTTTCGTCATCACGCACTTGCCGCAGATCGCCGCCGTAGCGGACCACCACCTCCTCGTCGCGAAGGGCTCGCGTGGCAAGAAGGCGGCGACGGAGGTATCCGAGCTGGAAGGCGAGGACAGGATCCGCGATCTCGCCCGTATGCTAGGCGGCGATCCGGAGCGCGGGGAATCGCTCGATCACGCCCGCGCGTTACTCGCGACGACAGGTAAGCAGAGATCGTAGCAAGTAGACGAGTGGACGAGTAGTCGAGTCGACGAGATCGTTTCTTCTTGTCTACTAGTCCACTCGTCTACTCGTCTACTTCGCTAACGAAACAGCCCCCAGTAGAAGCGGGTTGCGACGGTCCAGACGTTGCTCGCCGGCGCGAACCCGTCCCTCGAGCTCACCGTCTTCAGGTAGCGCAGCTCGACCTCCATCGGCAGCCCTTTGCGCCGGTCGCCCGACCAATTCGTCGTCGAGTAGCGGGCCGCGAACCCGACCGAGCTCGAGCTGTACTCCGAGCCCTCCTCCAGGTCTGCTGGGAAGAACCGGGCTGCCGGATCGATCGGTTCGATCGCTTCGAAGCTGTCCCGCCCCTGCCGCTGGTACTGGAACAGCCCGGCGAAGGTAATGACCCGCGTCAGGTTGAGGCGCGGTGCGACCATCAGAGTCAGGACGTCGCCCGGGTCCCAGCGCACGGTCGTCGGGTAGGCACCCAGCTGCAGGGGCGCTTCGGGGGTCGTTATCAGGCGCTCGACGTCCGCCGCGAACTGCATGTTGTAGCCAGCGAACAGCGACATCCAGACTCGCCATCCGAAGGCGACATCCAGCGTGCCCCGGAACTCCAGGTCGGGCTGACCCTGTCCGGTGCCCGGGTCGAAGAGTCGATAGGCTTTGCGTGGCGAGCCCGTGGCGAAGCGATACAGGGCATCCAGGCGCAGACGCAGCGGCAGTTTCGGGCGTGGTTTCTGCGGCGTTGCTCGGAAGCTATTGAGCGGCTGCAGGCTCAGGCCCAGCTCGATGTCGCCGAACTTGAGACCGGTATCGCGCGTCTGCGGCGTCTCGATCCCCCACTCGGGACCGGAGGTGAAAACCACGGCCTCAGTCGTGCTGATCGGACTCGAGAGCGCCAGGTCCGGGATCACGATCTCGAACGTCTGAAAGTCACCCTGCATCGAATCATAGAACGTCGTCAGCTCGTGGCCGGCTGTTCCCGTGTCGGTGGGAACGTAGACTTCGCCGGAGAGCGCCCTCAGTCCGGCTTCCATGGTCACGGCGTCGGCCAGCAGCGCCTCCGCCTGCGCCTGCAGGCTCGAATTCAGCGTGTCGGCGGTGACGATCGATTCGAGCTCCGTGATGCCCGCGCCCAGACCCTGCAAGAATGCGTTCGGGTCGCCTCCGAACGCTGTCGCCATATGGCCCGCGTCGGCCGTCGCCGTGTCGAACTGGGTGGCCACGAAGCTCTTGCCTTTCACCAGCGGCACAACCGCGAACGCGGCCAGCCAGCTGGTCGCACCATATGTCACCGAGATGGGTACCCGGGTGTGCTCGATCAGAACATCGTACTGAACAAGTCCCAACGAGCTCGAGTCCGGCGCCGTTAGGCCCAGGGCCGGGTAGAAGCCCGCCAACACCGAGTCCATGCTCGTGAGCTCTGGGGCGAGCCGAGAATCGATCGTCGCTCCGAACACCTCGGAGAGCATCCGCTTTTGCCCGTCGGGGTCGAACCGCTGGTCCACCGTCGACGACAGGCCAGAAATCGCGACCTGGAGTTCGCCTGCCAGCGGCAATTGGCCGTCCACCCATTGCGCGCGCGCAACACTCGGCACGCCCTGGGCCAGTACGGCCAACCCGATCAGCCACCGCATCATCGAGCCGTTGCCCCGATATCTGTGGATAGTGAGCTCCTTGCCATCCTCGTAAGCCCGGTTCTTGCCCTACCTCTCCCGCGAGGGGCCGGGCGGCGATAATATGACGACGATGCCGGTTCTCGGACAGGGATCCCCGCCCTGAAAGTGAGGTACAAATTGACAGCCGCTGCGGGCCGCCTACCTTTCACCTGGCACGGTGCCGTAGCCAAGCGGACTAAGGCGGGGGCCTGCAAAGCCCCTATTCGTGGGTTCGAATCCCACCGGCACCTCTCTCCCGCCATGCGCTCTGCAGGACTCAGCGAAAAATTGCAGGGCGTGGAGCAGGGGGTCGACATGGGAGACTCTCGAATGCCCCAGCCGGTGTGTGCGGTGCGGGGAGAGGGGGGAGTGTTCTCTCGTCCGCCAACTTGTTGAAAGATTGTAACTTAGAACGCAGATCTTGCTCTGGGGAGATGAATTGGCGAACTTGGTAGGCGACCGACCCTCGTCCAGGCGCTTCCGTTCCGCGTCCAGGACCATACCCCGCCAGCTCGAGTGTCGCCGCGGACTCACCATACTCGAACTCGTTATGGTGATGTTCGTCATCTCCTTGATGTTGGCCCTGAGCTTCCCGCTGGCGTCGGCGCTGTCGGGCAGGTTCAAGGTTGGCAGCGCGCGTGACGTATTTGCCAACACGTATGCCAGAACTCGGGCGGTAGCGGTGCAGTTCGGACGCGAGGCGCGGCTGAGGATCGATGTAGCGAACAGTCAGTTCTGGGTGGAGGTGGATACGGGCATGCCGCCGGTGCTGATCACCGACACGATCGGTCCAGTGGTCGATGTGACGAGGGATTATGGTGGCGTTACTATGTACGCTGAGAAACAGCAACTCTGTTTCGATGCCCGTGGCCTGGCGTACTGGGGCGCTGATGGGTGCGAGTCGCACGATGCGATCATTACGTTCTCGCGTTTGGATCGCACCGACACGGTCCAGCTGTCGCTGGGCGGAACGGTAGTCAGGCGTTGAGGGCCTGAATGGACAGGCTGAACGGTCAATCCGGCTTCACGATTACGGAGCTCCTTATCTCGGTGATCATCATCGCCATCGGGGTGGTGGGGTTCGCCAGTGCTGTGGGCATCCAGAGCACGGAGCTGTGGATCGGCCGGCGTGATACGCAGGTGTCGCTGTCGATCACGCGACAGGCCGAGGAGCTCAAGGCCCTTCCGTACGACTCGGTTCAGTCGGGTTCCGTGGTGGATGGTGAGTACACGTTGTCATGGGTGGTCCAGGGGGCCAATCCCAAGCGCGTAGTGCTCGAAGCGACCTTCCAGTCCAGTAACGATACGGGCCTGCTCGCCGACACCGTCGTCTTCTACGTCCCACGATGAACCTGCGATTCCCGCGTGGGTCGCGGGGCTTCACCCTCGTCGAGGTCCTGGTCGCCATGACCCTGACGGGCATCGTCGTCGCCGGAACCCTCCGGGCACTTACCGCACAAAAGAGATTCTACGCGCGCCAGGCACGCATCCTCGACGCCCGTCACGCCATGCGGGCCTCGTTGATCATCCTATCCTCCGAGTTGCGGGAGACGAGCGCAGTGGGAGGGGATCTCTATTTCGTCGCCTCCGATAGCATCGGGCTCCGGTCGACCGTCGGATTCGGTGTCATCTGCGCGCTGAACGTCGGCGCCGGCGTTCTGTCCCTGCGGCATTCCTCGGGCCACTTTCGCCTCGAGTCCGGTGACAGCGTCTTGGTCTACCTGGAGAACGGGCCGAGCGACAACGACGATCAGTGGATAGCCGTCCAGGTGACTTCCATCACGACTACCGGACCGGCCTGCGCCTTCGGGTCTGGAGCCGATCTCCACGTCACTGTGGGCGGCAACGTGGCTGGAGCCATGATCGGTGCACCCGTCCGCCTCTTCCGACCGTATGCTTACGGCCTGTTCTCGATGTACGGCCGCTACTGGCTGGGGCGGCGAAACATGGCCTCCGGCGAGGACTACGTGCCGGTGGCGGGCCCGCTGGCGCCGCCGTCGGACAACGGCCTGATCATGAGCTACTTCGACTTCCAGACCCGGCTGCCGACCAACGATCGCACCCGGGTGGGCCGCATCGAGATCGATGTGCGCGCGCCCACCGACCGCAGCCTGAGTGATCCCGCCTATCGAGACCTGAGAACGGGCACGTACTTGCGGAACAATATCTGAACCCGGGCACGGCTAACATGATGCGCGTACCAAACCGACTGAGAGACGACCGCGGCTTCGCGCTGGCGCTGGCGATATTCGCCCTCGTCTTGCTCGCGGCCGTGGTGGCAGGCGGCTACTTCTCGGCGTCGCAGGAGTTCCAGATCGGCCGCGGGATGAGGAGCCTCACGACAAGCGTCTACTCCGGTGAGGCGGGGATCCAAAAAGCGCTGCAGAGCTGGAATTCTTCCGTCATGCGTACCCTCGCCCCGGGCGACACGATCACCTATGGGCCGGTCGACCTGGAGGGCGGCGGCGCCTTCCTGACCCACATCGTGCGTGTCGGCAGGGATGCAGACTCGCTGAAGCGCTACTTCTACATCGAGGCCGTCGGCCAGACGCCGCTCCCCACTCTGGGTGCGCGTCGCCAGGCGATGGTCGTGCGCGCCCGCTTTCCTGAGCTCTGCTGCAGTTCAGCGCTCAAGGTCGCGGAGGAACTCGACCTTGTGGGTGGTGGCCAGGAGAAAATCGTCGGATTCAACACCAAGCCTTTTCAGTGGTCTGATGCCCTCTGCGCTGGCCTCCCATCCGCCGATGGCCCCGGCCTTATTATCTCCAATCCGGGGGAGATTACGGGGGATATCACCAGGATCACTGGCTCGCCTCCCGTCGTCGTCGAGCCGGTCCCTGAGAACCAGATCAGCTTCACCGGCTACTCGTGGAACGATCTCGTAGCGCTCGCCGATGTGGTCTACACGGGATACGAGAGTTTCACCGGCTCGACAAAGAGCGTCATCAACGGCGAGTGCAATCGCGACGACCGCTACAATCTCGGCGCACCCCAGTTACCGGGCCACGCCTGCTTTGACTATTTCCCGATCGTCTACGTGGCTGACACGTTGAAGTTGACCGGCGGCGGCGTAGCCCAGGGCATCTTCCTGGTCGAAGACAAGCTCCTGTTGAACGGCCCCTTCGATGTATACGGCATCGTGCTCGCCCGGGACGATCTGCAAATGACCAGCCAGTCGATCATCTACGGAATGACCTGGTCGGGGGACGACGTCGATCTGGATGCCAATAGCCAGATCTATCTCAGCCGCTGCGCCGCCCACCGCGCCATCATCCACTCGAAGCTCACACAACCGGTGCCGGTCTCGCAGCGCGCCTGGGCCGAACTCTTCTAGAAGCCGAGCCCTAGCCAGGGCAGGGGAGCCCGCGATAGGGTTCCCCCTCCCCAATTCCGACCTGCCATTCACCTTCCCCAACCCCCCGAATCCCCGAATCCCCAACTCCCAGACCAACACAAAAGACGAACGTCCCGGGCCCACGGGACGTTCGCAGTGGTGAGAATGTGCGTTTTTGCTGAGGAAGTCTTCCAGCGTGGGGCTAAAGCAGTTTCAGGACGGGCCGGAAGAACGCTTACCCTCAAAAAAGAACGGAGCCCCTGAGTCGCCCTCCCCCGCCGTTTTCCCTGTCCGGCTAAGACGCTCGAGACTCCGCTCTCACGCAGGGGATAAAGCAAGGGCCGTTCCCAAACGGGGCCAATCTATCTAAAGTGTTGTATTGTAATCAGTTAGCGTGAGGGCATCCTCGGGCGGGCGAGTCGAATATTGGATACTTTTTTCACAATCACGATAAATTTTTGCTCACCGGGGGGTCCAAAAACGCAAGTGCTACGGCCTAGCGGGGTTAGTGCGTGGAACGGATGGGGCGGAAAGGCCGTGGGGCCGGCGAATTCATCGCGAACCTAGCTTGAGCAGGGGATGTTAATAACTTATACGAACTCGGAAATCGGCGGTTGGCAGAGAGTAAATTTTTGCCTCGGCGCCTAGGATTGAGGCGCTACCGGGGCTGGCAAGGAGGCGGTGGACTGTGAACAAGAAGCTCACTCTGGCCATTGGTGTGGCGGTAGTGGTGGTGATCTTCGGGTATTTCGCGTTCGGCGGCCTGGGCCGCAGCCTGGTCTACTTCTGGACGCCGTCGGAGTTGATGGCGGAGGGAGATGCAGCTCTCGGCACGTCGGTGCGCCTGGGCGGCATGGTACAGCCAGGCAGCGTGAGCTGGGACCCGGAGACGCAGGACCTGCGATTCCAGCTGGTGGACGACGGAGCGATCATCGAGGTGCAGAGCGCCGGAGTGCCGCCGCAGATGTTCCTGGAAGCGGCCGAGCACCAGCAGCCGATCGGCGCGGTGGTCGAAGGTTCGCTCACCCGGGATGGCGTTTTCCGCGCGACCAACCTGATGGTGAAGCATTCGGAGCAGTACCGGGCGCCGGAGCACGAGGGTGACCGGGGCGAGTACTACCGTGATCTGTTCCAGGAGCAGGGGGCGGACGGGACATGACGAGCACGCTTGGATACTTCGCGGTCGGTGGTTCGCTGCTCCTGTCGTTGATCGGAGCGGTTGTCGCGTTCGTTGCGGTGAAGACGGAAGACCCGCGGATGGCGACATTCGCGCGTCGGGCAGCGTACGCCGTCTTCGCACTGGCCACGCTGGCGATCGGCACCATGGTCTACGCGCTGGTGGCGCACGATTTCAGCGTGAGCTACGTGGCGCAAGTCGGAAGCCGGTCGACACCGCTCTTCTACACGATCATCTCTCTCTGGTCGTCGCTCGACGGATCGATCCTCTTCTGGGGCTGGATCATCGCCGGCTACACGGCGGCCGTAGTCTACGTGTACCGGGCCCGTTACAAGGAGCTCATGCCGGCGGTGACGGGCACGATGCTCGTGGTGAGCGCGTTCTTCTGGCTGTTGCTGGCCTGGCCGGCCAACCCGTTTGTTGCCGTATGGCCGGTGCCCGCGGACGGGCCGGGTCCCAATCCGCTGCTGCAGAATCACCCGTTCATGGGGCTTCATCCACCGCTCCTCTATCTCGGCTACGTCGGGCTCGCCGTGCCGTTTTCCTTTGGCATCGCAGCGTTGATCACCGGGAACGTGAGCGGCGAGTGGATCCGGGCGGTGCGCCGCTGGGTCATGGCGCCCTGGATCTTCCTGACCGCCGGCATCGTGGCCGGCGCCTGGTGGTCCTACGAGGTGCTGGGCTGGGGCGGCTACTGGGCGTGGGACCCGGTGGAGAACGCCAGCTTCCTGCCATGGCTGACCGCCACGGCGTTCCTCCATTCGATCATGGTCCAGGAGCGACGTCAGACTTTGAAGACGTGGAACATCCTCCTGGTCATCGCGACCTTCGTGCTTACCATGTTCGGCACGTTCCTCACTCGGTCGGGCATCCTGGAGAGCGTGCACGCCTTCTCCGAAGGCTTGATCGGCCCGTTCTTCCTAGGATTCATCGCTTTCGTGATGATCGTCTCCCTCGGACTGCTGGTGTGGCGCGGCGATGAACTGAAGAGCGAACCGGCGCTCGACTCGCTGGCCTCGCGCGAGACCGCGTTCCTGCTCAACAACCTGCTGTTCGTTGCCTTCACTTTCACGGTTCTGCTGGGCACGATGTACCCGATCATTGCGGAAGCGGCCCGTGGCGTGAAAGTGAGCGTGGGCGCCCCGTACTTCAATCAGATGAGCGTACCTATCGCCATGGCGCTGATCTTTCTGCTCGGCGTCGGGCCGGCGTTGCCGTGGCGACGCGGCTCACCCGAGCTGCTGAAGAAGAAGTTCCTCTGGCCGACTGTTGCCGCCTTCCTCGCCGGCGTCATCTTCTTCATCGTCGGCGTCCGTCAACTGATGACCCTGTTCACAATGATGCTGGCCGTCTTTGCCATCGGCCTGATCGTCGGTGAGTTCTGGCGGCCGGTCCAGGCGCGCCGGCAGGCCCACGGAGAGAGCGCTGCGGCGGCGTTGGCCACCGTGCTCAACAAGAGCCGCCGCCGCTACGGCGGATACACCGTCCACGTCGGTGTCATCGTGATGGCTGTCGGTATCGCGCTGTCGTCCAGCTACCGTGCCGAGACCGAAGCGACGATGAACCCGGGGCAGGTCATCAGCTTCGAGGGTTACAACCTGAGGCTCGATTCGCTCTACGCTGGCCGCGAGGAGCACCGCGACTTCGTGGAGGCCGCGTTCAGCGTTGGTAAGGGCGGCTCGCTTTCCACGGAGATGAGACCGCGGCTGAACTACTATCCGATGTCGACGCAGCCGATCGGCACGCCCGCCGTGCGCACGCGTCCCAACGAGGACTTCTACCTCAGCCTCATGGCCTACGCGCAGGCCGGTACCAGCGCCACCGTCAGCATCATCGTCAATCCCATGGTGGTCTGGATCTGGATCGGTGGAATGATCTGTGTGGTCGGTGCGCTGTTCGCCATGTCTTCCCTCGGGTTCGGGGCCGAACGCTCCGGTGGCAAGGCTGCGGGGGCCGGGACCCGGGCGAAGCCAGTCGAGGCGGGCGTTGGAGGTGCAGACTAATGTGGAAGAAAGTGCTGATCCCTGCGGTCGTCACGGTGCCGATCATCGCGCTCCTCTATTACGGGATGCAACGCGACGTCAGAAACGTCGCGTCGCCGCTGCCCGGCAAGCCGGCCTTCGAGTTCGCGGCGTCCACGCTCGATGGCGACACCATCAGCCTCGCCGATCTGAATGGTAAGGTCGTGGTGCTCAACTTCTGGGCGTCCTGGTGCATCGCCTGCATCGACGAGCATCGCGTCTTCATCGATGCGGAGCGCTACTATGCCGGCCAGGAATTCCAGATGCTAGGCGTCGTCTACCAGGATCGAGAGGAGAACGCGCGCCGCTGGATGCGCCAGCGCGGCGGCAACTGGCCGAGCCTCGTAGATACCAACTCGCGGATCGCCATCGACTACGGCGTCTACGGGGTTCCCGAGACCTATTTCATCGCCAGGGACGGACGCATCGCCTACAAGCAGATCGGACCGGTGAGCTCCGCCATGATGAAGCACTGGGTCGATCGCTTGCTGGCCCAGAGGCCTGGCACCGAGATCACGTCGGCCGACGTGCCCGAAGGTCGCAGCGAGGGACACGTGAGCGAGGTGCCTCCGGCCACGGCGGCGCAGGAGACCGGAGGGGGCCAGCCGTGAGCGCACGTCGATTCAGCATGTCGATTATCAACGGACTGGTATTGAGCCTGATTGTCGCAGCGCCGCTGCCGGCGGCGCCGCAGACGGGTACGGTCCAGGAACCTGTAACGGAAGTGCAGTATGATCCGGTGCTCGAGGCGCAGGTGCGCGAGATCGCCGGTAAGCTACGCTGCCCGACATGCCGTGCCCTTTCGGTCCAGGATTCGCCGTCAGGCATGGCGACGGAGATGCGTGACTTGATCCGCGAACAGCTGCTATCGGGCAAGACCCCGGACGAGGTCACGGCCTACTTCGTGGATCGTTATGGCGAGTGGATTCTGCTGAAGCCGACAGCTCAGGGCTTCAACTGGACCGTCTGGCTGCTGCCGGTCGTGATGCTTGCCGGTGGACTGTTGTTCGTCTTCCTGACGGCGCGACGCTGGGTGGAACAGGGACAGGCGCGGGCGGCCGCGCTCGCTGACGAAGGTGAAGAAGGAGAGATTTAGAGCATGGGCATGACCGAGTTTCTACTCGTGGTCGCCGTGGGCGGCGGCATCATCGCCGTACTCTTCACCACCTTCAAGGGTGCCGCAAGCGACGCCGACGCAGGACCCGACGACGTGTTGGACGAGGTGAGCGAGGCGCAGGCCGAGTTCGATGAGCGCCACCGGGCGGTGCTTCGCTCGCTGGAGGAGATCGAGTCGGACTACGAAACGGGCAACCTGTCGGAGCGGGACTACCGATCGCTGGCCGCCCGATACGAAAAAGAGGCCGCGTCCTTGAGCCAGCAGCTGGACTCCGCCCCCGAGGTTCGAGTCGCCGCCGCGGCGACAGGCGCGGCGGCGTCCTCTGGCTCGTGGATGACGGGTGCCATCGGTTGGGCCGCCGGAGGCGTGGCCTTCGTGGCCCTCGCCTGGCTGGTCATGTCACAGGCTCTCAGCCCTCGCGGGCCCGACGGCAGCATTACGGGCTCGCTGCCAGGCCAGGAGATGGGCTCGGGTTCGTCGGCGGGAACGGCCATCGCCGAGGTGGACATGGGCCGTCTTGCGGCGCTGCAGCGGATGGTGGCGGATGACTCGGCCAACGTCGAGGCGCTGGTAGAGGTGGGTCACCTTTATCTCACCCTGCAGGACTATCCCAACGTGACGACCGTTTCTATGAAGGCGCTGGACCTCGATCCCGCCAACCCGGAAGCGTTGACTCACCTGGGGATGGTGCTGATGTCGGTGGACCACACCGCCGACGCGTTAGCCGCCTTCGACCGGGCGCTGGAAGTGGACCCCACGTTCGGCGAGGCGCTTCAGTTCAAGGGCATGGTTGCATTCATGAGCCGCGACTACACCGCTGCCGTTCAGGCTTGGGAACGCTACGTCGAGGTCGTGCCCGAGGAAGAGCAGGCGCCGCGGGTGAAGGCGATGCTTGGGATGGCGCGGGCCAACCTCGAGGGATCCCAGTAGCCGTCTGCGGGTGTCGTTGAGTCATGTGAGGAGGGGCAAGGGGTGCACAATAGAGTTCTTATCGTTCTCGTTCTTCTACTCGCTTTTGTTCTACCGAATTCCGCCCACGCCCAACGCTTTGGCGGCGAGTTTGGCGGAGGTGCCGCATTCTGGCTCGCCTATGTCGATCCTGGCATCAGTTCCGACCAGAGTTTCGGTCGCGACGTCGGTCAGGTCATCGCCCTTGGCGCGCGCGCCTTCTTTCAGACAGGGAAGGTGAGACTTGGCGCCGGCTTCTTCAGCGGTGGCTTCACTGACGCGGGCCTCAACCAGGACGGCAACCAGGTCGATGGCGGACTCTCGTCGGGAGGATTCACTGCCGAGTACCTGGCGCTCCAGCAAAACTTCGAGATCGCCGTCGGCGGTATGGCCGGTGGTGGCGTCATCACGATCGAGGAGCGCATCGGCACGACCGGCGACATCGAAACGCTCCGCCGGCGCCGAGAGTCGTACTTCGCCGCGTACCCCTGGGTGCGGTTCGGCTACAACCCGGCGCCGCTCGTCAACGTCGGGCTGGAGCTGGGCTACTACGCCGGCACAAAAGATGTCGGCGGCTTCGCCGCGGCGCTCGATATCGTTGTCGGCCTGATTCCGTAGGGTTCGTCACCGGGTTGGCCATCGATCCGCCAGGGAACCTTCGGGTAGTTTCGGTGGTTTAACCAGAGTGACGGGGCGGACGAGCCTTACGGTACCGCGTGAGGTTGACTTACTTCCCTTTTCTCCCGGGCCTTACGCGGGTGTCTCGCCCCGTCCCTTCCTTTGCCAGCAGTTTTCCGCCGCCGGCGAATCCCCCGTAACGAGAAGGAAAGCGCGACTATCGTGGGAATCCACGACGCTTTTGCTATATTGGTGGCCAAGTGTCCGGCAGCGAGCCGGGATTCTGGCGCACGATCTTGGAGGCCAAGTGGATAGGCCAGCAACAGGGAGGTAGCGGAGAAATGGATAATGCGATTCGCCGCATCTTCATGTTCCTGCTTGGCGTCAGTTTGGGCTACTGCACTGGATTCCAGGACGCCAAGGATAACGAGCACAACGTTTTCGTGCGGATGGTGGAGCGCGTGCAGGCCTTTGGCGCTTCGACGGTCGCCGATCGCGAGCGAGCCGTAGAGGAAGCCGCCGGCGAGTGAAGCGTCGCCGTCCGTCGAAGCGGCGAGCCGCTAGGCCGGCTCTAGCAGTGCGACGTGCCCCATCCCTCCAGCGGCGCAGATGCTCACCAGCGCCAGGCCACCCGACTGACTCAACTGCTTAACCGTCTGTGACAGGATGCGTGCGCCGGTAGCGCCGAACGGGTGACCGAGCGCTACGCTGCCACCGTTTGGGTTTATCCTGTCTAGCGGCACCGCTCCAAGATCGGCGTCGGTGCCGGCCCGGTTTCTCACCCATTCTCCGTCGTCCAGCGCCGCGACCGTAGTGAGGACCTGGGCGGCGAATGCCTCATGAACTTCCCAGAGTGTGATATCGTCGTAGGTCAGACCGTTGCGAGCCAACAGCCGCGGGATGGCCAGTGCCGGCGCCATCAGCAGGCCATCGGCCGCGATGTCGACGGCGGTGACTTCCCAGTCCAGGAGGCGGCCCCGATACGGAGGCTCGCCGAGCCGCGCCAGACCCGCGGCCGTCGCCACCCAGCAGGCGGCGGCGCCGTCGGTCAGCGGGGAGGAGTTGCCGGCCGTTAACGTTCCCAGACCACTCTTCCTATCGAAGACCGGAGGCAGCGAGCCCAGCTTCTCTATCGATGTGTCAGAGCGGGGAATGGCATCTCGCTCGAAACCCGGGAATCGGTCCGATGTGATGACCAGGTCATCAAAGAAGCCGCGCTCCCATGCTGCCACCGCGTTCTGGTGACTGGCCAGCGCGAAACTGTCCTGACTCGCTCGATCCAGCTGCCATTCCTTTGCGGTGATCTCGGCGTGATCGCCCATCGTCAGCCCGGTGGTCCGCTCCTTGACGCTTGGGATCGACAGTCTCAAGTGCCCAAGCCGTAGCCGCCCCAACTCCCGCAGCATGGACCCGGCACCCTTCGCCTGTGCTGTCCGGCGCAGCACCTGGCTCATCCCGCGCGTCAGGCCGGTCTGAACCTGGCTCATCGACTCGGAACCGCCGCACAGCGCCAGCTCGATCTTTCCCGCCTTCATCTGACCGGCGGCATGGGTCGCGGCCGCCAGGCTGGTGGCGCACTGCTGCACCACGGTTAATGCTGGAACGTACGGGTCGAGACCCGCATCGAGCCACACTTCACGTGCGATGTGGCTGACCGTCAGCGATGGGATCACAGAGCCCCAGACGACCAGGTCGGGTGATCCTCCGTCGGTCAGCGCCTTCGCCGCCGCCTGGACGACAGGCAGCGAGACGGCTACCGCGTCCAGGCGTGCGAGCGGACCGTCTATCTTGGCGAACGGCGTGCGCGGGCCCGCGCACACGAATACCTGTGTCTCGTCCTTGTGATCTCTGCCGTTCGTCACTTTCGCCTCCTTGTCGACGCTCGCTGACAATAAAACCCCCGCTGCATTCGCTCAGGTTCCCCCAAGCTCCGCGACCGTCGCCAGAACGGCTCGCGTTACTCGGGCCATGAACTCGTAATCGAGCGTGTCGGCACGATCGGTGATCTGGTGATAGTGAGGGTTACGCAGGAAGGCCGTGTCGGTGATCATCAGCGACGCATACCGCCGGTCCCAGAACGACGCGTTGTCGCTCAGCCGCGTCAGCGGAAGCGCCCAGCCCCGCAGCCGGGTCCCGTATGTAACAAGGGTCAGCTCCGGCACGTGGCGGCCTGCGGCTTCCTCGAAGGCGCGCAACAAGCGCCGCGAGCGTCCGTCTCCCACCGCGGCGAGAAAGGTTCCGGAATCGGGGACCCGCTTGAAGATGAGCGGTGGGACCTGCTGTGTCCCCGAGCGCTTGTCCGTGTACCCAACCATCTCCAGTACCAGAGCGCCTTCGTAGCGCCGGCCCTCCCGCTGTGCCCGCCGGGCGAATCGCGCGCTGCCGACCCGGTAGGTGCCAACCATGTCCTGCGGCTCTTCCAGGTTGAACCCGACGAATTGAATCGTGCGGCGCGGTCGCAGCGTGGCGGCGTGCCGGGCCACTTCCAGCATCGTCGCCACGCCGCTGGCGTTGTCGTCGGCGCCGGGCGATGTCGAGACTGTATCGAAATGGGCGCCGATGAGCAGCCAGGGCAGATCTGAATCGCTTCCCGGCAAAGTGGCCACGACGTTGTTGTGCTCGCGTCCGCGCAACTCGAACGCTTGGCGCTCGACCGCCAGCCCGCAGCCCCCCAGTTCCTCGACTATGAACGCCTCGGCCCGCGCCAGCGCCTCGGGCGCCGCATCCGGGTGACGCGGGCCTTCGAGTCGACGCACGGCGCTTTCGAGGCGGCCGGCATCGACCCGCGAGAGCAGCCCAGCGATCTCCGACCCGCTCATACCTTGTCGAGTGTGGCCGACCGCCTACTCCTCGATGAACGCTCGCTCGATGACAATCGGGTCCACAGGCACGTTGTCCATCGGCATGGGGCCAATGACTTTGGTCTCGACCACGGAGATGGCGTCGACAACGTCCATCCCCTCGACGACGTGACCGAACACAGCGTAACCCCAACCTTGCGGCGTCGGTGCCGTGTGGTCGAGCTGCGCGCTGTCCGTGAGGTTGATGAAGAACGCGCTCGTTGCGCTGTGGGGATCGGATGTTCGCGCCATCGTGATCGTACCGCGCACGTTCTTCAGGCCGTTATCGGCCTCGTTCTCGATGGGCGGAAGCGAAGAGCGCCGTTCCGCCAGCTCCGCTGTCAGGCTGCCGCCCTGGATGATCCAGTCGTCGACCACCCGGTGGAAGGTGAGGCCGTCGAAGAAGTTGTTCTGTACCAATTGCACGAAGTTGTCCACCGTCTTCGGAGCTTTCTCGCGGTCGAGCTCCAGGACGATCCGCCCCATCGTCGTCTCCATCACAATACGTGGCTTCATCGCGATACTCCCAAGGTCCGGGGGCAGCGGCGCCGCGCCGGCCGCCTCCGATTCGCCGGACGTCTCGCCTCCGTCGCCGCTGCCACCGCAGCCGAAAGCCGCTACCGCAAGAGCCAGGATCATCGTTGCGCGCCAGATCATCGCTACCGTCCCTCCTGTTGTCGCGTCGGACTGGCCCGCTTCCAGCGCAACTTGTGCCCGAAGCGAGCGGGTCGTAATACTCAGGGTCTTCGATTGCCCAACATGATGGAGTATCGGACCGCTTCGCGCCATTCCCCGAGGAGGCTGTCATAGAGCCAACGGCCCTTTCTCTGTTGCCGCCGATCGTCGCCATCGGCCTCGCCATCTGGAGCCGCCAGGTCTACGTGGCTCTCGCAGCGGGGATCTGGCTGGGCTGGGCGATCCTGAGCGGCGGCAATCCGGTCGCCGGGCTCGGCGGTGCTATCGAGGGCACGGTCCAGGTGCTTGGGGACCCGGGCAACGCGCGCATCCTCATGTTCTGCGTGATGATCGGATCGCTGGTCATCTATGTGGAAGCGTCGGGCGGCGTCGAGGGGTTTATTCGCTGGCTGGAGGGACGCCGTCTGGTCAGCAGCGCCCGGGGCGCCGGCGTACTGGCCTGGCTGATCGGCATCGTGATCTTCATCGAGTCGAACATCACGCTCCTTGTCGCCGGGGCTGTCTGTCGGCCACTGTTCGACCGCTACAAGTCGGCCCGCGAGAGGTTGGCATACATAGCCGACTCCACGTCCGCACCCATCTGCATCCTCATCCCCTTCAACGCATGGGGCGCCCTGGTCCTCGGAATCCTCGGCAGCCTGGCGGTCGCCGATCCGCTCAGCGTTTTCGTTCACGCCATCCCGCTCAACCTGTATGCCATCGCCGCGGTCACCCTTGCCGGGTTCACCGCCTGGACCGGCCTGAATCTGGGTCCGATGAAGAAGGCAGAGGCGCGGGCGGCGGAAGGCGTCGTGCTGAGTCCGCAAGGTGAACTGAGTGTGGACGAGGAGTTGTTCAAGGTTCGGTTCTCCCGTCAGGTGACGCCCCGGGCCGTCAACATGGTGGTCCCGATCCTCGTCATGGTGGTCACGATGCCGGTCGGCCTCTACGTCACCGGCGGCGGAGTG
>JBDHHX010000026.1:0-20000 GCA_039589155.1 Gemmatimonadota bacterium | reverse complement strand
AGGTCGTCGGCGTCGTCGGCGACGTCAAACTGCACGGCCTCGATGACCGGGACCGGGCCGTCGCCTACGTTCCGTACCGCCAGTTCACTATCGGTTCGCTGGCCGTGGCGCTGCGGACGACGGCCGATCCGACCGAGTTGGCCGCGCCATTCCGCGCTGCTGTCGGTTCCATCGACCCGCAGGTTGCTGTATACGATGTCTCGACCATGGACCGCTTGATCGCCGCCTCGCTGGCCGAACGGCGGTTCTTCATGCTGCTGCTCGGTCTGTTCGCCGCCGTCGCGGCGGCGCTCGCCAGCGTGGGCCTCTACGCCGTGACCAGCTACACGGTCGGCAGCCGCACTCGCGAAATGGGGATCCGCATCGCCGTCGGCGCCCAGGCCGCTGACGTGCAGCGCGGCGTGCTGACCCGGGCCGGCGCCGTCGCAGCCATTGGCCTCGTCTTTGGGCTGGCCGCTGCGCTCGCGCTCACGCGGCTGATGCAGAGCCTCTTGTTCCAGACCTCACACCTCGACCCGGTTGTCTTCCTAGGCGTCGCGGCGCTGATTGCCGGCGTCGCCCTGCTGGCCGCCTGGCTGCCGGCTCGACGGGCGTCGCGTGTCAATCCGATCGTCGCGTTGCGTGAGGAGTAGATACCAGAAACGACTAGTCCGCCACGCCCTCGCCGGCGAGCCGGTCAACCGATCGCCGCGCCGACTCGACCTGCGGCTGCAGGTGCGCGTCGGCATCTTCCCACAGCTCCAGGAACCAGCCGTAGTAGCGCAGCGCGTCTTCTCGTTCGCCGCGCCGCTCGTGCAGCTGGGCGCGCCGCAGGTAGCCGAAAGCTTCTAGCCACGGCGAATAATAGAGCGAACCGTAAATCCGCAGCGCTTCCAGTTCGTCACTATCCTCGATCAGGTTGGCGAGGACGAAGCGGTGCGCGTTGCGGGGAGCGTTCCAGTTGCCGGGCATGAGAGCGAGGCCCTGGCGCAGTTGGCCGATGGCGGCCGTGGCGTCCTCCCGCGCTGCGGCGATATGGCCCGAGTAAACCAGCGCCAGACCTCGAAAAGCCCGCGCACGGGTCGAGTCGCTGTCGACCTCGAGGCTGTCGGCCGCGCCCTCCAGCCAGTCGACGGCGGCCTGCGCTTCGGCGTAGCGACCCTGCTGCGCATAGAGCATCGCCAGGTAGTCGGCCGTTTGTGGATACGACTCTCGCGCCGCCAACTGTTCCTGCAGTGCGATGGCCTCGGGGTCGGCCAGCAAGCCGACCAGTCGGGCCATGGTCAACATGCGAAGTTCGTCTTCACGGCCCTGGATGCGATCGGCCTCGCGATCGACGGCGACCCAGTCGCCGATCCGACCGTGGCGGAGATACTCGTGGCTCAGGTACTCGAGAGCACTCGCCCGCGCCGGGGCGGGCATCCGGGGATCTCCTGCGGCCATGAAGACCTGTTCGGTGAACTCGAGGCTGGAGCGTCCCGGCGGAACGGCGAAGCGAATCTGGCCGAAGATCGGCAGGCTGAGGGTGTCGAGGGCCTGGGCGGCTCGCGCCGAATCCTCGGCGGGGCCCAAGCGCAGCGCCCCGGCGAGAGTGAGGCCGTGTGAGTACGGCGAGGTCGAGTCGATGGCGAGGTAGCGGGCCGTCCACTCGCGGGCGGCGACCAGATCATCCCTGAGAAACGTGCCCTGGATCAGATGGAAGAGCGAGGGCGCGATGGTCGAGTCGATGGCGTAGGCGCGGGCCATGGCATCGACCACGCGGTCGCGATCGTAGCCGACCTGGTCGCCTAGGTGGTAGAGCGCCTCTCCAAAGCCGTACCACGCCTCGTAGTCATCGGGGTAACGGCGCGTCAGGTTCTCGTAGAGCTCGATCACGTTCAGGTCGCCGTCGATGTCCACCAGCTTGTGGCCGGTGATCAGCAGGCTGTCGCGGGCCGGCAGACCGGCGGTGTGACGCGCGGCCAGCTCGGCGTTCCTGATGTGCTCTTCCTCGAAGGCTCCCAACGCCCAGCCGTAGGCGAACGACAGGCGGTGCGCGGCGATGGCGAACGTCGTATCCAACTCCACCGCGCGGCCGAACGCTTGCTGTGCCTCGGTGAAGCGGCTTTGGCGGAACGCCTGCTCGCCCTCCAGGTAGGCGCGTAGCGCCGGGATCGATGCTGTCGTGACCGTCGACACCCGGACCTCGGGGACCTCGCCTTCCCGCCAGATCGACTTCAGCAGGTCGACGGTCAGCTGGTCCACCAGGTCCGTCATCTCCGCCTCGGGACCCTCGACGGCCGCCGACGCGTCCTTGCGCAGCCAGCGCACGTTGAACAGCTCGGCGGCCACGCGCACCTCGCCGGGCGCCGTCGTGATCACGCTGCCCAGGATCATGTTGCCAGCACCCAGCTGCGTCGCCACCCGGGCGGCCTGCTCGGGCGCCGCCAGCTCGTCCGTTCCGCCGATCTCCTTGCCCCAGCGAATCAGCACCGCCCGCGGGTCCGACGCATGGTAGGCGCCCGTCCCGTCCAGGGCCGTCGACACCAGGTCCACCAAACCCTCGCTCCATAACTCGACACCGTCGCCCACCGGGTGGAACGGCAGCACCGCCACCACGTCGGGCTGAAGCTCGTGGCCCCGGTTCCGCGAATAGACCAGACCGATCCCCACGCTCGCTAATGCGGCGAAGGCCAGCACACCGCCCAGGATCGCACGCCGCCAGGTGAACCAGCGGCCCGGCGTCGCCCACGATGTCTTGCCGCGCGCCAACAGGCGGGCGGCGGACGAGGCATCGGCTCGCGACAACCGTGCCTGGATGACCGCGGTGCTGATGAGGATCGGAAGGCCTATGGCCAGCAGCGACAGCCCTGCAGGGAAGAACCAGCTGGGCAGGGTGAAGTGCTGGGCCAGGATGTCGAGGGCCTGGACGACGAACCAGGAGGCCGCGAGGTATATCACGACCACGCGCACCAGGCGCGCGGAACGCAGCCGCTCCAGCAAGGTGCTGGTACTACGGTCGGGGCTCATAGGCGGGGAATATATCCCGTGGCCAGGGATTAGGGAAAGTCGGATTTGTTAGCCGCGTTGCGGCTGTTTCTTGTACATGCTGTGCGTCCGCTTGAAAAGGGACGTCCTCCCGGTCATCTTCCGGTGCGAATATTAGCCCTGGCCCCGGATCGCCTGCCCGAGGCCGCACCCGTACCGGGAGTGAGCCGTTTTGCCCGACATAATGGAACGCCTGACGGCGGCCCTCGCCGGCCGTTACCGGATCGATCGCGAGCTTGGGCAGGGTGGCATGGCCATCGTTTACCTGGCCCAAGATCTCAAGCACGACCGCATGGTCGCGCTGAAAGTGCTGCGCCCGGAACTCGCCGCCGTGATCGGCGCCGAGCGCTTCCTGAACGAGATCAAGGTCACCGCCAACCTGCAGCACCCCAACATCCTGCCACTCTACGATTCCGGCGAGGCGGACACGTTCCTCTTTTACGTGATGCCGTTCGTGGAGGGCGATACGCTGCGCGACAAGCTGGACCGTGAGAAGCAGCTGGGGATCGATGAGGCGGTGGAGATCACGCGGAGCGTGGCGGCGGCACTGGACTATGCGCACCGGCAGGAGGTGATCCACCGGGACATCAAGCCGGAGAACATCCTGCTGCACGATGGCCAGGCTCTGGTAGCGGACTTTGGGATCGCGCTGGCGGTGAGCCAAGCGGGTGGTAATCGATTGACTGAGACGGGGCTGTCGATCGGGACGCCGCATTACATGAGTCCCGAGCAGGCGATGGGCGACCGCGAGGTGGACGCGCGCAGCGACGTCTACTCGCTTGGCGCGATGCTCTACGAAATGCTGACGGGCGATCCACCGTATACGGGGTCGACGGCGCAGGCGATCGTGGCGAAGGTAATCACCGAGAAGGCGCCGCCGGTGACGCGGACCCGGGACACGGTGCCGCCGCACGTGGCGGGGGCGATCGAGATGTCGCTCAGCAAGCTTCCGGCGGACCGATTCTCGAGTGCGGCGCGCTTTGCCGACGCGCTCCACGATTCCTCTTTCACGCACACGACGGCGGCGCGGACCGGGGTAACACCGGAGATGCCGGGTTCGCGAAGCCGTTGGGGCATCGCGGTGGGAGCGTTGGCGGTAGCAATGGTTGGCCTGGGTGCGGGAACGATGATCGGCAAGTGGTCGGGCAACAGCAGCGCTCGAGCGTCCGGTCCGGTCGCCCGGTTCACCGTCGGCGTACGGCTTGGCGATGTCGACTTCGGGTCGGGGCTTGCACTGTCCCGGGATGGAAGCCAGCTCATCTACATCGGCGTCGGCGAGCAGGGAGGATCGCAGCTTTATCGGCGACCGATGGGCGAAGTGGAAGCCGTTCCCATCGCCGGGACCGATGGCAGTCTGGTCATGGCGCCGTTCCTCTCACCGGACGGCGAGCGGGTCGGCTTCTACGCGGACCAGCAGTTGCGGGTAGCTCCGATCCGCGGCGGCGCACCGAGGGCGGTGGCTCGGATGTCGCCGACCAGCGGTGGAGGCAGTTGGGGACCGGACAACCAGATCGTGTTCCAGCCCGATTTCGGCGCCGGCCTGATGATCGTGGACGCCGAGGGCGGCGATCCGCAGCAGTTGACCGTGGTCGATACGGTCGCCGGGGAGTTCGACCACCGCTGGCCACATTTCGTGTCGAGCGGAGAGTGGGTGTTGTTCACGATCTGGAGGGGGTCGATCGAGTTGGCCCGCCTGGCTGCGGTCTCCGTCAAGAGTGGTGAGGTCCATGATCTGATTCCCGGCTCCGATGCCCGCTACGTGGAGGACGGGTACCTGGCTTTCGCCGGATCCGAAGGTGCGCTGCGGCTGGTCGGCTTCGATCAGTCGAGCGCTCAAATACAGGGCTCGCCGATCACTGTCCTCGACTCGGTACTGGTCGGTGGCGATGGGGCGGCACAGTATGCGCTCTCGCAAAACGGGACGCTCGTCTTCCTCAGTACGCTGGGTAGTACGCGACCGATCATCATGGATCGCGGCGGCGCCTCCGCTCCGCTGCCGCTCGAGCCGGGGGACTACCAGGGACCGCGATTCTCTCCCGACGGTCGGGCCTTCGCGGTCGGGTTCCGCGGCGAGATCTGGATCTATGATTTTGACCTCGGCACCTTCGGTCCGCTGACCTTGGGAGGCGGCTTCTATCCGCTCTGGACAGCGGACGGTCGCAACATCCTGTTCTCGCGCGCCGAGGGGCCCGACGTCAACATCTTTACGGTTCCGTCCAACCGCGGCGCCGAACCGCTGCCGCTCGTCCAAGAGCCGGGTCAGCATCGAACGCAAGATCTGAGTCCAGACGGCAGGAACCTGATGCTGCGGCGAAACGCCGTGGCCAGCGCACCTGAAGCAGCGTTGCCGTCCGGAAGCGCGGCGTCCAGCTCGGGCGTCCGATTGGCGTTGGCGGGCGGGCAGTACGACCTGTATGCCTTAGCCCTCGACGGCGGCGCCCCGGAGCCCTGGCTGGCGACCGAGTTTCTGGAGCGTGCTCCGACCTTCTCGCCCGACGGCCGCTGGGTGGCCTACTCCTCCGATGAATCGGGCCGCGATGAAGTCTATGTCCGACCGTTCCCCGGACCGGGAGGGCGCGTCCAGGTGTCGACGGGTGGCGGCACCGAGCCCGCCTGGTCGCCGGACGGCCGAGAGTTGTTCTATCGTTCCGCCGACCGGTTCGAGGTCGTGTCGGTCGAGATCGGCGGCGCGTTCCGTGTGCTGAGCCGACCGCGAGCCCTGTTCGAGGGACGCTACTACGCCTACTCCTGGCAGCGCCAGTACGACATCGATCCGACTGGCAATCGGATCGTGCTGTTTCGCTATGAGGAGGAGGAGATCGACATGACGGTCGTGGTCAACTGGATGCAGGGCCAGCGCGAGCGGTTAGCCGCTCAATAAAAGACCTTAGTTCGCGGTTAGCAGCGCCTCGAAGCGGGGGTCTCCGCCGAGCGGCGCCCAGAGCGGGTCGGCACGCAGCAGCGGCGCGGACAGGTAGTAGGCCGGCATTGAGAACACGTACTCCAGCTGGTCGATGGCCAGCTCATGTTCACCCACCATCATATAGATCTCGGCCAGAATCTCGGCAATGATGTTCCCCTCCAGCGCGTTCCGCTCCACGGGCATCGACTCGGCGGCGGCCCGTCCGGTCTCGATCGCCTCGGCCGTCCGGCCCGCGCCCGCCAGGGCGACGCCGAGCAGCGCGCGCCACACGGCCTGTTGCGGCGCGGCGGCGGTACCCAACTCGAGGGCGGCCCGAGCCGAGTCGTAGTAAACTCGCTCCACGTCGGCGGGCGCCCCCGTGCCGTAGTAGCCGGTTCGCGCCAGGTAGTAGACGTAGGCCGCGGGTCCGAACTCGTCTACGTCCGGGCGCATGAGGGCGGCGCGGTACTCCGCGTCGATCCTAAAGATCGCCGCCTTGCCGAATACGGTTGCGAGCTGCCTGATGAACAGCCGCGTGTCGCTGGCCGCGGCGACGGTGCTGAGCAGCTCTCTCATCCGTTCGCCGCCTCCGCCGCGCACGAGGTAGAGCAGCGCCTTCATGCTGTAGGCGTCGGCCGCGTCGGGCGCTAACGAGATCGCAAGGTCGTAGAGTTGCTCGGCTTCGTCGTAACTGCCGAGGACTTGACGGGTGAGCCCCTGGTTCCAGAAGAACTCGTAGGACCGGGGGTCGAGCTCGATGGCTCGATCCATCGCCTCCAGCGATTCCTGCCAATTGCCTTGCCGCCGGTTCACGAAGCTCACGCCGCTCCAGAGGACCGCGTCGTTCGGCTTCGCCTCGCGAGCGATGGTGAATTCCTGCAGCGCAGCCTCGTAGTCCAGGTGTCCCCAGTAGTGGTAAAAGCCGAGCGCGGTATGCGCTTCGGATAGGTCGGGCGCCAGCTCCAGCGCCCGGTCGACGGCCGCCTTCGCCAGGCCGACGTGGTCACGACTCTCGTCGTAGCCGAACCAGAAGTAACGCAGGTGGGCTTGCGCCAGCCGGGCCCAGGCGTGGGCGAACTCCGGATCCAGATCCACGGCCTGGCTGTAGAGTCGAATACCCGACTCCATGTCCTGCGGCGCCACGCTGCGCCCGTAGTAGTCGTTGCCCCTCAGGAAGTAGTCGTAGGCCTGCAGGTTGTCGGTGGGCCGCGTCTCGATCCGCTCGCGCTCGGGCTCCAGCAGCGCCACGTTCAACGCGCCGATCACCTGGCGGGCGATGGTCGACTGCACCTCGAAGATGTCGGCCATCACCGCGTCGTAACGGTCGGCCCAGACGTGCGTGTCGTCGCTCACCCGGATGAGCTGCGGCGTCACCCGCACACGGCTGGGAGCGTCAACGCGCTCCTGCCAGAGGATGGTCCCTTCCAGCACGTAGTCGACGTCCAGCTCTTCGCCGATCTCCGTCAGCGTCTTCCCCGTCCCCTTGTACTGGATGGCGCTGGTGCGCGAGATGACGCCCAGCCTGTCGATGGCCGCCAACCGCGAGGTGATCTCCTCGGTTATTCCGTCGGCGAAGTACTCGTGCTCCGTCGGGCCCAGGTTCTGGAATGGTAACACTACCATCTTCGTGCGACCCGGCTCCGCGAGCGACGTTTCGGCGACCGCGGTCGGTTCGCCGCTGCGACTGAGAACCCACCAGCCGCCGCCCAGCAGCAGCGCCGTCCCGGCCAGGGCGAATAGGCCCGCCGGCCAGCGACTGCGGATCGGTTGCGCGACGATCGCCTGCAGCTCACCGGATGTGGCCGGATCCTCACGCTTCACACCCTCCGGAGTCATCTCGAACGCCCACGCCAGCGCCAGCGCGATGGGGAAGCCGAGGATCGCCACCAGCGCGATGCCGGTAGCCACCGACTCGGGCAGCCGCAGGGCGGGGACGAGGAAGTCCGCCGCCTGCATCACCGCGAACGCGATGGCGCCGTAGACCGCCGCCACCCGAAAGACGCGGCGCCGCTTGAGCTCGGCGAAGAAGGCCTGGTGTCGCTTGGGTCCGTCCATTAGGCGCGAAAGATGCTCGATACCGCCGGATCCAGCAACTTCAGCGTCCGTGATGCGGAGGTCCGGGGCCCGTGTCCCGGGGCCTGGCGAAGGGGCGATTTAAGAAGAGCGTGCAAATAAGACTTATTGATATTAATATCATTTTATCAGGCTCCGTGCCCCCAACCTGATTCTCCGTTACGAATAGAGGTGTGGCATGCGGCCCTTCGTCAGCTTCCTCCGGATCCTCATCGTCATCGCCGTCGTTGACCTTCTCGTGGTGTTCGGCCTCGCCCGGCTCGAGCTATCGGGCACGCTGCAGGCGGCCTTGGGCGCGCTGCTGGTCGCCGGGCTCACGGCGCCGTTCCTCTACTTCTGGGTGGTGAAGGACATGGCCCGGCATCTCTCGGAGTTGTCGTCGGCCCGGGCGAGCCGGCTCAAGTTCCGGGCGTTGATGGACACGGTGGCCGAAGCCGCCGTGTTCGTGGACGCGGAGGGTCGGATCCGGCACGTGAACCGGCAGACCGAGCGGATCTTCGGATTCGAGCGAACGGAGCTGATCAACCAGCCGATCGAAATGCTGGTTCCGAAGCGCTTCCGGGAGGCGCACGTCGGTTTTCGGGATCGCTACATCGCGGACCCCCACCCGATACCGCAGGGCATCGGACGCGAGCTGGTCGGCCTGCGGCGTGACGGCAGCGAGTTCCCGATGGAGTTGAGCCTGAGCCCGGTGGAGGCGGACTCGGAGGTGGCGGTTCTGGCGCTGGTGACCGACATTAGTCGACGTCGCCACATGGAAGCCGCGGCCGCCGAGGAGCTGAAGGAGCCGGTCGGCAGCTAGCCTTTTCCCTCTGCGAAGCGACAACGGTTCACGGCCCCCGGGTGTCTAAGGTCTAGAGCGCCCGCGCCCCAGGGCGCCTATCTCAAAACAAAGACCCAACAGAGCCACGGAAGGGAACGAGATGAAACAGCCGTCCATTTCCGCGAGAGCGGTGTGGGTGTGCCTGCGGCATCGCATCGTACCCGGCCTGGCGGCTGCGGTCCTGCTGGCGGCGTTGTCCGTCACGCTGCCCGCCGCCGCCACCGGCCAGGCGCCATCCAGCGAGCCGCACCCGCCACCCTACTACGCCATCACCAACGCACGCATCGTCACCGTATCCGGACCGGTCATCGAGAGCGGTACGGTCGTGATCGCCAACGGGCTGATCACGGCGGTGGGGACCAACGTCGACATCCCGCCGGAGGCGTGGGTGATCGATGGGGAGGGGCTGACCGTCTACCCCGGGTTGATCGACGCACTGTCGGACCTCGGCCTGGCGCAGCCGCAGCAGGCGGCCGGCGCCGGGCGGGGCGCCGCGGCGGCCGGAGGCCAGCGGGCCCCGGCGGCCCAGGGGCCCGAGGACCGGCCCGCCACCTTCTCCGGCCGGATGGCCGCTAACGACCTGGTCGCCGATGACTCACGGATTGCGACCTGGCGTGCGGGCGGCTACACGGCCGTCATGACCGTCCCCAGCGATGGGCTGGTGACGGGGCAGGGCGCCGTGGTGAGTCTGCGGGACGGGCGGCCGGAAGAGATGGTGGTGAAGAGCCCGGCCGCCTTGCGCCTGGGCTTCCGGGCGACGGGCGGCTTCCGTAGCTATCCCGGCTCGCTGTTCGCCGTGATCGCCTACCACCGGCAGCTGTTCCTGGACGCCCAGCGCTACACGCTCGCCACGCACGCGGATCAGGCCCGTGCCGCCGGCCTCGACCGGCCGGCCTACGACGAGACGTTGGAGCCGCTCATTCAGTTCACCGGTCAGCGCTGGCCGGTGCTGATCCCGGGTAACGAGGCGCGTGAGATCAACCGGGCGCTGAAGCTGGGCGCCGAGCTCGGGCTCAACACGGTGGTCTACGGAGCGCAGCAGGGTTACGCGGTGGCTGCTACGCTAGCCGAGGCCGGGACGCCGGTCCTGGTGAACCTCGACTGGCCGGAACGGACGCGCGACGCCGACCCTGATACTCCCGAGGCGCTCAGCTCGCTGCGCAACCGGACCTGGTCGCCGTCGACGCCGAAGGCGCTTCACGACGCCGGTGTCCGCTTCGCCTTCTACTCTGGCGGTGTCGCCACACCGAGTGCCGCGCTGGCGAACGTGCGCGAGGCCATCGACGCCGGCCTGTCGGGCGAAGCGGCGCTCCGGGCGCTGACGCTGGACGCGGCCGAGATCTATGGCGTCGCCGATCGTCTGGGCAGCGTGGAGCGCGGCAAGATCGCCAACCTGATCGTGACAGACGGCGACCTGTTCGACGAAGAATCGAAGGTCAAGATCGTTTTCGTCGAGGGACTCAAGTACGAGAAGCACGAAGCGGCCCGGCCCACGGAAGCGCCGGTCGCCGACCTCTCTGGCAGCTGGACGGTCGTCGCCGAGTCGCCACGCGGGACTCAGGAATCCACCGCCGAACTGACGATGGCGGAAGACGGCGCGCTCTCGGGCAGCATTCGCAGCCAGCGCGGCGAGGGGACCATCACCGAGGGTTGGGTGAGCGGCGATCGCTTCAACTTCACCGTGACCATGAGCATGGGCGGCCGCTCGATGGAGGCCGAGTACAGCGGAACGGTGACCGGTGACGATATGGAGGGCAGCGCCTCGTTCGGCCAGTTCTCCATGCCGTTCACGGCGACGAAGGCGGCCGCCGCGCCGGCCGCTGTAGCAGTGGCGGAAGCCGCCGAGGCAACGCCTGACGCCGAGGCTCCGCAGGCGGTCGAAGTGCCCGAGCCGGCGGTCGGCCCGATGGACGCTATGGTCGATTGGTCTGCGCCGGCGCCGACGCTGGTGATCCAGAACGCCACCATCATGACGGTGACGCAGGGCACGCTGGAGGGCGCGTCGATCCTGGTGCGCGACGGCAAGATCGCCGCCGTCGGACCGGACGTCAGCGTGCCGCGTGGCGCCACGGTGATCGATGCGACGGGCAAGTACGTGACGCCCGGGATCATCGACGCCCACGCCCACCTGGCCAGCGACGCCACCAACGAGGGCAGCATCGCGGTCTCGTCGATGGTGCGGATCGAGGACGTCATCGATCCCACCGACGTCAACATCTATAGGGAGGCGGCCGGCGGCGTCACCACGTCGCACGTGCTGCACGGCAGCGCCAACCCGATCGGCGGTCAGAACGCCACCATCAAGCATCGCTGGGGCGCCGACGCCGACGGTCTGATCTTCGAGGGCGCCATGCCGACCATCAAGTTCGCGTTCGGCGAGAACGTCAAGCAGTCCAATTTCCAGCCACCGCCTGGCACGCCGCGTCGTTACCCGGCCACCCGCATGGGCGCCATCGACGTCGTCCGCCAGGCCTTCATCGATGCGCAGGAGTACCAGCGCGCCTGGGCCGACTACGAGAGCCGGCGCGGCGACCGCAACGCGGTTCCGCCGGCCCGCGACCTGAAGCTCGAGCCGCTGGTCGAGGTTATGGAAGGCGAGCGCCTGGTCCACACGCACGCCTACCGTGCGGACGAGATGCTGCAGATGATCCGCATCGCCCAGGAGTTCGACTTCGAGATCGCCACCTTCGTGCACGGGCTCGAGGGCTACAAGATCGCCGACGAGATCGCCGCTGCCGGCTTCGGTGTCTCCACTTTCTCCGACTGGTGGGCCTACAAGACCGAGGCCTACGACGCGATTCCCTACAACGCAGCGATCATGGCGAACGCCGGTGTGCTGGTCTCGATTAACTCGGACAGCCAGGAAGAGGCGCGGCACATGACCCAGGAGGCGGGCAAAACGATGAAGTGGGGCGGCCTCTCCGAGAACGACGCCCTCGCCCTGGTCACCTTGAACCCGGCCATCCAGCTCAGAGTCGACGGCTGGGTCGGCTCGATCGAGGTGGGTAAGGACGCCGACCTGGTGATCTGGGAGAACTACCCGTTGTCCGTCTATGCCAAGACCCTGACCACTCTCGTCGACGGGCGCGTCGTCTTCGACGTGGAGCGGGACCAGGAACGGCAGCAGCTGATCGCCCAGGAAAAAGAGGCACTCGAGCAGCTGGGCGGCTCCGGATCACAGGAGGGCGCCAGCGGCGCGTCGAACCGATGATGAGCCAACGCGAACGAAGGAGACAGGCCGTGCTTATACAACATGGAAAGACGAGTCGCGATCGGTTCTGCCGCCGCGCGCTCGTCCTCACGCTCGCCGTCACGTTTGCGACGCCGCTGGCCGCCTGGGCGCAGCACGACCCACGGGTCGAGCCGGCGACGGCGTACGTGATAAGCGGCGCCACCGTTCACACGCTGAACGGCGAGAACCTGGAGAACGCGTCGGTTCTGATTCAGAACGGCGTGATCGTGGAACTGGGGACGACCATCACCGTTCCCGAGGGCGCCTCGGTGATCGATGCGACCGGGCTCCACGTCTACCCCGGCATGATAGACGCCTTCAGCCGGTTGGGGCTGACCGAAATCGGCTCGGTATCCGCCACTCAGGACGCCAGCGAGTTGGGTAACTGGAACGCCCATCTCTCGGCTTACACCGCCATCTACCCGGCCAGCGAGCACATCCCGGTGGCGCGGGCGAACGGTGTCACCCACGCCGTGACGGCGCCGGGCAGCGGCGGCGGCTTCCGCGGCGGTGGCGCCGGCGGGATCCCCGGCCAGGCGACGCTGATTCACCTGGACGGCTGGACGATCGAGGAGATGGCGATCATGCCGTCGTTGGCCATGGTGATCCAGTGGCCGTCGATCCGCACCCGTAGCTTCGACTTCAGTACCTTCTCGATGACCGAGCGGCCGTACACGGAGGCGAAGAAGGAATACGACGAGCAGATCCAGGAGATGGAGGACTGGTTCCAGGCGGCCCGGCACTACAAGCAAGCTGTCGAGCGCGGCGACCCGACGAAGTTCGAGCGCGACCTTCAGCTGGAGCACCTGTCGCGCACGCTCGGCGGCGACCTTCCGGCCATCGTCGTTGCCAACGACAAGCTGGGCATCGAAAGCGCGCTTGACTTCGCCGCGCGGTATGACATGAAGATCGCCATCGCCGGCGCCCGTGATGCCAGGGAAGTGAAGCAGCGTTTGGCGGAGGAGGAGATCCCGGTGATCCTGGGACCGTCCCAGGCGCTGCCCGCCCAGGAAGACGATCCCTACTATTACCCGTTCACGTTGGCTGGCGAACTGCACGAGGCGGGCGTGAAGATCGCGTTTGGCACCTTCAACTCGGCGGACTCGCGGACGCTGCCCTACGAGGCGGCGAACACCGTGTCGTTCGGACTGCCTTACGAGGAAGCGCTGAAAGCCGTAACGGTGAACAGCGCCGAGATCCTTGGTGTGGCCGACCAGTTGGGCACGATCGAGCCCGGGAAGCTGGGCAACCTGATCGTCACCGACGGTGACCCGCTGGAGATACAGACGAACGTAGAATACGTGTTCATCAAGGGGATGCCGGTGGACACCAACAACAAGCACCGGCGGCTGTGGGAGCGCTACATGAATCGCCCGGCGCCGGAGCCCGCACAGGTCACCTCGACGGGCCAGGAGAACGGAGGCTAGGGCCCGGAAGCAAGAACGGTGACGGATCGACGAGAGCGGGGCGCCATCGTGTGCCCCGCTTTCGCATCTGGCCAGCTGTCCGGGGAACCTTCCGGCGCCTATCGTGTCAAATCGACCGTCGAGCCTCCCAGGACCAATGGACGCCCACGCTTCATCCGGGACGAATGGTACGACGTTCTATAATAGGTGTGATCGCGTTCGTCCTATCGAGCGCCACCGCAGACGCCCAGCGCGCCGTCGACCTACAGCTGGGCAGCTGGCAGATCGACGGCCCCAACGCCACCGTCATGTCCGCCGGCGTCGGCCGCCCCTTCTGGGGCCCCTTCGCTTTCAACATCCGAGCTCTCGCCGTCGTCGATAGAGACACGACGGACCAATCACTCTTTGGGTTGGCGCCCGAGATCAGTCTCTTCCGCGGCGGACGCAAACTCGCGCCCTACGGCATCGCCGGCCTGGGACTGGCGGTTCAGACGGCGAACACCAGTCCCGCCGCGCTCTGGTACGCCGGCGCCGGGCTGGAGTGGAACCCCAACGGGTGGTTCGGCCTAGCGGTCGAGGCCAGCTACCTGGTCGAGGACGGCGGCTTCCACGGATTCTGGAATCTGCAGCAGAACGATCGCCGGGGATGGGTGACCAGCGCTCGCCTCTCCATTCGCGTGGGTGGTGGCTCGAGCAGCAGATCGGGATCGAGCGGGTCCAAGCCGCCGGAGTTCACGCCCGCCGACCCGATCCCGATCTCCAGCGAGCCGGCCGAGCCGCTCAGCGAGGACGCATCGAGCCTGGCCTACGACATCGTCGATACTGCGGTGGGTGCTATGGGCGAGCCCTACACCTGGGGTGGGACGAGCACAAGCGAAGGGTTCGACTGCTCGGGTCTCATCTACTACGCCTATGCACAGCACGGCGTCAGCATTCCTCGCGTCAGCCGTGACCAGGCCGGCGCCGGTCGGCCGGTGCCCCGGGAAGCCGATCGACTGGAGCCCGGCGACATCCTCCTCTTCACCAACGGCGGCAACGGCGTCGACCACGTCGGTCTCTATGTAGGCAACCGCCGCTTCATTCACGCGACATCGTCGGGCGGCGTGAAGGTGAGCGAATTGGAGACGACCGATTCGTACAATCGTTGGTGGTTCGAACGCTGGGTGGGTGCCCGCCGCGTCCTACGCTGAACGGCGGGCCCGGCGATCCGACACCATTATCTTGCCCCACGCCAGCCTGGCCGGAGTAGCGGCTCCCGGGGAGCGACGCCTCGCCATTCGATCCGATACCCGGAAGCAGACCGTCAGGACCAGCGACAGCAGGGTTAGGCCGGCGAAGAACAGCTCGGCCCATTCTCCATTCCACATAGATTCATCCTTGAATTCTCACGTTCAGGTTCGCTGACGACGCTTCCGCGTCGTAGCGCAAACTAGACGGGCGGCGAGAATTGTCAAGTATTTGTCTATTATTATCTCTTCAGTAGGTTGACAAATAGTGGACAATGGTGTAGCCTAATGACACGCGTCTATGGCCCTGATGGAGCGATATGGGCGCGCACGGTGCTCGGGCGGTTCGCGTCCGAGGTCCGAACCGGAGGTGTTGAAATGAGAACCGGCCTGCTTCTGCAGACCTATGCCGTGTCGCTAGCGACTTTTCTGCTGTTGGACTTCGCCTGGCTGGGTTGGATCGCCCGCGGCTTCTACCGCCAGCGACTGGGTCATCTGTTGAGCCCGGACGTGCGTTGGAGTGCGGCGATCCTCTTCTACCTGCTATTCATCGCCGGGGTGGTGACGTTCGCGGTGCTGCCGGCGGTGGAGCGCGGTTCGCTGCTGCGCGCGGTACTGCTGGGTGGGTTCTTTGGCCTGGTGGCGTACGCGACCTACGACCTGACCAACCTGGCGACGCTCAAAGGCTTTCCGCCGCTGGTGGCCGCGGTGGACATGGCTTGGGGTTTCACGCTCACGGCCGCGGTGGCGTCGGTGGGCTACCTTTTCGCGTCGAGGCTCTAGCGTCTAGGCGGCGATCAACTCCTCCAATCTCGACCAGAACGACTCACAGTAGTTGCACCTGCAGTCCACGTTGCCAGACGCTAGCCGCGAACAACCGTGATTGCCGTTTTCCGATTCACTTCCCAAGCGCATCGACTCGCTCAGCGTGGCCAGTGATCCCGTCGAGATGGAATTGAGCAGCTTTATACGCCGTACATGCTCGAGCTGTCGCTCGTCTGCAGCAGAATCTTCGCCTGGTTTGTTCATCCTGTGCTCCTCGGTCGCGTCCTGCGACGTCGGGACCCAATCGCACCTATTCTTAGGGCAACTTGCGTGCCTAAACGCGGGCCGTCAGACCCTCCAACCAGGATAAAGCCAGAGAACACGGGGTCTCGACGGCCCTTCAATGGTTACGTACCTTACATGCCTCCCCGTCGAGACTGCCGCACGCCAACGCAAAACGCGATTCTGATGGCGAGAAACAACGACTCGATTAGGCTCTCCAAGTCCCGCTTTGTCGCCGGCTGGAAGTGCCACAAGTACCTGTGGTGGAAGGTGCACGAGCGCGACGCGGCGGAACTACAGCCCGACAAGGTTCTGCAGGATCGGTTCGACCAGGGCACGCATGTCGGCGAGGTCGCTCGAGAGCAATTCCCCGGTGGTACGCTGATCGAGCTTCCCTACAAGGACCTGCAAGGCCGGCTGGCCGCGACCCAAGACGCTCTGGCCGGCGGCGCGCCCGCCATCTTCGAGGCGACGTTCCTGGCCGACGACGTGGAAGTGGCGGTGGACGTCTTGGAACGCGTTGATGGCAGCTTCAACCTGATCGAGGTCAAGTCGTCGTCTTCCCAGAAGCCCGAGCACGTCCCCGACGCGGCGATCCAGACCCACGTGCTTCGGCGCTGCGCCATCGATGTGAAGCGCGCCGAGATCATGCACCTGGACAGGGATCACCGTCACCCCGATGTGGGAGACCTGTTCCAGCGCAGCGACGTCACGAGTGAAGTGAATGGGCTGCTGCCACTGGTGCCCGGCGCCATCGACGAGCAGCTGCGGGTGATACGCGGTGGGCTGCCCGAGGCCGACATCGGACCGCACTGCTTCGAGCCGCGTGAGTGTCCGTTCATCAAGCGGTGCTGGCCGGACGTTCCCAACCACATTGGCACGCTTTACAACGTGGGCGCGAAGAAGATGTGGAAGTACATGCAGGAAGGTGTGCACACGATTGATGACCTTCCCGCGGACGCGAAGCTGCCGGCGGCGGCCCAGCGACAGGTGCGATCGCTGGAACGGGGCGCGCTCATCGTCGAGCCCAGTCTGGCGGAAGCGTTGCAGCCGTTCTCCGGTCGTCTCGGGTTCCTCGACTTCGAAACGGTGCAGCGAGCGATCCCGGTGTGGCCCGGCCTCGGTCCCTGGGGCCAGGCCACGGCGCAGTTCAGCTACCACGAGGAAGAGCCCGACGGAAACTACCCGCACAAGGAATGGCTGGCCGAGGGTCCGGGCGATCCGCGGCCCGAGTTGGCTCGGGCGCTGGTCGATGCGTGCGCCGGTGCGGAGAAGGTCGTGATGTACTCGGCTTTCGAGCGCCGCTGCATCCGCGAGCTACAGCGATCGGTACCGGATCTGGCCGAGCCGCTGACAGAGCTGGAAGAGAAGCTGATCGACCTGCTGCCGGTGATCCGCAACCACGTCTACCACCCGGGCTTTGGCGGCGGCTTCGGCATCAAGTGCGTGTTGAACCCTCTGGTACCGGAGCTCTCATACAACGACCTGGTCATCGTCGACGGCCAGGCGGCCAGCGTCGACATCGCCCGGCTGCTTTTCGTGGCGCAGAAGCTACCGGCTGAAGAACGCGAGCGTATCCGTCACGACCTGTTGGAGTACTGCAAGCGGGACACCTGGGCGATGGTCGTGTTGCTGCAGCGACTTCGGGAGCTGGCGGCGTAGCGGCGCCGAAACTGCTTGCTTTTGGGCGTCGTAGTATCCCACAGTCCCACGCCTCGTGCCGGGCGCCGTGCGTCCAACCCCACCGCAGTTTCGCGTGTCTAACTCAACGGCACCGTAGGAAACGATACGACAGGAGTCCGCTCATGTTATCGGACCTGCGATACGCACTGCGCTCCGTCGCACGCCGGCCTCTCTTTTCCGTGATTTTGATCTTGATCCTCGGCGTTGGCCTGGGCGCCAACGCGGCGATGTTCAGCGTCGTCGACTCGGTGCTGCTGGAGCCGTTGCCCTACCCGGAGGCGGATCGGCTGGCCTGGATGTGGACTCTGACGCCGCAGGGCCGCAACAACACGACGTCGGCCCTCGACTACATGGACTACCGGGAGAACAGCACCACGATGGCAGAGCTGGCCGCCTACCTGACCTGGCCGGAACGCTACGTGACGACGGGCGGCGACGAGCCGGAAGTGTTGGTCGGCGCGGCTGTGTCGTCGAACTTCTTCCAGACGCTGGGGACCGACCCGGTCATCGGCCGCGGCTTTACACCGGAGGATGAAGATCCGGCGTCCGGCAGCCCGGTGGTCTTGGGCCACGGCGTATGGCAGCGACGGTTCGGTGGAGATCCGGAGATCTTGGGCCAGACGGTATTCCTGGAGGGGAACGCCTACGAGGTGGTCGGCGTCGTGCCGGCGGCCTTCGCGTTTCCGTCGTGGGCCGAACTCTGGCGACCGATGCGGATGAGCGAGCCGCAGTCCCAGGGTCGCGCCAACAACAACTTCCGCGTCTTCGGACGCATGAAGCCGGGCGTGGCGATCGACGCCGCGAACGCCGAGTTCGTCAACATGGCCGCCGGCATCGCCGAGGAGTTTCCCGAGGACAAGATGGACTGGTCGGCGCGGCTGGTGCCGCTACAGAACGTGCTGGTGGGTGGCGTGCGCGGCGTCCTCTGGGTGCTGCTGGGCGCTGTCGGCCTGGTACTGCTGATCGCTTGCGCCAACGTGGCGGCGCTGCTCCTCGCTCGGGCGGCCGCCCGCCAGGGAGAAGTCGCCGTTCGTGTGGCGATGGGTGCGTCACGAGGCCGGATCGGCCGGCAGATGCTCACCGAGAGCGTGGTCATCGCGCTCTTCGGCGGCGCCCTGGGATTGGGCGTGGCCTATTGGGCGCTTAAGGCGTTGGCCAGCTTTGCCGCCGGGTCGCTGCCCGGTCAGACGACGATCGAGCTGGATGGGACGGCGCTCATCTTCACGTTGATCGTTTCCGTCGCCACCGGCATCCTCTTTGGACTCGCCCCGGCGATTCGGGCGCCGAAGTTGCGCGTCGTCGAGGCGCTCAAGGAAGGACACCGCGGCATGCGCGGCGCGGGCGGCCTGGGCATGCAGCGGCAACTGGTGATCGGGCAGGTGGCCCTGTCCCTCATCTTGCTCATCACTTCAGGGTTGCTGATGAAGAGTTTCATGCGCCTGCAACAGGAGGAGATGGGCTTCCAGCCGCAGGGCGTGCTCACCGCAACCGTTCGTCTGCCACAAATAACCTACGGTGAAGAGCGGCATCCGTATCAATTCTACCAGGCGGCCTTGGAACGGGTGAGCGCGTTACCGGGCGTCGAAGCCGCGGGCGTGATCACCGCATTGCCCGTCGTTGGCGGCTTCGGCCCCTGGAACTACGCGCATGCCGAGGGCCGGCCGCCGGCCACTCAAGCGGACCGCAAGGGCGTCGTACGACGCGTCGCGTCGCCCGATTACTTCGCGGCGATGGGCATCCCGTTGATGCGCGGCCGCACATTCCGAGATAGCGATGCCGCCGACGCGCCGCGTGTCGCCATCATCAGCCGCGGTATGGCAGAGGAGTTCTTCCCCGGCGAAGACCCGATCGGACGGTCCGTTGTCTATCCCTGGGATCCGGATGTCTACTTCGAGGTAGTCGGCATTGTTGGCGATGTCCGGCTCGGCCCGCTGCAGATGGACACGCGACCCACGATCTACTGGTCGGCGACGCAGAACGGTCGATTGAGCAGCCGCATCGTGTTGCGCACCAGCGGCGAGCCGCTGGCCCTGGCGTCAGCGCTACGGGCCGCGATCGGCGCGGTCGATCCGAACGTGCCCGTGTCGTCGATCCAGCCGATGACCGCCGTCGTCTCTTCTTCGCTGGCACAGAACCGGTTCCGCACGACGTTGCTCGGCGCCTTCGCCGTAGTGGCCGTTCTGCTCGCAGCCCTCGGTCTCTACGGTGTGCTGGCCCAGATGGTCGGCCGCCGCACTCACGAGTTGGGCGTGCGCATCGCGTTGGGCGCCGATCGCTCGAACATCCTGGCCTGGGTCATCCGTCATGGGTTGAAGCTGGCGGGGATCGGACTCGTCTTTGGCCTCGTTGGGGCGGCCCTCGTCACGCAAGCCGTCAGGGGGATGCTGTTCGGCGTGCAACCCATCGACGCGTCGACCTACGGAATCACCGTGATCGTACTGGGGCTCGTGGCGTTGGCCGCGGCGCTCATCCCGGCATGGCGCGCGACCCGGGTCGACCCGGTGGAGTGCCTGAGGTCGGAGTAGCCAGGCTATGCGTTCATCGGCGCTCGTCTTTACGCTTGCTTTGCTTGCCAGCCAAAGCGGGCTTCTGAACGGGCAAG
>JBDHHX010000025.1:0-20613 GCA_039589155.1 Gemmatimonadota bacterium | reverse complement strand
GAGATCAGGCGCTGGTCGACGACGATCCGCATCTCAAAGTCGCCACCTCTCATCAGCGGCGGCAACGCGGGCGGTCCGTCATCGTTCCACTACTCGGCACAGGCCGGTCACGCGGGCGCCGCTGCGCCCGCGCCTGCGCCAGCCCCTGCCGCCGCGCCGGAACCGGCCGCCGAGACTGCCGCACCGGCTTCGAACCTGGTCGACGTGGAGTCGCCGATGGTGGGGACGTTCTACCGCGCGCCGGCGCCGGATGCCGATCCCTACGTGGAGGTGGGCAATCGGGTGAGCAGTGGCCAGACGCTCTGCATCCTGGAAGCCATGAAGTTGATGAACGAGTTGGAGGCGGAGATCAGCGGCACGATCAAGGAGATCTGTGTAGATAACGCTGAGCCTGTCGAATACGGACAGGTCCTGTTTCGGATTCTGCCTGATTGATCGGGCGGTTGCGGCCGCGGTGAAGTAGCGCCAGAGGATCCAGCCTTGTTCCAGAAAGTCCTGATTGCCAATCGCGGAGAGATCGCGCTCCGCGTCATCCGCGCCTGCCGGGAATTGAAGATCCCGACAGTCGTCGTCCACTCGGTGGCTGACCGCGACTCGCTTCACGTCTTCTTCTCCGACGAGGCGATCTGCATCGGCCCTGCCCCCGCGGCCGACAGCTATCTCAACATCCCGCGCATCATCGCGGCGGCCGAGATCAGCGGCGCCGATGCCATTCATCCCGGTTACGGTTTCCTGGCCGAGAACGCCGAGTTCGCCGAGATCTGCCAGCGCTCCAACATAACCTTCATCGGGCCCACCGCTCAGCAGATTCGCGAGATGGGAGACAAGGTCGCCGCCCGCCGCCGCATGGCCGCTGCCGGCGTGCCCGTCATCCCGGGCACCGAAGACGCCATCGCCGACGTCAAGGAGGCGCGTAAGGCCGCCGAGAAAATCGGCTTCCCTGTCATGATCAAGGCGTCCGCCGGCGGCGGCGGCAAAGGCATGCGGGTGGCCCGCTCGAAGGACGAATTCGACAACCTGTTCAAGATGGCCGGTGTCGAAGCGAAGGCCGCCTTCGGTAACGGCGCACTCTACATCGAGAAGCTGCTCGAGAATGCACGCCACGTTGAGATCCAGGTGCTCGGCGATCGCCAGGGCAGGGGCGTCCACCTCAACGAGCGCGACTGCTCCGTTCAGCGACGCCACCAGAAGCTCATCGAGGAGGCGCCCAGCCCGGCGGTGACCCCCGAACTGAGGGCCGAGATGGGCGACGCCGCCGTCCGCGGCGTTGAGGCCATCGGCTACGTCGGCGCCGGCACCGTCGAGTTCCTGCTCGATAAGAGCGGCAAGTTCTACTTCCTGGAGATGAACACGCGCATCCAGGTGGAGCACCCGGTGACCGAAGAGGCCACCGGCTACGATCTGCTCAAGGAGCAAATCGCCGTGGCGGCGGGCGAACCACTTTCCATACCTGATGGCGTCGAGTTCCTGAGTCACGCCATCGAATGTCGGATTAATGCCGAGGACCCGGAAAACGACTTCCGGCCGTCACCCGGCACCATCACCACCTTCCATCCACCTGGCGGCCCCGGCGTCCGCGTCGACACCCACGTCTACACGGGATACAAGGTGCCGCCCTACTACGACTCTCTGATCGCGAAGCTCATCGTCCGCGCGCCCTCTCGCACCGAGGCGATCGAGCGGGCGCGACTCGCTCTCGACATGTTCGTCATCGAAGGAGTCCACACGACGATACCGTTCCTGCGAACTGTTCTCGATCACCCCGACTTCCGGTCGGGCGACATCGACACCAATTTCTTGGAACGCAACAAAGGCCTGGGGCTAGAGGGCGGCGCCGCGAAATGAAGATCGACGTGCTCTGGACACCGTCAGAGCTCGAGCAGGTTCAGATCCAGGACCGCACCGCCGTAGTCATCGATGTGCTTCGCTCCGGTACCACCATCGCCACAGCGATTCACAACGGCGCCAAGGTCGTAGTGCCCGCCGCCTCAACCGAAGACGCGATTCGCATCGCCCAGTCTATCGGGCGCCGCGACGTGCTGCTCTGCGGTGAGCGCGGTGGTGAGCAGATCGAAGGCTTCGATCTCGGCAATTCGCCCAGAGATTTCTCGCCCGAGACCGTCGGCGACCGCACCGTCGTCATGAGCACTACCAACGGCACTCGTACGATCGCGGCGCTCTCCGCCGGCGGCGTTTACGTCGGCGCCCTAGTCAACCTCACGCCGCTCGCCGAACGGCTGGTCGTTGCCGGCGGTGACATTGTCCTCGTCTGCGCCGGCCGCAACTTCCGCGTCTGCGTCGAGGACGCGCTTTGCGCCGGACTGCTGATTGAGGCGACCATCAAGATCGCCCGGCGAAACAAGCAGCCCAAACCGGCGTTGGCAGACGGGGCCATCGCCGCCCAGGCGTTGGCCAGAGAGCTCGCGCCAGTCGACTCCAGGTTCCTGCGGAACACCGCCGCCGGCCGCGCTCTGATGGCCATCGGTCAGGGCGAGGACATCAAGTTCTGCGCAAAGGTCGATGCGGTTCCCGTCGTTCCAGTGTTGAGGGAATCTCAAATTGTGAAGTACCAGTGATGATCTGTATGGAAATTCTCGAAGCTGATTCGGGGAATAGGGGATTCGGGGAGTTGGGGAAGCCTGACCGGGCGCATCCTCTCGGCGTTCCCTTCTTCCCCGAATCCCCGATTCCCCGAATGCTATTCGAGAATTCCCAACAGGAATAACCAATGGGCGACGACCGCACCCAGAGAATCCTCATCGGCCTCGGCCTCATCGCCATCGGCTTCTTCATCTTTCTCAGCCTGCTGCCGGTCGAGCTTCTGGGTGAAGGGCTCAGAAACACCTTTACCTCGGGAAACATCGTCGGCCCGTTCGGTGCCGCCGTGCGCGCGACGCTCCTGGGTACCTTCGGCGTCGCTGCCGCCGTCACTCCGCTGCTCCCGATTCTCTGGGGACTCTGGAGCTTGGAACGCATCGAGCGTTCCGAGACGGGTCGCTGGACGCTTTTCTTCGCCGTCGTCCTCGTCCTCATACCACCGCTCTTCGCCTCATTCGGCTACCCTGCCGGCGGCGCCGCCGCCTGGCTGGTCGGCAGCTACGGCGCTTGGGCCGCAACCGCGCTGGAGTCGGTCCTATCGTGGCTCGGCTCCGCCCTCCTGCTCACCGTGCTGTTCGTCTCGCTGCTCATCCTCATCCTCGGGCTCGGTCCTCTCCGTGCGCTGCGACGCGGAAGCGTCGCCTTCTGGCACGGTGCCGAGTCGGGTTGGCGCGCCCTCAAGGGGGCGGGCGGCCGAATCCGTGGAGAGCTGCGTGAGCTGCGCGGCAGCCTGGCGGTCGGGTGGGGATGGTTGAGCGAGCGGCTCGCCCGAGCGCCCAAGCCGAGATTCCTCTCAGGCCTGGGCGCGGATGAGCCGGAGGAAGTCGCGGTCGACGAGGATGACCCGCCGCGGACCATGCCGGCTGTGGCCGAATGGCAGGAGAGGAAGCCCGAGAGAAAGAAGAAGAAGCCCGAAGTCCAGTCCGATCTCTTCGGCGCGGCGTCCGCTGACGGCGCGGACGAGCTGCCGCCTATCGACCTCCTTTCGCGGCCACCCGTCCAGACCTACAAGGTCAGTGAGGACATGCTCGACGAGCTCGGCCAGACGCTGGTCGACACGCTGGCCACCTTCAAGGTTGAGGGCCGGATCGCCGGGCGGACCACGGGTCCTGTCGTCACTCAGTTCGAGGTGGTCCCGGCCTCCGGCGTCAAAGTCGGCAAGATCGCCGGCCTGGCTGACGATCTCGCGCTCGGGCTCAAGGCTCCGTCGATTCGCATCATCGCTCCCATCCCCGGTAAAGGCGCCGTCGGCGTCGAGGTCCCCAACCCCGAGCGCAAGATCGTCTACCTGCGCGAGATCCTCGAATCCAACAACTACCGGACCAGCAAGGCCGAGCTGCCGCTGGCGCTGGGCGAAAACGTGACGGGCCGCCACGACATCGCCGACCTCGCCAAGATGCCGCACTTGCTCATCGCCGGTGTCACCGGGTCGGGCAAATCGGTGTGCATCAACGCGGTCATCTCAAGCCTCATCTATCGCTACACGCCCGAACAGCTCCGACTCCTGCTCATCGATCCCAAGATGGTCGAGCTGGGCGGATACAACATACTGCCGCACCTGCGCCACCCCGTCGTTACTGACAACCGTGACGCGGCCACCGTGCTCAAGTGGTTGGTCTACGAGATGGAGCGCCGCTACGAGATCCTGTCCGCCAACTACTCCAGGAATCTCCGCGAGTACAACCGTCGCATCGCTCGCGAGATCCCCATCAAGGCACCCAAGTCCGAGGGCGGCGAAATCGTCGATGAGCCTGAGGTCTTGCCATACATCGTCCTGTTCGTTGACGAGCTGGCCGACTTGATGATGACCGTTCAGAACGAGGTCGAACGGCCACTCGCATACCTGGCGCAAAAGGCTCGCGCCACCGGCATCCACCTGGTCGTCGCCACCCAGCGGCCCTCGGTCAACGTCATCACCGGGCTCATCAAGGCGAACTTCCCGTGCCGCATCGCCTTTCGCGTCGCTTCAAAGGTGGACAGCCGCACGATCATCGATCAGAACGGCGCCGAGACCTTGCTCGGTAACGGCGACATGCTGTTCATGCCGCCCGGCCAATCGGAGCCCGTGCGAATCCAGGGTACCTTCGTCTCCACCGACGACACCGAACGCCTCATGGAGTGGTACCGGGTCCGCGAACAGGCCCGGGTGGAGAAGGAGGAGGAGGACATCCTCGAGTCCGTCCACCTGCGCGAGATGGAGGAGGCCGACCTCGAGGGCAGCGGCGACGACGTCGCCGATCGCGACGCCCTCTTCCGACGCGCCGCCGAGGTCGTCATCCAGCACCAGCAGGGCTCGACCAGCCTGCTGCAGCGGCGCCTGAAGATCGGCTACGGCCGCGCCGCCCGCATCGTCGATCAGCTCGAGCAGGCAGGGATCGTCGGGCCGTCTGAGGGGTCGAAACCACGGGACGTATTGATTACACTTGATGAACTAGAGCGGATCTAGATCCCGGTAGGGTGAGCAGCAGACCAAGGGGGCGGGTACGATGATGAACGTGCTGATGATGTTCCTGGCGGTTGCGGCGCAAGGGCAACAAGACCGAGCCTTTGTACTCGAGGTCCTCAACAAGGCCTCGTTGGCGTACGAGCAGGTCGTGACCCTCAAGTCGGACTTCGTCCAGAGGATCGAGATCCCCGCCCTCGAGACCGAGAAGGAAGGCCGCGGTGTCGTCTACCAGAAGAAGCCCAACTTCTTCCTGATGAAGTTCGACGAGCCGACAGGCGATATGGTCGTCGCCGACGGCCAGTTCTTCTGGATGTACTATCCCAGCGCCCAACCCGATCAGGTCATCCGCACGCCCATCGATCAGAGCAGCGAAGGCGCTACCCTGGGCCAGAGCTTCCTGGTGAATCCAACGGAGCGCTACGTACCCACGTATGTCAAGCAGGAAAGTGTCGGCGACCGGCCCGCGCACCTCCTCGCCCTCGTACCCAAGTTCGACGCTCCCTATACGTTGGTGCGCGTTTGGATCGATGCCGAGGACTTCCTCGTCCGCAAGTTCGAGGTCCATGAGTTGAACGAAACGGTCCGCACGCTCACGCTGCAAAACGTCGAGGCCGGCATCGACCTGCCCGACGAACTCTTCAGCTTCACGCCTCCGCCGGGTGTCGAGGTGTTCACGCGGTGAAGTTTTCCGTCATCACGCTCGGCTGCGACAAGAACACTGTCGACTCTGAGCGCATCGTGGCCTCGCTCGTAGGCCATGGGGCGATCTATACCCCACAGCCGTCGGACGCTGAAATCCTGATCGTCAACACCTGCGCTTTCATCGATGCCGCCAAGGAAGAGTCGATCGACACTCTGCTGGAGGCGGCGCGCCTCAAGGACGGCGGCTCGCTGCGTACGCTGGTCGCCGTCGGCTGCATGGTGGAGCGCTACCGCAAGGAGCTGCAGCAGTCACTGCCCGAGGTCGACCTCTTCCTTGGACTACAGGATCTGCCCGACCTTGTGCCCCAACTCGTCGTTCGCGGTTTGCTCGACAGCCGCGTCCACGGCCACCCCGGCTCGCGCCAGCCGACGGGCGGCCTCCGTCACATCTCCTATTTGAAGGTCAGCGAGGGCTGCGATCACAAGTGTGCCTTCTGTGCCATCCCGCTCTGGCGCGGCCGGCACCGCTCCTTCGCGCCCGCCGCGTTGGTCGAAGAGGCTCGCGCCCTCGATGCCCGGGGCGTGGTCGAGTTGAACCTGGTGGCCCAGGATCTGGCCCACTACGGTCGCGACCTCGACGGCGACGCCGGCGTGCACAACCTGGTATCGACTCTGCTCGAAGCCACCGAGATACCCTGGTTCCGCCTTCTCTACATCTACTCGGCCGGACTTCGACCGGGGCTGGTCGAGCTGATGGCCCGGGAAGAGCGGCTGCTCTCCTACATCGACATGCCCATCCAGCACGCCAGCGCCCGCATGCTCGAGTTGATGCGGCGGCCGGAGCGACCCGACCGCCTGCGCGAGAAGATCGCCTGGTTGCGCTCGGAGGTCCCGGGCGTGACGCTGCGAACAACGGTGTTGGTGGGCTTCCCCGGCGAAACGGAAGAGGACTTCGAGGCTTTGCTCGAGTTCATCGGCGAGGCCGAGTTCGACCACCTGGGAGCGTTTGCCTATTCGCCGCAGAAGGGGACGCCGGGAGCCGAGCTGCCGGACCCGCTCCCCGACTCCGTGAAAATCGAGCGCCTGGCGCTGGTCGGCGAGCTGCAGCGCTCGATAGTGGCGGCCCGCAACCACGCCCGTGTCGGCGATCGGGTCGAAGTCCTGGTCGATCGCACAGGAGGTGACGTCATCGAGGCCCGCATGTCCAGCCAGGCTTACGAAATCGACGGGCTGACTTACCTTTCGGCCTCGGGCATCGAGCTCGGGCCCGGCGACATAGCCCTGGCCACTGTCACCAGTGCGGATGACGCCGATGTCTGGGCCGACGCCGATGAACGCGTCCGGGTCGCCCGGGCGCCGATGGCGCACAGCGAAGCGACGGAATTGGACCTTAATACTGCTTGGGGTAGATGAACCCTGGAAAGAAATCTCGCGAGCTGAACGAGCGAGCCCGGTTGGTGACGCCGGGCGGAGTCAACTCTCCCGTCCGCGCCTTTGGCGCGGTGGGCGGCCAGCCGTTCTTTACCGAGAGCGGTCAGGGCTCGCGACTCCGCGATGTGGATGGGAAAGAGTACATCGACTATGTGCTCTCCTGGGGACCGCTCATCCTCGGCCACAACAACCGCGACGTGGGCGAGGCCGTCGTCGCCGCGCTCCGCAAGGGTACGCACTACGGCACGCCGACGCCGGATGAAGTCGTTCTCGCAGAGAAGGTCGTCGACCTGGTGCCCTCTGTCGAGATGGTTCGCTTCGTCAACAGCGGGACCGAGGCCACCATGTCCGCCATCAGGGTCGCCCGTGCCCATACCGGCCGCGATCTGATCCTCAAGTTCGAGGGCTGCTACCACGGCCACGGCGACAGCTTCCTCGCCAAGGCCGGGTCGGGGATCGCGACCCTCGGTATCCCCTCCACGCCAGGTGTTCCGGGGCCCATCACCGAGTTGACGCTGACCCTGCCTTTCAACGATTCCGGCGCTGTCGCCGATGCCTTCGGCGAGTTCCAGGGCAGGATCGCCGCCGCCATCGTCGAGCCCGTCGTCGGCAACTCCGGACTCATCATGCCCGAGCCCGGGTTCCTCGAGGGGCTGAGAGAGGTGACGCGGGAGGGTGGCGCGCTGCTCATCTTCGATGAGGTGATGACAGGTTTCCGCGTCGCCCTCGGCGGCGCCCAGCAGCGGTTCGGCATCGATCCCGATCTGACCACGCTGGGCAAGGTGATCGGCGCCGGGTTCCCGGTGGGCGCCTACGGCGGAAAGCGTGAGATCTTGGCCCGGGTCGCGCCGCAAGGCGACGTCTACCAGGCCGGAACCCTCTCCGGCAATCCTATCGCCATGGCCGCCGGCCTGGCTCAACTCCGGCAGTTGGAGCAGGGTAACCCCTACGCGCTACTCGAGCAGCGGGCCCGGCGACTGGTTGACGGGATCCTCGAGGCGGCTGGACGCTACGGCATCGCCGCCTGCGGCAACGCCGTCGGCTCTATGTTCGGCGTCTTTTTCGTCGACGGCCCTGTCCGCAACTTCCAGGACGCGCTCGCGGTGGACCGCGAGTTCTTCTCCCGCTACTACCAGGCGGCTCTCGACGGCGGCGTCTTCTTCGCGCCCTCACCATTCGAGGCCGGATTCATCTCGACGGCCCACAGCGAGGCCGATATCGACTCGACGCTGGAAGTCGTCGATGCCGCGCTCGCTAAAGCGTCGGGCCGGGCGTAAATTCACTGCCCGCTGATGACTACGAGGTCGAAGCCAGACGTATGAAGCAGATCACCATAGATCAGGAAGCTCCGCACCGGCAGCGCACGCGCCGCGTGACCATCGGCGACATCCCGGTCGGCGGTGGCGCACTCATCTCCATCCAGTCGATGACCCTCTCCAGTCCCGTCGACGTTAAGGGCTCCATCGACGAGATCCAGAGGCTCGCCGACGCCGGTGTCGACATCGTGCGCACCGCCGTGCCCAACGAGGCCGCGGCCGGCAAGCTGCCTGAGCTGGTCAAGAACTCGCCGGTTCCGCTGGTCGCCGACATACACTTCAACTATCAGCTCGCCATCGCGGCCGCAGAGGCCGGCGTAGCGAAACTGAGACTCAACCCCGGCAACATCGGCAGTTCCGATCGCGTGCGCGCCGTGGTCGATGCCGCCAGCGAGCGCGGCTTGCCCATCCGCATCGGCGTGAACGCTGGCTCGCTCGAGAAAGACCTGTTGGCCCAGTTCGGGAGGCCGACCGCCGAGGCGATGGTCGAGAGCGCGCGCCGCCATGTCCGCGTGCTCGAGGAACACAACTTCAATGACATCGTCATCTCGCTCAAAGCGTCGCACGTGCCATTGATGATCGATGCCTACCGGCTCGCAGCACTGAACTTCGACTATCCGCTGCACCTCGGCGTTACCGAGGCCGGCACGCCTCGCGCCGGCAACATCAAGTCGGCCATCGGCATCGGCACCCTGCTCGCCGAGGGCATCGGAGACACTGTCCGCGTCTCGCTCTCTGCCGATCCCGTCGAGGAGGTCCATGCCGCCCGCACGATACTCGAGTCGCTCGACTTGAGGCGCGAGAGTATTCGCATCGTCGCCTGTCCCGGTTGCGGCCGGCTGCAGGTCGACCTGATTAAGCTCGCCGAAGAGGTCGAAGAGCGGACCCGCGACATCCGCAAGCCGCTCACCGTGGCCGTGATGGGCTGCGCCGTGAACGGTCCAGGCGAAGCGCGGGAGGCCGACATCGGCATTGCCGGTGGCAAGGGCGAGGGGCTGCTCTACGTGCGCGGCGAAGTTGCCCGCAAGGTGCCTGAGTCAGAGATCGTCGATGCGCTGATCGAGTTGATCGATGAAGTCGAGCCCGACCCCGATCGCGGCAACATCGACCCGGGGTCGTTGAGTTGGATGCCGGATTGGGATGACAGCGCGGATTCGTAAATGGCCAAGAACAAAGAAGTGAAAGTCGGAGTCCTCGGCTGCGGCGCTATCGCTCAGCTCGTCCACCTGCCCGTTCTCCAGGACATGCAGGACGTGAGCATCGCCGCCGTTTGCGATGACAACTTGCCCAAGGCAAAGCTCGTCGGCGACCGCTTCGAGGTGCCGTCCGTTTTCTCCAGCGTGGACGATCTCCTCGAGCAGAAGCTTGACGCCGTCCTCGTTTGCACGCCCAACAACATGCACGCCGCGCATACGCAGGCCGCTCTGCAAGCCGGCGTCGATGTGCTCTGCGAGCGCCCCCTGGGGACCAGCAAGGCAGAGGTCGCCGATACGCTGGCTGTCGCCAGGAAGACGGGCGGCAGCCTGATGGTCGCCAACAACCACCGCTTCCGGCCGGACGCCTGGGCGCTGCGCCGCTTCATATCGGCGGGCGAGTTGGGCAGCATCTTCCACATCCACTCCAGCTGGCAGCGTCGCCGGTCGCGCCGACCCCGCGTCAGCGAGTGGCGGCGCAGCCGCGTGCAGGGCGGCGGCGTGCTGATGGACCTGGGGATCACAATCCTCGACGCGTCGCTCTGGCTGGTCGATTACCCCGCGCCCGAGCGGCTCACCGCCTATCTCGCAGACCGCGACGAAGACGGCGTCGATGACTCGGCCGTGATACTCATGCGGCTCGAGGGGTCGTTGACCTTCGGTGTCGCCGTCAGCTGGGACCTCGCCGCGATCGAGGACCGCAATCACCTGGTCGCTCTGGGCTCCGAGGGCCACGGCTCGCTTTCGCCGTTCGTCGTCGAGAAGGAGACCGGCGGCAAGATCGTCGATGTGACGCCGCGCCTGGCGCCGGGTACCGAGAACGTCTACCGCGCGTCCTACCGGCGCGAGCTCGACTACTTCATGAGCGTCGTTCGCGGTGAGCGCGAGGAGGATCTGCCCGAAGATCAGGAGACCCTGCTTGGCATCGTCGATGCCTGCTACCGGTCATCGGAGGAAGGTCGCGAGATCGTACTGTGAAGCACCCCATCCTGCCGCGCGACAAGGAGTTGGGTCTGCCCGTCGTTAGCGGGGTCCTTCTCACTCTGTCTTTCCCGCCCTTCCATCTCCTGTTGCCGCCGTTCGTCGCACTGGTCCCCTATCTCGTCTTCGTGGCCCGCTCCCCCCAGGACCGGGCCGGTGGGATCTCGGTGCGGCGCGCCAGCTTCTGGATGGGCGTTGTCTATTTCGGAACGCTCCTCTACTGGCTCTTCACGTCGCTCGTCCTCTACACCTGGTTGTCACTACTCGGCTACCTGATCACCGTCGTCGTTTTGTCCACGCTCCTCGCACTTGCAGGGTGGGCGATCCACGGGCTGCGCGCACGACACGCGATTCCGTTCTGGATCTCGGCGCCCTTGTTCTGGACGGCAGCGGAATGGGCCCAGGGACACCTGGGCGACATCGCCTTTCCCTGGCTCGGCCTCGGCAACACGCTGACCGGCTTCCCGGCGATCATCGGCTTTGCCGACATCGTCGGCGCCCGCGGCGTGGCGTTCTGGCTGGTGCTGGTGAACGCGCTCGTCGCCGAATGGTGGTTGGAGGGGATGTCGCGGCGCTGGTGGCGCTGGGCGACAGCGACGGCGCTCGTCGTCGCGATCCCGGTCGGCTACTCGGCCGTTCGCTGGACGACGCTGGAGACCCGCCCGGCGGCCCGCGTGCTTGTCGTGCAGCCGAATATCCCCGAGGACATCAAGCTCGACCGGCCAGCGGCCCTCGACTCGAGCTTCACAGCTCTCGACAACCTGACCCGCGCCCGGCTCGATTCTGCGCCCATCGTGGATCTGGTGGCCTGGCCAGAGACGGCGCTCCCCACGTACAGGGCGGATGCGCCCGCTTGGTCCGAGTGGGCGAACGGCATGGCGCGCGATTATCACGTTGGCCTGCTATATGGCTTCATCGATGTGCGCTGGTACCCTGACCGTAGCTACGATTATTACAACGCCGCGCTCTTTGTCAGCTCGGAGGGCCAGGAGTTGGGCGTCTACCGCAAGCACTATCTGGTTCCCATCGTCGAGCGTGTGCCGTTCATTCCCGTAGCCTGGATGCGCAAGCTCAGGGTCAAGGCCGCACAGGAAGAATGGAGCATCCCCCTGATCGGCCAGCTGAGCACGTTCCTTCGCTGGTTCGGCGGCTTCGGACGTGGTGTGGAAGAGCCGGTCTTCCGATTGGACGGTGCCGGGTTCGGCGTGCTGATTTGCTACGAGTCGATCTTCACCCAGCTCTCTCGTACCTACCGGCAGAACGGCGCCGACTTCATCGTCAACATCACCAACGACGCCTGGTACGGACGCGAGAAGCCCTGGTGGAGCCGCTCCAGCGCACTCTACCAGCACCCCTCGCATCTCGTCATGCGAGCCGTCGAGAACCGTGTCGGCATCGCCCGCGCCGCCAACACCGGGATCTCCATGTTCGTCGACCCCCGCGGCCGCGTCTCCCACGCTACGCCGCTCTTCCGCCCCACCACCCGCGTCGCCACCGTCGAGACCACCGACGGCCTCACGCTTTACAGCCGGCTGGGCGATTGGCCGGGGTGGATTTCGGCTCTGTCGGCGTTGGGGCTGGGGCTCTGGATGTGGTGGACGGCGCGGCGGGCCCGCGCCCAACCCTCAACACCTGACATCTGACACCTAACGCTCAGGTGAAACGTTGAGGATCAGATGTTAGATGTTGATGATTACCACCCGCTTTATTGTTAGAAATTATACGTTTCCGCCGGCGTCCAGCCCTCACCGACTTGCACCCCCTTGACCGCCTGCTAGATTTTCCTCGCTGCCCCCAACATGGGGGCATGCTTATCTCGCACGACTACGAAAAAACAGGGTAGTAGTATGAAAGAGGGCATACACCCGGAGTATAAGACTGCGGTGGTGAGCTGCGCCTGCGGGAACACCTTCGAGACGCGGTCGACGCTCGAGTCGATCCACGTGGAGATCTGCTCGCGCTGCCACCCGTTCTTCACAGGCCGGCAGAAGCTGGTGGACACGGCGGGTCGCGTCGAGCGATTCCGCAGGAAGTATGGCGACGCCAAGCCGGGCAAGAAGAAGGGTGTGAAGGCGATGGACGCGCCGCCCGAGCCGGCGGGGACGTCCGCCGCCGAAGAGCAGGCGGAGTAGGGCGGGGAAGGAAGCGACCCCCGCAGCGGCGGTCTGATGTCCAGGGACGAGCAGCTAAGAGATAAGATCCGGGCCGCCATCGAGCGCCGCGAGGAGCTCGGCCATCAACTGGCCGACCCGGCGGTCATCGCCGATTCAGACAAGCTGCGCCAGATAGCGCAGGAGCACTCTGGCCTGGAGGACATCGCCGCGACGGGCGCCGAGCTTTTCAAGCTGGACGACGAGCTGGAGCAGGCGGTGGAGGTCAGCGAGATCGCTGACGACAAAGAGCTGGGTGAGTTAGCGCGGGCCGAGACCGAAGAGCTGGGCGAGCGAATCGCCGCACTCGAGATCGAAGCCCGCGATTTGTTGATACCCAAGGATCCGCTCGACGACCGCGCCGCAGTGATCGAGATCCGTGCCGGGACCGGCGGCGACGAAGCCGGCCTCTTCGCCGCGGATCTTTACCGCATGTATTCGCGCTTCGCTGACAAGAACAACTGGAAGGTCGAGGTCCTTTCCACCAGCGAGGGCACGCTGGGCGGCCTCAAAGAGATCGTCTTCGTCGTCCGCGGCAAGAACGTATACGGCGCGCTGCGCTACGAGTCGGGTGTGCACCGTGTCCAGCGCGTGCCCGAGACGGAGAGCCAGGGACGTATTCATACTTCCGCGGCCAGCGTCGCCGTTCTGCCCGAGGCCGAGGACGTCGATGTCGCCGTAAGTCAGGAAGACCTGAAGATCGACGTCTTTCGCTCATCCGGGCCTGGTGGCCAAAGCGTCAACACCACCGATTCGGCCGTCCGCATTACCCACGCCCCTACAGGTCTTGTCGTCACCTGCCAGGACGAGAAATCGCAGCACAAGAACAAGGCTCGCGCTATGAAGGTGCTGCGCAGCCGCCTCCTCGACCTGAAGATCGCCGAACAGGAGGCCGAGCGCGCCGCCGAACGCCGCTCCCAGATCAGCACCGGCGACCGTTCCGCCAAGATCCGCACCTACAATTTCCCTCAGAGCCGGGTCACCGATCACCGTATCGGCCTCACGCTGCACCGCTTGCAGGAGGTACTCGACGGCGATCTGGACGACGTGGTGCGCGAGCTCCGACTGGCACGCCGCGAAGAACGGCTGAGTGCGTAAGCCAATCACCGTGGCGGCGGCGCTGGAAGCCGGCCGTCACGCGCTGCACGAACATTCCGGAGATGACGCCCGGCGCGAAGCCCTCTTTCTGCTCGCCGGCGTCCTCGATCTGAAGCACTCAGAGACCGCACTCCAACGCCAGCGTGCGCTCTCCGACGCCGAACGGCAAGATTACGAGGCCCGCCTCGCCCGCCGCGCCTGCGGCGAGCCCCTCCAGTACATCGAGGGACGCGCCGCCTTCCGCCAGCTCGTCCTCAGGGTCGATCCCTCCGTCCTCATCCCCAGGCCCGAGACCGAGCAGCTGGTCGAGTGCGTGCTCCAGCGCTGCCGCGGCAGGGAAGGCCTGCGGGCGCTGGACCTGGGCACCGGCTCTGGGGCTATTGCCATTAGCCTCGCCAGCGAGGGTCCCTTCGAATCTGTGGTTGGCGTTGACATCTCGCCCTCCGCTCTGGATCTTGCCCGCTATAACGCGGCTGAAGCAGGCGTGGAGGGCCGGGTCGATCTCCGCCCCGGTTCGTTGTATTCTGCCCTGCATCCGGGAGAGCGCTTCCATTTCGTCGTCTCCAACCCGCCCTACATCGCCAGCGATGAAGCCGATTCGCTGCCGGCGGAGGTGCGCGATTGGGAGCCCGCCGTGGCGCTCTTCGCCGGCCCCACGGGCCTCGAGACCATCGCCGAGATCGTGGACGGCGCGGCCCGCTACCTGGAGCCGGCAGGAACGCTGGCCGTCGAGCTCGCTCCCGGAATCGCCGAGGCCGCCCTGGAACGGGTGCGCGGGACCGGCGCCTTCCAGGAGCCGTCGCTGCATGAGGACTTGGCGGGGCGAGCGCGAATACTGATGGCCGAGCTGTGTACTTGAAGCGAACATTGAACATTGGACATCCGACATCAAACATGCAAAGGACTCGGCGCTGCGCGCCTCGAAGGCGCGAACGTCGGACTTTGCACATTGAACTTTGGACATGAAGAAAACGTCCAAAGTCAAACGTTCAATGTCCAATGTTCAACGCTCGGCAGTGCGCTCAACGTTCAATGTCCAATGTCGAATGTTCAATGTTCAGTAGAGCACCAATAGCAGCACGATGAGAAAATCAATAGAACACGCCCTCGTCGCCGTCTTCCAGCCTATCATCGATACGCTGGTCAGCAGACGTGTGCATCCCAACGTGCTCAGCACTATCGGGTTTCTCATCACCCTGACCTCGGCCTTCGCATTTCATTCACATCACGTGAGGACGGCTGGCCTGCTCATCCTGCTGGGCGGCTCGTTCGACCTCTTCGACGGCCGCGTCGCTCGCGCCACCGGGCTGGCGTCCAGGTTCGGCGCCTTCTACGACTCGACCCTCGACCGTATCTCGGAGGTCGCCGTCTATCTCGGCATCCTCTCGCTCTACAACGACTATCGGCTCGAGCTGGGCGACGTTGGCATGATCTACGCCATCATGCTCGCCATGGCCGGCTCGCTGATGATCAGCTACACGCGGGCACGCGCCGAGGCGCTCGGCATCGACTGCAAGGTCGGCCTGATGCAGCGCGGCGAGCGGGTCGTATTGATCGGCCTCGCCAGCCTCGCGTTCGGAGAGGATAGCAACGGCCTCGCGCTTCGTATCGTGATATACGCACTCGCCATTCTCACCAACCTGACGGCGTTTCATCGCATCGTCTGGGTCTACAAGTTCACAAGGCCGTCGGGCAACGGGTTCGAAACCAGTGACGCGGCGAACGGTGACGACAACAACTCAACCAAGCGATAAGGGAAAAAAAAGAACATGAGCGATAGACCAGAGATAGCGCCAGCCAAAGGCAAGCTCGGCGTTTTGCTGCCCGGGCTGGGAGCCGTGGCGACGACCTTCATCGCCGGCGTCGAAGCCATCCGCCGCGGCAAGGGCACACCCATCGGCTCGCTCACCCAGATGGGGACCATCAGGCTGGGCAAGCGTACCGACGAGCGCATGCCGCTGATCAAGGACTTCGCGCCGCTGGCCGATCTGAATGACCTGGTGTTCGGCGCCTGGGATCCGATCCCCGACGACGCCCTCAAGTCGGCTGAGAACTGCGGTGTCCTGAAGGAATCGGATCTGCGCGAAGTCGGCGATTTCCTCTCCAGCATCAAGCCGATGACCGCCGTCTTCTCCCAGGATTACGTCAAGAAGCTCGAGGGGACCAACGTCAAGAAAGGCAAGAACAAAATGGAGCTGGCCGAGCAGCTCCGCGAGGACATTCGTCGCTTCAAAAAAGAGAACAACTGCGACCGGCTGGTCACCGTTTGGTGTGCCTCGACCGAAGTGTTCATGAAGCCGTCCGCCGTCCACGAAACGGTGAAGACGTTCGAGAAAGGGCTGGAGAACGACGACCCCGGCATCGCGCCGTCGATGATCTACGCTTACGCCTCCCTCATGGAGGGCGTCCCCTTCGCCAACGGTGCGCCGAACCTTACGGCTGACATCCCGGCTCTCTACGAGTTGGCCGCCGAGAAGCGCGTGCCCATCGGTGGTAAGGACTTCAAGACCGGCCAGACGCTGATGAAGACCATCCTCGCTCCCGGCTTCAAGGCGCGCATGCTGGGACTGAGCGGTTGGTTCTCCACCAACATTCTGGGCAACCGAGACGGTGAGGTGTTGGACGACCCGGAGAGCTTCAAGACGAAGGAAGAGTCGAAGCTGGGCGTGCTCGAGTACATCCTGCAGCCCGACCTCTACCCCGAGCTCTACGGCGACCTCTATCACAAGGTCCGGATCAATTACTACCCACCGCGGGGCGACAACAAAGAAGGTTGGGACAACATCGATGTCGTCGGCTGGCTCGGCTACCCGATGCAAATCAAGATCGACTTTCTCTGCCGCGACTCGATCCTGGCCGCGCCCATCGTCCTCGACCTGGCGCTCTTCTACGACCTCGCCCAGCGCGCCGGCATGAGCGGTGTCCAGGAATGGCTCTCCTTCTACTTCAAGAGCCCGATGACCGCGCCCGGTCTCTACCCGGAGCACGACATCTTCATTCAGCTGACCAAGCTGAAGAACACGCTCCGCTGGCTGATGGGCGAGGCGCCGATCACGCACCTGGGTACGGAGTACTACGACGATTACCACCGGGACGTCTGAGTCCCCGAACCCGCACGGCGCTTCCGGAGCCCTCTTCATCGCCTTCGAGGGGATCGAGGGCTCCGGAAAGAGCACCCAGATCCAGCTCGTCGCCGGTGCTCTCAGGGAGATGGGCATCGATCCCGTCGTTACCCGCGAGCCCGGTGGCACTGCTGCCGGGGAGGCGATCCGCGCCGTCGTCCTCGACAAGGAGCTGGACCTCGATCCCATCGCCGAGCTCATGCTCATGCTGGCGGCCCGCTCCGCCTTCGTACGCCAGGTCGTCCGCCCTGCCCTCGAGGCGGGTCGCACCGTCCTCGCCGACCGTTATGAGCTCTCCACCTTCGCCTACCAGGGCGGCGGCCGCGGCCTGCCAATCCAGCAGGTCCAGATCCTGAATTCCCTTGCCACTGGCAACCTTAGCCCCGACCTGAGCGTCCTATTGGATGTGGACGTCGAGGACGGGCAGGCCAGGGGCCGCCGGCACGCCAGCGACCGAATAGAAGGTGAAAACCTCGATTTCCACCGGCGCGTGGCCCTGGCCTACCGCCAACTGGCCGCCGATCTGGCCAACATTGCGCTAATCGACGGTCGTGGAGAGATTCAGGGGGTTTACGCCGCGGTCTGGGGGGCGCTCTCGTCCCGCTTTCCTGAAACTTTCCCGTCGCGTAAGTGTTAAAGGTAGGGCGCGGTCTGGCCCGCCTTCTCAAGCCAAGAAAAACTCGGAGGAGTCAATGCGGTTGAAGAGGTCTTTCTGGATGCCCGCAGCCATCGGCCTGATCGCCGTGGCGAGTGGCGGTTGGCTGCTGCAGCAAGGAGCGCAGGGGAACGTCTATCTGAAGTCGCGAGTCTTCCAAGACGTAATGCGGGTCATCTCCGATCGCTATGTCGACGAGGTCGACCCCGCCGAGTTGTATGACATGGCCATCGACGGGATGATCAAGGAGCTCGGCGATCCCCACAGCGGCGTCCTCAGACCCGAAGACTACTCCGACCTGAGACTCACCACGACCGGAAACTACGGTGGTCTCGGCATCCGTATCGACCAGAAGGACGGCTGGGTCACCGTCGTGCAGACGCTGCCCAAAACGCCGGCCGACCGCGCCGGCCTCCGGCCCGGCGACCGCCTCATCGAGGTCGACGGCGAGTCGATGGAGGGCTGGACCTCTGACAAGGCCGTCACCGTTCTGCGCGGCCCCGAGGGTGCCGCCGTCGACATCAAGATCGCACGTGTCGGTGTCCGCGAGCCTATCCCGGTTCGCATCGTGCGCGCCGTTATCCACGTCGAGTACGTGACCGCTTTCATGCTCGAGCCAGGCATCGGCTACATCTCGCACCAGCAGTTCAGCGCTCAGTCGGCCAACGAGATCCGCCGCGAGATCGCCGAGCTCATGGAGCAGGGGATGAACGGTCTGATCCTCGACCTGCGTTACAACCCCGGCGGCCTGCTCGAGGAGGGCGTCGCCGTTTCCGACATCTTCCTCAAGAGCGGCGTCGAGGTCGTTGAGACGCGCTCGCGTATACCGGACCAGAACGACAACTTCTTCGCCGAGCGCGAGCCGATCGATTCGGACCTGCCGGTCATCGTGGTGGTCAACCGTTGGTCGGCCAGCGCCTCCGAAATCGTCGCCGGCGCGCTGCAGGATCACGACCGTGCCCTCGTTCTCGGCGAGGAGACGTTCGGTAAGGGCTCGGTGCAGACGCTCTACCCGCTGCCCGGCGGCAGCTACCTCAAGCTGACGACGGCCAGGTGGTACACGCCCAGTGGTCGCTCCATCCAGCGCGAGCGAACCCACGCCATGGTCGCGACGACCGGCGGCGAGGGCGCCACCGAGGGCATGTCGGCGTCGGCCGGCACCGGCACCTTCTACACCGCCGCCGGTCGTGAAGTGTTCGGTGGCGGTGGCATCAGCCCCGACCTGGTCGTCCAGGCCGAGTTGATGAACGAGACCGAGATCGAGTTCCGCGCCTCTTTGGGCGATCAGCTGGGGGCGTACAGCGATGCCGTGTTCCGCTACGCCGCCGTTTACGCCAACGAGCATCCCAACCTGCAGCCGGACTTCCAGGTCACCACGATGATGCTCGACGGTCTCTACGAGTGGCTCATCGATGCCGAGATCGAGGTCGATCGTGAGCTCTACAACGGCGCCCAGCGCGTCGTCGATCGCGAGCTCGCCATCCAGCTGGCTACCGTCGGCTTCGACAGCGAGGAGATCACGACCCGGCGTCGCATGACGCTCGACCCGCAGGTCGAGACCGCGGCCGAGCTGTTGCGCGAAGGCCGTACACCGAAGCAGCTTTTCGCTCTGGCGGAGATACGGGCGGAAGAAAGCATACGCGAACAGTAACACAGGAGTCCGGATGACCCTGGCCGGTTGGCTGGCCGCCCTCGCAGTCGGGTTGCTGGCCGGCGCAGTTTCGGGACTCGTAGGAATAGGGGGAGGGGCCGTTATGGTCCCCTTCCTCTATTTCTTTTTGGCCGACTCACAGCTATCCGGCGTCAACATAGCGGCCGGAGACCAGGCCGTCGTTGCCCACGCGACCAGTCTGTTGGTCATCATTCCCATCAGCATTCGCGGCGCCTGGCTCTACCACCGGGCTGGCCGCGTCGATTGGGACAGCGTCTGGCGGATGGGGCTCTCCAGCGTTGTCTTCGCGGTCGTCGGCGCGCGAGTCGCCATCGCCGCGCCCGGCCAATTCTTGAAGATCGGCTTCGGGATCTTCTTGCTCGTCGTCGCCGCGCGCCTGCTGCTCGGCAAGCGGGAAGGCGCGGCCGCGGCGTCGGAAGTGAGCCCGAGGGCGCGCACGGTCCGCGCCCTGGTCGGTGGCGGCATGGTGGGACTGTTTTCAGCGATGCTCGGCGTCGGCGGCGGCCTCGTGGCGATCCCGGTCCTCATCTACTGGATGCACCTGCCCATGGAGAAAGTCTCGGCCACGTCGCTCGCCGTGATCACCTTCACCGCGGCCACCGGCGTCGCCACCTATGCCGCAAGCGGTCAGATGATGTTCCCGGAAACGACCGCGGCCTTTAGCTACTTTCATCTGCCGGCGGCGTTCGCCCTCGCCATCGGCGCCTTCATCGCCGTGCCCCTCGGCACCGAGACCCAGCTCCGCATGCCGACCCACCTGTTGCGCTACCTGTTCGCCGTCGTCTTCTTCTTGCTCGGTGGTCGAATCGTCATCACAAACGTTCTCGCTCTGCTACGCGGCTGATGTCGGGCAGCAAGTTGATCGTCGTCTACACCAAGCCGGCCGTGCCCGGCTCGGTTAAGACCCGCCTCGTTCCGCCGTTCACCGCCGAACAGGCGGCCGAGTTCCATCTCGCCGCGCTGGCTGACGTGGTCGGTATTGCCGGTCGTGCTGCCGCACGGGTCGAGCTCCACGTCGCCGGCGACGACGACGACGCCGGCGAGTACCGTGCCCTCTATCCCGAGCTCGAGGTGTTTCGACAGGCCGACGGCGAGCTGGGTGAGCGGATGAAGCAGGCGTTCGATGATTGTTTCCAGCGCGGCTTCGACGACGTTCTCATCCTCGGTAGCGACCATCCCACGCTGCCGATTGAGTTCTTGGCCGCCGCGTTCGCTCACCTGGGCGATGCCGACCTCGCCCTGGGGCCCAGCCAGGACGGTGGCTACTACTGCGTCGCCGTGCGTCGTGCCAGCTGGCCGGCGGCCGCGG
>JBDHHX010000024.1:0-20770 GCA_039589155.1 Gemmatimonadota bacterium | reverse complement strand
AGACGCTGGCCGAGACCCAACAGTTCCTAAAGAACTACACGATCAATTGGGGCAGCACGATCAATCGACGTCTCGCCTACGCCATGGATGACAAGTTCTATGGCCTGGATACCGGTTACCTGGAATCGATCCGACCGGGCCTGGCGGGGCTGGCTCTGGACGGTGTGAATCAATCGATCCAAAGCAACTTGCAGAACGAGAACATGTACCTGGTCTTCATCACGCGGGACGCGGAGGAGTTCAAGCGCCTGCTGCTGAGCGGCGAGGGGACGTATATCACGTATTCCGGCGAGAAGCCGCCGGAGATTTTTGCCGAGGACGAGGAAATCGCCAACTTCCCAATCCCGGTCACGGAAGAGAACATCACGATCATCGGCATCAACGAGGTCTACGAGAGCGGCGGCCCGATTCAGTAGTCTAGCTGGGCCGTAACAGGCAATAACAGAGAGGCGGGAGGGGGCGATCTATCGCACTCTCCCGCTTCCGTCGCGCGGGCTACCCGCATCGCGTGACACTGGCAGGAGCGTGAAAATGAAACGACTGTCGTTTGTGATAGCCGCGCTCATAGTGGCTGGTTCGACGGCGCAGCCGGCGGCCGGACAGTGGCGCAGCGAAGGGCTCGTGGTGGGCGCTTCCGCTGGTGCTACCTACAGTAAGTTAACGGGCGACTACATAGTTTCCTCGGACTGGACGACGGGATTCGCGGGCGGTCTCTACCTCGACTACCGGTACACCCCCACCGTCTCCCTGCGCCTGGAGGCGAACTACGTGCAGGAGGGTACGAAGGGCGCCGTGACCACTGCGGCGGATTCTCTCGATGTGGACCTGGCGTACCTTCAGTTGCCCTTGCTTTTCAACTTCGTGATTACAGTTTCCAACCGCTTCGGCCTCTTGCTGTTTACGGGCGCGGCGCTCAACATAAACCTCACGTGCGACATCAAGGAAGCCGGGGCCCCATCCACGTCGTGCGGTGCCGGCACGCCGTTTCCCGAGGCACGAAAGACCGAGTTCAGCTCGCCCCTTGGCGTTGCCCTCGGCTTCAAGCTGAGCGACAGCATCAACCTGCTGCTCGACGGTCGCTATGATCTGGCCTGGAGCAGTAACTTCGAGACTGTCGAGGCGCGTACCAACGCATGGATCGCCCTGGTGCGGGGGGAATTTCGCATTTAGCAGTTCGCGGTTATGATGCCGCCGTTCAGCCGCAGCAACAGCCATGGACCCGTCCGCAAAGCGGGCTACGAGTAAGGGGAATCATGGGAGTAGGTCCCGATCACTTCGCCTTCGAGCTCGAGGCCAATTGGGTCGCCAAGGGCGGCTTCCAATCGGTAGACGCAAAGACGCGGTACTGGGCGATCCTGGCGCGGCTCGATCATAGATCTTAGCGATATGCGAGCCATGCGCCGTGTGACGATCTTCATATTCGGCGTCTTTCTGATATTGGTACCCCCCTCAGTGTTACGCCCTGACGCCCTCGTCATCACGATGGCGATGAAGGCTTCTACCATCGCCCAGATCTTCGTCGAGCAAGACTCGATCCTCGTCGAGCTGGAGATCGGCGCTAATGACCTGCAGGGCTTCGCTAACCTGTACCCCGACGAACTATACGAGCGAATGGGTAACGATCCCGAGCCGCTGGCCGACCGTTACCCCAGGTTCTTTCGCGAAGACTTCACTCTGAGCGCCGACGACAGCCCACCGATCATGGGCCGCGTCGTCGGCTTCGAGGCGCGCCGCCGAGTGATCCGCGACCCGATCACCGGCGCGCCTTTGCCCGTCGTCGACGAAGAAGCCGAGCCGGTCATCTTCATCACCATCAGCTACCCGCTGGCCGGAAGGCCCAGGACGCTGACTTTGACGCCACCCCGTGGCCCGACGGGCGTCACCACCGCCAACATCGGATTCATCGTCTTCCACCGCTCGCTGCCGGTGAACGACTACCGCTATCTGGGCCAGGCGGAGCGGCTGCGGCTCGACTGGGAAGACCCGTGGTACTCGCAGTTCGAGAACCGAAACCTGCGACGCCAGTTCTATGCGCCGATCTCCGCCTTCCTCTACATCGAGCCCTACGAGGTACGCAAGGAGATCGTGCTCAGGCCAAAGGATCTGCAGTACTGGGTCGATCTGGGCCTCGATGGCAAGGACATCATCACTGTTGAAGACCAGCAGGAGATCAAACGTCGCGTCGTCGAGTTCCTCGCCCCGCGCAACCGGGTCACCATCGACGGTCGCACGGTGGAGGGCGCCCTCGATCGCATCCACTTCATCTACCGCAATCTGCGTACAAGTGGCGTCATCGACCCGCCCCGCGACCTCGAGACGATCTCGGCCACGCTGGGCGTAATATTCAGTTATCCGGTGGAAGGGCTGCCCGAAGAGGTCAGCATGGAGTGGGAGCTGTTCACGCCGCGCATGGATCGGGTGCCCAGCTCGGCCACCGACGAGGCTGGCGGTTTGCCATACATCCTGGCGCCCGACGACAACGTGCTCACCTGGCACAACTTCCTGAAGGATCCAACGATCCCCGGCCGCTTGGTGGAGGTGCAGACGCCGGCGTCCGGTGGCAGTCGTCCGTTGATGCTCGCGGCGATCGCTGGAATCATCGGGTTCTGGCTGATGTTGCTCAAGTACCGAAAAGCGCTGATTCGCGGCGAGCAGCCGACCAGGCCGGCTCTGATCGGGGGCGTGGCGATGGCGGTTGTATCTGTCGTGGCTTTGGCCTTCGCCCTCGGCACCACGGGCGTGAGCGCGGACGACTCGGCCCGAATATCGGAAGCGCTGCTGCAGAACGTCTACAAGTCGTTCGATTTCCGCGACGAAGAACAGATTTACGACATGCTGTCACGCACCGCCGCCGGCGAGCTGCTCACCGATATCTACCTCGAGACGCGGCGCAGCCTCGAGCTGGAGAACCAGGGCGGCGCCCGCGTGAAGGTGAAGCAAGTCGCAGTGCTGAGCTCTGACCCGCGGCCGCTCGAAGACGGCCCCGGCTTTACCACGTTGCTTACCTGGAACGTGTCGGGCTCGGTGGGGCACTGGGGTCACATCCACACCCGCACCAACCAGTACGAGGCGCGGCTCACCGTGCAGGACATCGACGGCGCCTGGAGGATCACCAGCGTTGAACTGTTGCAGGAAACGCGACTATAGATGATCAGCGTATCCGATCTCGAGTTCCGCTACGGGGAAGGCGAGTTCAGGCTTCAGGTGCCCAGTCTCGAGCTGGAGCGCGGCGCCATCGCCGCCTGCATCGGCCCCAGCGGCTCCGGCAAGACCACGCTGCTGAACCTGATCGCCGGGATCATCGTGCCGCAGGACGGCCGGGTCACGACCAACGAAGTCGAGGTGACGGACCTCCCCGACGATCAACGTCGCTCTTTCCGCATCACCAACATCGGCCTCGTCTTCCAGGAGTTCGAGCTCCTCGACTATCTCAGCGTCCTCGACAACATCTTGCTGCCCTACCGGATCAACCCGGCCCTGAAGCTCGAAGCCGCGGTGAAGGATCGCGCAGCCAAGCTGGCCGAGCAGATGGGGATCGGTGACAAGCTGGAGCGCCACCCGGGGAAGCTGAGCCAGGGCGAGCGGCAACGTGTCGCAGTTTGTCGGGCCGTGTTGCCGGAACCGGCGTTGATGCTCACCGACGAACCGACCGGGAACCTCGACCCGGCCAACAAGGGACGGGTCCTCGACCTCATCCTCGACTACGCGAAGCAGAGCGGCGCCACGCTGCTCACCGTGACCCACGACCACGATCTGCTGCAACGATTCGAGCGCGTCATCGACATCAAGGAGTTCGGCGTCATCGGAGGCGGCACGCGATGACGCAGGCGCTCTACCTCGCCTGGCGCTACCTGGCCTATCACAAGGTCAAGACGGCCATCCTCATCACATCGATCACGCTCATCGTCTTTCTGCCTGTGGGCCTCCGGGTGCTGGTGGATCAGAGTTCTCAGCAGCTCTCCGCCCGCGCGGTCGCCACACCGCTGGTGATTGGCGCCAAGGGCAGCCCGCTCGAGCTCAGCCTCAACACGCTCTACTTCCGCTCCGACTTTCCGGAGCTGATGCGGTACGAGCAGGTGACTCGTGTCGACACGACCGGACTGGCACTGCCGATCCCCATGTATGTGCGCTTCAACGCCCAGGGTCATCCCATCGTTGGCACCAGCCTCGAGTACTTCGGCTACCGCAGCCTCGAGATCGCCGTGGGCCGGCAGATGGTGACGCTGGGTGAGTGCGTGCTGGGTGCTCGGGTCGCGAGCGCGATGGGTGCAGGACCCGGCGACTTCGTGGTCTCGTCGCCGGAAAGCGTCTTCGACCTTGCCGGCATCTATCCGCTACGCATGAGGGTCGTCGGCGTGCTGTCCTACTCGGATAGCCCCGACGATGACGCCGTATTCGTCGACATCAAGACGACCTGGGTGATCGAGGGGCTGGGTCACGGACACCAGGACCTGACCGGTCCCGATGCGGGTCAGCTTCTGCTCAGCCGCGATTCGGCGAACGTCGTCGGCAACCCTGCGGTGGTGCAGTACAACGAGATCACCGACGACAACATCGACTCGTTCCACTTCCACGGCGATAATTCACAGTTCCCGGTCTCCGCGGTCATCGTGCTGTCACCCAACCAGCGCGCCTCGGCATTGCTCCAGGGTCGCTATCAATCTCCGGATGAGACCGTGCAGGTCGTCCGGCCGGCGGAAGTGATGGACGAGTTGCTGGGTACTATACTGACGATACAGAGCTTCATCACCGCGGGAGCTGTGATCGTGGGCTTGGCAACGCTGGCAACCGCGGTACTCGTCTTCATGCTCTCGTTGCGCTTGCGCCGCCGCGAGATCGAAACGCTTCGCAAGATCGGTGGATCCCGGGCCAGCGTGGCGACGATCATGGTCTCGGAGATCGTCGTTGTGTTGACTGTTGGAGTCGTGCTGGCGGGAGGACTGACGTTCTTCACCAGTCAGTTTGGGTCTGCAGCCATTCGCGCTTTCATAAGAATGTAGTACTGATGGTGCAGTGAACCGCGGAGGGATGATGCGCTCGATATTGGTGGCTTTCATTTTAACGGTGCTTCTTGTTCCGGCTTCGAGTTCTGCGCAAGAGCGTCAGGTTAGAGGAGGACGGCAGCGAGAAGAGTTCACGGGGAAGCACGGACCGTACCGCGTCGACATGTGGTACGTTCAGAACGCCTTCATCATGAGGAAGGTTCGACCGGAGTTATTCTACCTCGATCTCAAGCATGGAGGCGACGGGTGGTCCGCACCGATTGAATTCGAGTGGGCAATTATGCCGACAGTCTCTCTCGGTGCTAGGGCGGGATACAACTCGGTCGATGTCTCCGGTGATGCCAGGGAAACGGGGATCTCGGACACCGAGCTCAACGCCAAGTGGGCGCTGCTCAATGGCGAAACTCTGATCTTCTCGCTGTTTGGCGCCGCTACTGCTCCGACGGGCGACGAGGAGAAAGGACTGGGCGAAGGGATCTGGACCGCCGAGTTCTCTGCGCGCCTCTGGCTCCCGTTCGGCCCTCACTACAAGCTCGAGTTCCAACTCGATGCCCCGATTGAGATTCCGCTCGAGGGCGACGAAAAAGCCTCCGGAGGGTTAAATGCAGCGCTGGCCTATACAACGGATTTCGGTTTGACCGTGCTCGTCGAGAACGTCCTCGAGTACTCGCTCGAGGAGGGCAGCGAGGCAAGCTGGCTGATCGCTCCCGGATTTCAGTTCCAGATCCCGGGCGGCTGGATGGCCGGAGCCAACGTGAGTTTCCCCGTGACCGGGCCGGTTGCGGATGAGGAGAATATTCGGATCGTCCTCGGGTTCCTGAAGGAGTGGGAGCCGCCGTGGGCAGCCTCGGAAGAGGAATAGCCCCGTGGCCGTACACGACCATGAAATAATCAGTTAGGGACGCAATATGATGTTGTTTCGACCTAGCGTGAATCGCCTTCTGCTGGCCGTACTGGTCCCGCTGGCGTGTGCGCCCGCGGACCGGCAGGCGGCTCAGGAATCGGCAGCGGGCCATGCGGCTGCGGCAGCCGATGGAGTGCTGTCGGTGTACGTAGTGAACTACCCGCTGCAGTACTTTGCGGAGCGAATCGGCGGCGATCTCGTGCGGGTCGAGTTCCCGGCCCCGACTGACGTCGATCCGGCGTACTGGACGCCGGGTGCGTCTGCGGTCGCCGGCTACCAGTCGGCCGACATCATTCTGTTGAACGGGGCCGACTATGCCCATTGGGTCGGTCGCACAACGCTGCCGGGGTCGAAGCTGGTCAACACATCGGAGTCAGTCGCCGATCGCTTCATCGAGGTCGAGGGCGCCGTCACCCACAGTCACGGCCCGGTGGGCGATCATTCGCACGGCGCCGTCGCCTTCACGACCTGGCTCGACCCCACCCTGGCCATCGAACATGCCCGGGCCGTCGCAAACGCGTTCTCAGAGGCGAAGCCGGATGATTCGGCGGTGTTCGCCGACGGCTTCGCGGCGCTCGAGGCCGACCTCCGAGCCCTCGACGAGAGGTTGGCTCGGTGGGCGACGGAAGCAAGAGGGACACCATTGCTCGGCTCCCACCCCGTCTACCAGTACTTGGCCCGGCGCTACGATCTCAACCTGGTGAGTGTCCACTTCGAGCCCGATCAGGATCCCGGCGAGCCTGCCTGGCGGGAGCTGGAGTACCTGCTGCGCGACCACCCGGCGGGTTGGATGCTCTGGGAGAGCGAGCCGCTTACGGCGACGAGCGATCGCTTTAGAGGTCTGGGTATCGATGCTGTGGTCTTCGACCCGTGCGCCAACGCCCCCGAGTCCGGTGACTTTCTCTCCGTGATGCGGCGGAACGCGAGCAACCTGGAGACCGCTTTCTCGGGCTAGGCCGAACGACAGCGGAAAGCGATTACGAAAGGACAAGAGATGGCCAAAGAAATCACCGCGCCCGTTCTCGGGCTGGCTCTCGGGATCCTCGTTCTCTTTCCCGCTGGCCTGCTCACCAGGTCGGCCTGGCAGGACGAGGGCCATGTGATGGTGAATCAGGTGGCGGCTGAGCACTTACCGGAAGGGATGCCTGAGTTCTTCCGGCAAGCCGTGGACCGCCTCGCATACCTGGGACCCGAGCCCGATCGCTGGCGCCGCGACTCCGAGTTCACGCTCAAGACATCGCAGGAGCCCGACCACTTCATCAAGATGGAGCTCGCCGGGGACATAAGCTCGGTCCGCAGCCGCTACGAGTTCTACCGCACGCTATACGAACGCCGCGCCGACCCTGAGGCTCGAGGCGACGTGCCAGCGGACAGCCTGTTGCCGGAACACGTGGGGCTCTTACCCTACATGGCCATCGAGCTCTACGACCGGGTGAAGGTCGGCTTCCGCCAGTACCGGGCGCTAGCGCGAGCCGGCGGAAACACCGAGTTGGTGGAAGGCAATATCATCACCTATGCTGGCTGGCTGGGACACTACGCGGCGGACGCCGCCAACCCCAATCACACATCGTTTCATTACAACGGCTGGCTGGGACCGAACCCCGACGGCTACTCCGGGCCTGGTATCCACGGCCGCTTCGAGGGCGACTTCGTCCGCAACGCCGGTATAGGACCACGGGACTTCACAGACAGGATCGGGCCGCCGCGGCGCCTCGAGGACCCGTTCGCCGACTTCCTCGGCCTGATCAACGAGTCGCAGGGTTTGATCGAGCAGCTATACCGACTCGACAGGGGAGACGCGTTCACGGATGCCGGGACGGAGACGGGGCTCGAGTTTACGCTCGAGCGGCTGGCCGCCGGCAGCCAGATGCTGCTCGACCTCTGGTACACGGCCTGGGTGGCGAGCGCCGACGAGTAGAGGTCGCTGGCGCCCGCAGTCGATGAGGGCGATTATGTCGGCTGCCGATCTCTTTTGATATTTCCGACGATGGAGGCCAAGATGCGCAAGGCACTGCTGGCTCTTTCTGTTCTCGTCCTTTCTGCCGCCAACCTGCCGGCCCAGGAGTCGGGTCGGGTCCTCAACGGATTCGAGTTCATCCCTTCTCGTATCGTGCCCGATCCCTTCGCGATTACCTACTTCGGCACCACCACAGGCGGCGGCATGGCGTTCGACCTCAAGACGCCGTTCATCGACGTGAATGGCGATACTCTGGGCACTCTGACGGGTGATGTAGCCTTCATGGCTCTCGGCTTCGAGTACCAGCAGAGGCTTGGACGTTGGCTCGCCGTGCGCGCGGAGTTCACGGGCAACGCACGAATCGGCACGGATGAGCAGTCGATGCTGGCGCAGGGCGTGACCGGCACCTTCGGATGGGGCCTGGGTGCGACAGCGCGGATTTACCAGAGCGAGAAGCTGATCGTTTCGGGCGCCTTGGACTTTTCCCGTTCGGACATCGTCGGCGTCGACCCGTTCGGCTTTGCCCAGAGCATCATCGACAACGGTGGCCTCGAGGAGGATAATGAGCTGGTCGCGTCGGGTAACGCGATCAGCGGAACAATCGGGGCGCGCCTGGGCTGGGCGCCGGCGAACTGGATCGGCGTGACCGCCCTCCTCGAGGGAGGCCGTGGCGACGTGACGGAGTCGGCGTCTGAGACCGTCATTGGCGGCGGCGGCACGGTCGGCGTCGACCTCAAGAACCTGAACGTCATCCCCATCGGCCTGCTGTTCAGCTTCGACTCGGATGCCTTCTCGCAGGGAGGCGCCGATCTCGCGACGCGCTCCAACGGCTTTGGCTTCGGCGCCTTCTGGACTGGGTGGGAGGATTTCATCATCGGCATCGAGACGACGATGCGGGTGCTGGAGCGGCGCGATTTCGAAGACAACTTCGAGGCGTTTGTGGCGACGTTTAATCTGCGCTACTGGCCCTAGATCGCTGTTCAGCGTTCAACGTTCGACGGTCGACGTTCATAGCGACAGCCAACAGCCGACAGCCATCGCTCGACGTCCAGGTTGTATCGGCGCTTTGCGCCTCCATCGATCGACTCCCGACGCTCGACTTTCGACGATGGATCTACCTTGTAGAGAGTTGAACGTCGGGCGTCGGTAGCTGGAAACAAACTTCGAAGTCGAGCGACGGCTGTCGGCTGTTGGCTGTCGAATCACCCACCCCGAGCGGCGATCTTCGCCCAGGTGTCGCGCAAAGTGACAGTGCGGTTATACACGAGGGCGCCGTCCCCAGAATCCACCGGATCACTGATGAAATAGCCCTGTCGCTCGAACTGGTAGCCGGTGCCCGGTGGATCGTTGGCGACGCTGGGCTCTATGAGCGCGTCCTTCAATACCACCAGTGATTCGGGATTCAAGCTAGCGACAAAGTCCTTGCCTTCGGTCGCATCGTCTGGATTGGCCACGCTAAACAGCCGGTCGTACAGCCGCACCTCACACGGCAGCGCATGCTCACCCGAGACCCAGTGGATCGTGCCTTTCACCTTGCGGCGATCGGCGGGCGGCCCGCTGAGCGAGTCCGGATCGAAGCTGCAGCGAAGTTCGATGACCTCACCGCTCTCCGCGTCCTTTATCACTTCCTCGCACTTGATGATGTACCCATGGCGCAATCGCACCTCGCGGCCCGGCGCCAGCCGGAAGAACTTCTTCGGCGGATCCTCCATGAAGTCTGCCCGCTCGATGAAGATCTCTCGCGATAGCGGTAGCTTCCGGTACCCTTCGTTGGGCACATCGTGTGGCCAGAACGGCGCATCCAACCACTCGACTTCGCCCTCCGGGTAGTTGGTGATCACGACCTTTAGCGGTCTCAGCACACACAACACGCGGGGAGACTTCTGATTGAGGTCGTCGCGGATGGCAAACTCCAGCTTCCCCATTTCCACGCGGCTGTTCACCTTGTCGACCCCGATCATGTCGCAGAAGGCGCGGATCGAATCCGGCGTGACACCGCGCCGCCGCAGGCCGGCGATGGTGGGCATGCGCGGGTCATCCCAGCCGCTGACGAGTCCTTCCTCGACCAGCCGAATCAGCTTCCGCTTGCTGAGCACCGTGTAATCGAGGTTGAGCCGAGCCGACTCGGTCTGCTCGGTACGCGGCGGCTCGATGCCGGCGGCGTCCAGCACCCAGTCGTAGAGCGCCCGATTGTTCTCGAATTCCAGCGTGCAGAGCGAGTGGGTGATGTCCTCGATCGCGTCGGACAGGCAGTGGGTGAAATCGTAGAGCGGGTAGATGCACCAGTCGTCGCCGCGCCGGTAGTGGCTGGCGTGCCGAATGCGGTAGAGCAGGGGGTCGCGCATCAACATGTTGGGATGCGCCATGTCGATCTTGCCGCGCAGCACGTGCTCCCCGTCCCCGAACTCGCCGGCACGCATCCGCGCGAACAGATCGAGGTTCTCTTCGATCGAACGATCGCGGTAAGGACTCGGTCGTCCCGCTTCCGTCACCGTGCCCCGGTACTCGCGGATCTCTTCTTCGTTCAGACTGTCGACGTACGCCAGCCCCTTCTCGATCAGGATAACGCCGTAGTCGTAGAGCTGTTCGAAGTAGTCAGAGGCGAAGTACAGATGCTCGCCCCAATCGAAGCCGAGCCAGCGCACATCGTGCTGGATCGACTCGACGTACTTGATGTCCTCGGTCTCCGGGTTGGTGTCGTCGAAGCGCAGGTGGCAGACTCCGCCCTCGTTCTCCAGCGCGATGCCGAAGTTGAGGCAGATCGCCTTGGCGTGGCCGATGTGCAGGTAGCCGTTGGGCTCCGGCGGGAAGCGGGTCACAACCCGCCCCCCGTATTTGCCGGTCCCTAAGTCTTCGGCGACCCTGGCGCGGATGAAATCGAGATTGGGTCCGTTCAACGCGACTCAGTACGCCGAGAACGAATAGACGATACCGATCTTGAGCGAGCCAGTGGTGCCCGAATCGCTGCTGTCGGGGATCGTCGTGCCGCCGTCCACGTCGATGTCACCGAAGGTCGCCACGCCAAAGGTCAGCATCGCGTCGAAAGCCCACTGCGCGCCCAGCGGGAAGAGCACGCCGAACTCGCCGGCGAAGACCCAGCCCTTCGACTTCGCCTCCGTGATCCCCGATATCCCCAGCTCGCTCACATCGATGGACGACAGCAGGTAGCTGACTCGTGCGCCGATGTAGGGCGCGGCGCCCGGCGTCGTCTTGAGAAGCAGTCGCGGATCGACGAAGAAGCCCCAGACGACACGATTCGCATCCAGGTCCTCGACGGCGACCTGGCCGTACGCGGCGCCCAGCGCGACCTGCATTCCGCCGAACGTGGATCGCAACGAGAGTTCGCCCACGCCGCCCCAGTTCCAATTCTGGACGGAGTCGCTGAAGCTGACCGCTCCCGCCGTGAGGCCGATACCGAGGCCGTTAGGGGCGGCGACGTACTGGGCCGAGGCGTCCCGGGCCACCGCGGCCGAGGCGATCAACGCGATCGTGACTATGAGTTTGCGTAGCATGCATTGCTCCATTTGCTGGTCAGACTTCAGGTTCAGGTCGGCAGTCCGTGAGTCGCCACGTACTGCATCGCCTCCACGAAACGGTCCAGCTCCTCCAGCGTCGTGTAGACGCTGGGCGTGACTCTTATCCCTTTGAACTCGACGTGATCGATGGGCGTGACGATGATCTTGTGCTCGCGCCACAGCCAGCCCGTTAGGTCGCCGGGGTTGACGTCGATGATCTCCACGTTGGCCAGACCGCAGGCGAAACCGGGCTTCAAGCTGGTGTGAAGCCGCACGTTGTCGTTCTCGAGCAGCTGCTTCGCCCAGTAGTCGCGCAGGTAGACCATCCGCGCTTCCTTGCGCGCGCCACCGATGCCCTGGTGGAACGTCAATGCCTCGCCGATCGCCAGGTAGTTGGCCGCCGGGTGGGTACCGATCTCCTCGAATTTGCGGATGTTGTCGTTCTGCTTTTCGGCCGCCGCCATCAGCGGCCAGATGTCCTTGATCTTGTCGCGCCGTACATATAGTAGGCCGGTGCCATGCGGCGCGAACAGCCACTTGTGCAGACTGACCGAATAGTTATCGCATTCGAGCTCGGAGATCGTGAAATCGTGGTGGGCCAGCGAATGGGCGCCGTCTACGATCACCGGGATATCGTACCTGCGTGCCATCGCTACCACGTCGCGCACCGGCAGAATCTGACCTGTGAGATTGATCATGTGGCACATCAGTATGAGCCGCGTTCGCTCGGTGATGTTCTGCTCGAACGCCGCCACGATCGCGGCCGGGTCCTCCGCCGGCACCGGGATCGAGAACTGCTTCAAGACGATCCCCTCGCGCCGTTCACGCTGCTTGAACGTCGTGAGCATGCGGCCGTAGTCCTGATTGGTGGTCAGGACCTCGTCACCCTCTTCGAGGTCGTAGCCGAACTGCATGATCTGCAGGCTCTCGGAGGCGTTGCGCGTCAGCGCGACCTCTTCGGGGTCGACGTCCCACTCCCGAGCGATGCGCTGGCGCACGCCTTCGCGCTGAGGCTCGAGGATGCGCCACATGGTGTAGACCGGCGCCTTGTTGGAATAGTCCAGGTGCTGTTTCATCGCGTCCTGGACCCAGGCCGGCGACGGGCTGACGCCGCCGTTGTTGAGGTTGATCAGACTGCGATCGACAGTGAACGCTTGCGCCACCTCCACCCAAAAGTCCTCGTTGCCGGCGATCTCTGACGGGCTGCCCGGGTAACGGGATAGCTCCTCTGCGATCTCGGCGGCGCGCGAGGCGCGCAGCGGCAATACGGGCACGCCGGCTGCCGCGGCTGCGGCGGGAAGCCCCACCGCTCCCAGGAACTCGCGTCGGGTGTACACGGCTGTCCCTCCTGCTCGTTCGTTACTCGTTCGTCGCCTGCTCCTCGACTTTGCGAGGCATCATCTCGTCGCGCATCGCCAGGTGATAGACCGTTGCGGCCACGACGACCGCCGCCTGCTGCAGGTCATCGATCACCAGCCGCTCGTAACGGTCCGCCCACGTATGGTGCGTCCGCGTCGAGTACTCGATCGGGTCCTGAATGAAGTTGAAGCCCGGGATCCCGTTGCGGTCGAACGACAGGTGGTCGGTACCGCCCGTGTTGCCGTGCCGGACCGCGACGACGCCCAGGTCGACGAACGGCCAGAGCAGTTGCTCGAACACGTGGCCGGCCGCCTCGTTGCTCTGGTCCCAGATCCCTCGCACGCGGCCGGTGCCGTTGTCGACGTTCACGTAGGCGCTGATCTGCGGCCATAGCTCCGGGTTGTTCTCCACCCAGTTCCGCGAGCCCAGCAGACCTTGCTCCTCGCCGCTCCACAGCGCGATGCGGATCGTGCGGCGTGGCTGCAGGCTGAGCTCTTTCAGGATGCGCACCGCCTCCATCATGACGATCGTGCCGGCGGCATCGTCCGTCGCGCCCGTGCCTGAGTACCAGGAATCGAGGTGGGCGCCCAGCATCACGTATTCGTCCGCCAGGTCGCTGCCCGGGATGTCGCCCAACGTGTTGTACGACTTGGTGTCGTCCTCGAAGAACTTCGTCTTCGCGTTCACCTCGAGCCGTACCGGCACTCCTCGCATCACGTTCCTATAGATCTGCCCATACTGCTCGTGGCCGACCACCAGCTCCGGACCTGGGATCGGATTCTCGGGGTCACGGCCCGAGCCGCCCCAGACGCGGAGTATTCCATAGGTCCGCGAAGACGGCGACAGGATGCCGGCGATCCCCTCGTCCTGAAGGAACGTGTTGATCGAATCGCGCATCGCCCTCATTCGGCGGTACTCGGCCCAGCGGCGCTCCCGCGCTTCGTCGTCCTGGGCTCCGCGCTGCTGGGGCGCTGGCTCGAGCAGATCTTCCAGAGGCGTGCGCAGCGGACGCGGATCCCACTCCGGCTCGATCTCCTGCGGGACGCGGGTCAGTACCCATGCGCCCTTCAGCGTGCCGCGATACTGTTCCAGATCGGCTGTGCTCTCCGCCTCGACCACGACGGCCGGCCCCTTCTTGGTGCCCCGCGTACTTCCGGTCCAGGCGACTGGGATCGCGTTCAGCAATTCGACGTAGGGCTCGGTCACCCGGCCGCTGAACGACTCGATCTCCCAGCCACGCCCGAACTCGCCCCACGGCTCGACGATGACGTTTTCCAGCCCCCACTCCTGCAGCTTCTCCGCCGTCCACTCGTTCGCCCGCATCATGCCGGGCGACCCGGTGAGGCGTGGGCCGATGACATCGGTCAGGTAGCCGCCCAGCTCAGCGATCTGCGAGCGGTTGAGGCCTTCGTCGCGGATCTGTTCGATGACCGCCAGGTCCACAGCCTCCTGAACGACCTGAGCCTGCAGCGGCATCGCCCAGACGAGTGCAGGGGCGAGAATCAGAGCGCGCCAAGATGTCCGCATGTTATCCTCCCTTGAGTCGAGCACAGTCTGCGCCATCAAGCGCAGACGCGTCCACCACCTACCACTTTCCACTGTACCGGCTCTAGATAGGGCTCAGACGGCTGGAGCGCAACGTGGGGCAGGGATCAACGAGCGGGTCTGATGAAGTAGCCCGAGACCTTCCACTCGCCTTCGGGTCCGTGGTGGAGAACGAGGGTCTCGGACGAGCTCTCACTGTTCTCGAACGACGTCGTGAATCTAATGACCAGGTACTCGCCCTCAGGCACGCCGGCGGGGTTCGTCACCGGTTCGCTCGACTTGAATTGCCGGGCCACCAGCCTGCCCAGCGGTGCCTTGACCGAAGTGATGCGGGTGATCCAGCCATCTCTCGTGATCGCCGTCTGGAAGAGGTCGGCCGCCGTGTCCCAGGTCCGTCCGTATTGGCCGTTATCCAGCAGGATCAGCCACTCCAGCGCCGCTTCCAGCGCCTGCGGATCGGTTTCCTGCCCGCTGGCGGCCTCGGCGCCGACCAGCAGGCTGACCCAGAGCAGTCGTGTGAAAAGGCGTGAGCCCGTGGTCCGCATCGACCTCTCTTACGTTGTGGCGGGAATTTGAAGATCGCGAAACATAAGGCGGATCTTGTCGATCGGCTAGCTGGATGCTACTTCCCACCAGAGACGCTGGCGGCTGCCGGCCGCCGGGCTGAGACGCCGCACCGCGAGAGAGGAGATCATGCCCAGCGCGAACGTGGTTTGGAACCAGGGTCTGCAGTTCGTTGGCACCTCGGAGACCGGTCACGCGGTGGTGACGGACGCGAAGAAGAAAGAGGGAGGCTTCGAGGCGGGCCCGTCGCCGATCGAGATGACGCTGATCGGACTGGGCGGCTGCACCGGGATGGATGTGGTCTCGATACTGAAGAAGAAGCGGCAGCTGTTCGACGATCTCGAGATCGAGGTGATCGCGGAGAAGTCAGCCGAACCGCCGAATTACCTCACCAGGATCGAGATGGTCTACAGGATCTGGGGAGAGCAGATATCTGAGGATGCGCTGAAGCAGTCTATCGAATTGTCGAAGGATAAGTACTGCACGGTGTCGAATACGCTGAAGGGCGTGGCGGAGATTACTTACAGATATGAGATCAATCCCCCTCGGGGGTAACTGATCCAACAGCCAACAGCCGACAGCCGTCGCTCGACGTTCAAGTTGTATCGGCGCTGCGCGCCTCCATCGATCAACTTCCTACTCTCGACGTTCAGCGGATCGTTGAACGTCGAAAGTTGATGGTCGAGAGTTGATCGTTGAGAGAAACTTGGACGTCGAGCGATGGCTGTCGGCTGTCGGCTGTTGAATTCCAACATGTCGGCTGTCGGCTGTTGAATTCCAACATGTCGGCTGTTGAATCACCCGCCACCGACATAGACCACCCGCCAGATCCGCCCGCCTTTGTCATCCGCCACGTACAACTCGCCGTCCGGACCCTGCGCCAGACCCGTCGGCCGGTGCGCCGCACCCCGAGGACTCTTCTCTTCACCAGCGAAGCCGTCGGCGAAGATCTCGTAATCGCCTGCCGGTTGGCCGTCAGCGAACGGTTGGAAGACGACGTTGTAGCCGCCCTGCGGTTCCGGTGCACGGTTCCACGAGCCGTGGAATGCGATGAACGCGCCGCCCTGATAGCGAGCGGGGAAGCTCGCACCCGAATAGATGAGTAGCGCGTTCGGCGCCCAGTGCGCCGGGTAGGCCGCCATCGGCTCCTTCATCTGGGCGCAGCGGCCGGCCCGTCGCCCGTCACCGCCGTACTCAGGCGCGAGGACCAGGCGTCCGAGCTCCGGGTCGTGGTAGCAATAGGGCCAGCCGAAGTCATCACCGTCTTCGATCTGCACAAACTCCTCCGATGGCAGCTCGGCGTTCTGTTGTGGTGTGAACAGCTCGGGCCAGAGCCGACCCAACTGATCGCGTCCGTGTACGACGCCGTAGACCAACCCATCGATGGGATTGAGCGCCAATGCCACCGTGTTCCTGAGGCCTTTGGCATAGCCGCGTCCGTCCGCCTGAGGCTGGTCCTTTCGCGCAGCATCGAACAGCCAGATGCCCGCTCGCGTCTCGAGTTCAGAACACGGATCGACGCCCGGCGATCCGGGCGTCCTCGATTCCCGCTGGCATGCGTTGGAGAGTGAGCCGACCGTGACGAACAGCCGTCCGTCATCGCTGATCGCGATGGGCTTCGCCCGATGACTGCCGGTAGTGGGCAGATCGACCACGATGTTCTCCGCGCCGCCCGTCGGCTCGAGCGCACCATCCGCAAGTCGGTAGCGGATCACACCGTCGTCCCGCCCGAAGTAGAGGTAGCCGTCGTGCAGTGCGATCCCCGTTCCGCCGCCGTCGGAAAAGCGCTTCGTGACATCGGCGACGCCGTCGCCGTCGGAGTCGCGCAGCGCGACGACGCCGGCGGGAGCGGTGTCGCGTCTGCCTCGCGTGGTTGCCACGAAGACGTCGCCGTTTTGTGCTACAACCAGGTGACGCGGTCGACCGAGGTCATCGGCGAATACCGTGGCGCAGAAACCGCTGGGCAATGTGATCCCACCATTATCGGGTTCGCAGTTCGATTGCGCCGCTTCGCTCCTGCCATTGCCGCGAGCGAAAGCGACAAGCATCACAGTAGCCAGCGCCAGTACGGTGACAGAAACGCCGCGCTGCGTCGTAATCATCGTTAACGCTCTCCTTACTGCTGTTGTTGCCCGTGAACCGGATACTCCGGCCTGCTGACCTCGAGCGGTGGTCGATCGACGATAGCCTGCAGAACAGCACGGATAGCTGCAGCCAGCTGCGGGTCGGTGCCCTGTCGCCACTCGGCGGCCGACCACGGTACCTCGATGTCCGGATCGACGCCCATGTTCTCGATTCCCCAGGAGCCGGCCGGGTCGTATGCCGCCCGGCTGGGTATGTTGATCGTTCCGCCATCCACGAGCGCCGGGATGTAGACGTAGGGACCGACACCGGCGCCCCACGTCCGCGTGCCCATGACCCGGCCCAGGTTGCCCAGCTTGAACATCAAAGCAAAGCTCTCGGCGGCCTCGGTGTTCACATCATTCACTAGTAGAACCTTAGCCTCCGGCATCGGGTTGGTCGGCACCGGCAGGTCCTCGCCCTGTCTGAACGTGTAGTAGAAAAGCGCTCGACGCTGCAGTACCTCGATCAGGTAGTCGGCCGTGATGCCGCCATGCGCGAACCGCTGGTCGATGACCAGGCCGCGGCGATCCGTGCTCTCCAGCAATTGGCGGAAAGTGGCCACGATCCCCGAGGCGCTGAAGTCCGGCACATAGATGTATCCTAGTATCCCCTGCGATTCCTCTTCGACCAACTGACGGTTCCCCTCCGCCCAATTCCAGCGTCGTAATTGGTCCTCCGCCGGCAACGGGACAACCGTGTACGTTCGCGCACCCACACTACTGGTGTCAGGCCCCACCGTGATACGGACCGGCTGCATGGCTTTGCCGACGAAGTACGAGTACACGTTGCGATCCGCTCGAACGGATTCGCCATCGACCGCCAGCAGGAACTCGCCGGGTCGCACACTCACGCCATGCTGATCCAACGGCGCTTGGGCCAGCCGGCTCTCAGAGTTGTAATGGCCGGAGCGAAAAATGCGAGCGAAGCGGTAGAAGCCTGCGTCGACCACGTAATCCGCCCCCAGCATGCCGATACGACTCGGCTCTCCGGCCGGCGGTTCCACGTCTCCTTCGCCGATCGTGATGTGGCTGGCCGATATGTGGCCCAGCGCCTTCCGCAGCAGCCACGTCAGATCGCTGCGCCGGGCCAGCGAGGGAAGGTACTCGGCGTAGTGCGACTCCAGCTCGAACAGGTCCTGGCCGTGGTGGTCGGGATCGTAGAAGAAGTCCTTCATCAGTCGCCAGGCCTCGTGATACATCTGGCTCCACTCGGCGTGCTGATCGACTTCGACCTGAAGCGAGTGGGTGTCGATGATGACGGGCTCGGCCTCCAGGTCGCTCGTCGAGATCAGCGACCATGTCACACCGCTGCGATAGAGGACTTTTTTCGCATCGGCCGTCACCGTGAAGTCGTCGACGTTCTCCGCGAGTCTCGTCAGCTCGCTGGGATGCGCTAGCTCGTACTTGTACAGCGTTCTCGTCGGCTCGGTGCCGAACGTGGGAGACGGCGGCCATTCCGTCACCAGTATATAGAGAACGCCCGGCTCGCCTGTGGCCAGGTCGGCGAAATCTTTCGCCGCTACCGGCAGCGGAACCACTCGGTTTTCGATCCCGGCCAGCATCGCGCTCGCCGACTGGGCACGCTGTGGCCCTGGCGGCCGTTGACCGGCAGCGCCCGGCCCGCCAGTCGCTTGCGCGGCGGCGCCCTCCACTGGCTCACCACTGATCGGGTAGACCGGTGGCGGCACGCTCTCGCGCATCGAGACTACGTGAAGTCGGCGAGCGGCGTAGGGTCGTAGTAGTAGCCCGGAAAGAACGTCCCAGCCGAACTCCCCGAGCGATGCCGTGTTGCTCGCCACGAAGTAGAGGTAGCGTCCGCTACCGTCGAACGTCGGGTGCTCCGCGTTTACCCGCCCGTGCGTAATCCGCCGCTGACGCCCCAGTTCGGCGTTGTAGAGATAGACCGCCCGCAAGCGGTTCGACTCGTAGCGCGAATAGGCGAGCCATACACCGTCCGGCGACCACGACGGGTAGTAGCGGTCCTGGAACGAGTATGTCGATGTCGTGACGCGGCGCGCGCCGCCCGTTTCCAGGTCGACGACCCAGAGGCGTAGCCGCTTGTCCGTGAACGCCAGCCGCTTCGAGTCGGGCGACCAGACGAGCTCGCGATAGAAACTCGACTGCAGCTCCACCGGAATGGTTCTCACCGGACCATCGCCGGCCAGCGGTTTCAGGTACAACTGGTAGTTCCCCGACTCGTCGGAGAAGTAGGCGGCCCACTCGCCGTTCGGCGATAACGTCGGATAACGTTCGGCTGCGCCCGGAGTTTGGGTAAGGCTCTGCGTGGTGCCCGTCTCGATGTCCAGCATCACTACTTCGCCCCGCACTCCAAACACCACCCGGTCGCCCGAAGCCGAGGGTCGGGCCGACTGAATGAACGCTGCGCCACCCACGGTGCGCGGCGCTAGCTCGGTTACGGACGGTTCGATTTGGATCTCGACGTCGGTGATTGCGCCCGTCTGTCGGTTCAGAATTCGTACTTGGCCGTCCTGCACGAAAGCGATGACACCGGCGCCGGCGGCCGCGTGATCTATACCATACGTTTGGTAGTCCGTCAGTTGCTGGACGTCGCGGGTCAGCGGGTCGTACGCGTGCAGATTGAACGTGCCGCTGCGGTCGGAGACGAAATAGATCCTGCCATCGGCCCACATCGGGTTACGGTCGTTAGCGTCCGCCGCGTCCGCCGCTTGTAGAGCCTCGGCCTCGCTGTCCACCATCTGCGCGATGTAGATGCTCGACATCCGTCCGCCCCGATAGTGCCGCCACTCGGTGCCATCCAGCTCGGTAGTGAGCGCGTAGGGTACGTACGCGATGCGTGCAGCGTCGGGCGAGAAAGCGCCGTCCCAGCCGCGGGGTAGCGGCAGCGGAGTCGGGAAGGCGTCGCCCAAACCGATGGTGAATAGCCGGAAAAAGTGATCGGCGCCGCGTTCCGTCATGAAGAGGATCCGGTCGCCGTCAGGCGTCCATCCGCGCGCGATATCCGCCTGGGGATTCCAGGTCATTCGACGAGGTTCACCGCCTTGGGCCGGCAGCGAGTAGACATCCCAGTCATCGGCGCCCCGGCGCGAGAACGCGATGAAACGGCCGTTCGGTGAGATGACGGGGAAATCGTCGTCCTCGGGTCCGCTGGTGAGCCGGCGGGCGACGCCGCCATCCAGGCCGACGCTCCACAGGTCGCCGGCGTATGAGAACACGATACTCACGTCGCCGACAGCGACGTGGCGGATGAGCAGGCGTTCCTCGCCGTTCTCAGTGGCCGGCGCCGCTGCGCCCGGGCTCGAGACCAGAAGGGCAATGAATGCAAGGCGGGTTAGCATATTCGGTCTCCCAATGGGTGTTCAGACGGTTGCGTCAGATCTGCGCTTCCGAAACGCCGGGACGCTGTACGCCGTTCCGCGCCACCGGCACGCAGGACTCGGCGGCTGCCGGCCCCACAGACATGAAAATGACAGATAGGACTATAAGGATGTAGAGCGGAGATTTGCAGGGCCTCAGCCTTCGGCCGTGTCCCTCAAACGCGCTTGCGCCGGAGCGCGCTTCTGGTCGGAGAGCAAACGCTCGGTGAAGTCCTGCCTCTCTTCCAGCGACTCGATCCGGTCGGTCAGGCGGCCCATCACGTCGGTGAGTCGCGCGATTTCCTCGCCGCTAAGCTCGGGCTGCTTGTGCTTAGCGCGCGATTTCGCCTCCAACGCGTCACCCAGCCGCCGGGTCAGCGGCCGCAGAATGATGATGCCAGCCACCGACAGGATCGCCGTCATCGCGAGGACGAATGGTGCAATATCACCCGGGGGCATCAGGTC